>CAJMRP010000057.1 GCA_905215765.1 uncultured bacterium
CATGCGAACCTCCAGTCCGGACCGCCCCGCGGTCCAACTTTCTGTCCGCACCCCCCTGCGGACGAGTGGAACGTTGAATAGTTCCTGAAGTGATCAAAATCGCTGCTACTAAACAGGTAGCAGTACTCATATTTGCCCTTTTTTGACCACAGCCCTCTCGGAAACCTTTCCAGAGGCGTCAAACAGCCATAATCCAAAGGTCGCCTCAAACAATTAGCCGGCTAAGAGCGTCTATGGCTACCCAAAAGCTGTACACCAGCATCCAAAGATGTCGAAAAATGTCGACTTTGGATGCTGGTGTACATGTTTAGGCCGTATGGGGTGGGGCCTTGGACGGACGGGATGCGCGTACTAGAGCAGGTTCTCTTGCGCCCACGCGATGATGTCGCTCGATTCGTAGAGTGGCTTGCCGTCGATGAACAGGCAGGGAACCTGGCGCTTTCCGCCGACGGCGATGAGTGTCTGTTCGGCATCGGAGTCGGTTGAGATGTTGCGCTCGGGAATGGTCACGCCGTTATCGGCCAGAAAGCGCTTGACCTTTATGCAATACGGGCAGCCGGTCATAACGTAGAGCACGAGCTCGTGATCAGTAGTCATAGGTCTCCAATCGGTTGCGGTTTTGATTGAAATACCCAAAGCCGCCGCGGTCTATGCGCACGTCAACGACGACTCGATGGCCTGGACCAGAAACGCCGTGGCTCCGGTGCCGCAGGGCTTGTCGTAGTAGTCAACAAAGCGCTGGTCGGCAAGATAGCTGTGGGCGAGGCCCCGGTACGCCTCGTCTTGGGGCTCGCATCCCCAGTTGAGAGCAATCCATCGACGGTGCATTGTAACCAGTTTTTGGGCTTCGTTGCTCTCTGGGTCGCCAATGCCCATGGCAATCGAGAGCTGGCCCAAAATGGCGCGTTCAAGTTCCTTCATGTCGTTCCATGTCTGAGGATCCATATCCAGTAACGTTTCGTTTGCTGCATCGATAGCCTCATCGCCGTAGCGCGCCCGCGCCTCGGCACCGTAGCGCGCCTCGTTTTCCTGCACGGTGCGCCAGCGCTCCAGTTGCGGCAGGACGGCGCCCATGAGCGAGACGGCTTCGTCGAGCGACATGCCGGTGTTTTGTGCCAGGCGCGGGGCACAATCCTCAATCATTGCCTCCATGGTGGTGTCATAGGTGTACTTGCCGTGGTCGTAGCACCACTTGCAGTAATGATCGGTCGCGGTGCCCGTGGCATCGGTGCCGCAGTCGTCGGGCGTGAGTATCATGCCGCAGCTCTGGCAATAGTGCTCAGGCATTTCGAGCAGGTGGGACAGCGGTTCTCCGGTTACGGCGGCGATGAGCTTCATCATGTCGATGCCCGGTGTGACCTCGCCGCGCTCCCACCGGCTGATGGCCTGGCGTGTGACGAAGAGCTTAGCGGCAAGCTGCTCTTGGGTAAGGTGATGGGCGCGACGGACAGCAATGAGCTTTTCTGCAAAGGCCATAGCGGCTCCTTTCTGCTGGTTGATGGCTTAAGCATACGCGGCGGCAGGCGCCCTTCCAAGCAACCGTTGGTTGCACGACGGGGGACCGCGGCGAAGAATTGCGCGCAACGCCCCACGCCTCCATGCCGTACAATGACCGGCATGGAACCTATCGCACACATACATACCGACCTGCCACAGAAGTTCGGCATTCCGCGCAACAGCTTTTTGGCGCCTCATCTACAGGGACGAATCGTCTTTGAGCCGGAATTTGCCTCCAATGCAGCGGTTGAGGGCCTGGACTCCTTCTCTCACCTATGGCTGTTGTGGCGCTTCGAAAACGGAACGCCCGGCGGCACGGCAAACGACATAGCTGCCGATGCCAAGCCGCAGGACAGGTCTGGCACCAACGTCAAGTGGTCGAAGACCGTGCGTCCGCCGCGTCTGGGCGGAGCCGAGCGCGTGGGTGTCTTTGCCACGCGCAGTCCGTTTCGCCCTAATCCCATCGGGCTCACCTGCGTTAAGCTCGACCGCGTGGAGCTTACCGACGACGGCCCCATCATCCATGTGCTGGGGGCCGATCTGCGCGACGGCACGCCCATCTACGATATCAAGCCCTACATCCCGTTTGCGGACTGCCACCCGGATGCGACCGGCGGCTGGATTGAGGGTGCTCCGTGGCAAGAGCTCGATGTTGAGTTTCCACAAGCGCTGCAGGATATGGTCCCGCCCGCAAAGCTCCCCGGCTTGGTCGAGGTCCTTTGCCAAGATCCGCGCCGCGCGGGCAGCAAGCACGAGCCAAACCGCGTCTATCACCTGGCCTACGCCGGGCTCGACATATCGTTTACGGTCGACGAAACCCAGCTAACCGTAGTCGCCGTCAACGACGCGCAAGACTAACCAGCCATTCGTCCGCACCCGTCAAATTAAGCGCCAAACTCCGCGCCAAAACCGCCCACGCTGGTGGACAATAACGCCTACCAAAACAATCACTTTGCACGGGAGCTCAGCATGAAATACGACTTTAGCTCGCTTATCGACCGCCACGGCATGGACTCCATCGCCGTTGACTCTTGGGGTGAGATCCCCGGTATGGCTCCGAACGCACCCGACGAGGGCTTCGACCGCATTCCCATGTGGGTGGCCGACATGAATTTTGCCACGGTGCCCACGGTCCAGGAGCACATCATTCAGCGTGCCCAGCACCCCATGTTTGGCTATTTCAATCCGCGCCCCGAGTACTTCGACCGCATCATCGAATGGCAGGGCCGCCGCAATGGCGTCGAGGGCCTGCGCCCTGAACATATTGGCTACGAAAACGGCGTGCTGGGCGGGGTCGTGTCGACGTTGCGCGCGTATGTCCAGCCGGGCGATGCGGTGCTGGTCCATAGCCCCACCTACATTGGTTTTACCAAGTCTATCGAAGCCGCGGGTTATCGTATTGTCCACAGCCCGCTTAAACTTGACGACCAGGGCGTGTGGCGCATGGACTTTGAGGACATGGAGCGCAAACTCGCCCAAAACCACATCCATGCCGCGGTGTTCTGCTCGCCGCACAATCCCTGCGGCCGCGTATGGGAGCGCGACGAGATCGAGCGCGCCATGGACATTTATCGCCAGCACGATTGCGTGGTGATTTCGGACGAGATTTGGTCCGATATCATCCTGCCGGGACACAAGCATATTCCGACGCAGTCGGTAAGCGAGGACGCCCGCATGCGCACGGTTGCCCTCTATGCGCCCAGCAAGACGTTCAACCTGGCGGGCCTGGTCGGCAGCTACCACATCATCTATAACGAGACGCTGCGCGACCGCGTGTGCGCCGTGTCCGACAAGACCCACTACAACGAGATGAACGTCCTCTCTATGCATGCGCTTATCGGTGCCTACCAGCCGCAGGGCTACGAGTGGGTGGACGAGCTCAACCAGGTGCTTGCCGGCAATATCGAGTACTTCTGCAATTACGTGGACGAGCATTTTGAGGGCGTGTCCTATTCGCGTCCGCAGGGCACGTACATGGTGTTTCTGGACTGTACCGAGTGGTGCCGCGAGCATGGCCGTGATATTCAGTGGCTGCTCGACGAGGGGGCGCGCGTAGGCGTGGGATATCAGGACGGCCGCCCGTTCCACGGGCCCTGCCACATTCGCGTGAATCTGGCACTGCCGCTTTCGCGCGTAAGGGAAGCGTGCGACCGCCTGGACCGCTACGTTTTTAATGCACGGTAAGCGTGCGCTGCATGCGGGGTCTTCTGCCTAGTCGGCCGGAAGGCCCCGCATGGTAAAACGTCTGTAACCATTGGGTACTCGTGTGGTTTTGTTTGCTATTATCTTTAACCATTTCAGTCTGTAAACAGGATCTTCTGGAGTTCGATGAAAAGACCCCGTCGCTCGGCTGCCATTTCGTTGTTTGTCGCGCTTGCAGTGGCGAGCGCCTTTGTCATAGCGATGGCCGGCTGTTCCGGGCACAATGACGAAGCCTCGACGCCAGCATCAAAAGCCCCGGACGCCTCGCAGGCCAAAGACGACAACCTTAAGACGCTCAACGTTGGCAGCGACCTCTATCCACCGTTTGTGTATACCGACGAGTACGGCGATATCGTTGGCCTGGATGTCGAGATATTGACCGAGGCTTTGGCCCGCATTGGTTACAAGCCAAAGTACCAGCTGATCGATTGGGAAAAGAAGAAAGAGCTGCTGGCGAGCGGCGAACTCGATTGTGTCATGGGCAGCTTTAGCATGACGGGTCGCGAAAACGAGTATCGTTGGGCCGGCCCGTACCTTGCGAGCCGCCAGGCGGTCGCGGTCGATCCCCAGAGCGATATCTACACGCTTGCCGATCTTGAGGATAAGGTCGTGGCGGTCCAGTCCACCACCAAGCCCGAGGACATTTTGCTCAATCGTACAAATGAAAACGTTCCGCAGATCAAGGAGCTCTACTGCTTTTCGGACCGCTCATACCTGAACCCGGCACTCGTCGAGGGTCTGGTCGACGCCATCGCCGCGCATGAGTCCTCGCTGCTCACCTACGAAAAAGACTATGGCGTAACGTATCGCATTTTGGATGAGCCGCTGCTAGAGGTTGGTTTGGGCACCGCTTTCGATATCAACGATACGCGCGGCATCGACGTTAGGCTCACCCGTGCCTACCAGGAAATGCTTGCCGATGGCACCATGGAACGTCTGGTGTCAAAGTACTTTGATGACCCTTCGCCATTTTTGAATATGGAGGGCCTGTCATGATCGATGCGCCCGACCACGCCGCTCAGGAGTGGGGCAATCGTTCGGCAGGGGCATGGCTTCTTGTCGCTCTGCTGGGGATAGCGCTCTCGGTTGTTGCCGGCATGATGAGCTACGGTTACACAACGGCCCAAGCCGAGCAGCGCTTTGCCGACGTTGTCGATTACGTGGCGACGCAGAGCCTTTCCTACGATGCATTCAACAGCGCCTATACGACCAAAAACCTGATTCGCGTTATGGAGATCGCCGGAGAGACAGCGCGCGATATGGAGCGCGACGGTTCGGTGGATAACGCCACGCTGGAGCAATATGCCGACCAGTTCAACGTGAGCGCGCTGATCGTGACGGACGCATCGGGCAATTTGGTGTCCGAGTCCTCGACGGGCGATGTGGACTACGGGTCGCTCGCTACGTATCTCAAAGAATCACCCGTGCTGGAGGTGGCAACTCATCCGCTTAAGTCCTATACCGCCCGCATCACGCTTGCGGATGATTCGGTCGCAGACATTGGCTGCGTGACTCGGCAGGATGGCGAGGGCATCGTTATCGCGGTAAGGCATCAGAGTGCGAAAGCGGTTGCAAGCAATACACTCAAACTGCAGAGCTTGCTTGATGGCTATGAAACCATCGATAGCGGCAATATCGTGATCGAAAGCGACGGCAAGGTCGTTGCGACCAATGCCGTTGAACCCACCATATTGGGCGTATTCGATCTGCCTGCGACAGATGTCTTTATTGTCGACGGTATAAAGGATCGGTGCCCGGCTGGCAAGGTCAGATTGGTCAACGCTAACGGCGAGTGGTATTTGGGCACATTTGGAAAAGCGCACAAATTCTATGTGTACACCTATGCTCCGGCGCGGCGTTACTTCGAGGTCGTCGCGGCTGTTGCTGCCGGCATGCTGGCGCTCTACAGCGGTTTTATAGCCGTTGTTGTGATGGTGCGTCGCCGCGCTGATCGCCGACGTTTGACGGACTTGCTGCAGCAGGAGCGCGACTATGGCGACAAGCTGGCAAAGGCGGCGCGTGAGGCCTCGTCTGCCAACTCAGCAAAGACAGAGTTTCTGCGTCGCATGAGCCACGATCTGCGCACGCCCATCAACGGCATTCGCGGCATGGTCGAGGTTGGCGATGCCAATGCGGACGATCTGCAAAAGCAGACTGAGTGCCGCTCGAAAATCTGGACGGCATCGGGACTGCTGCTCGACCTTGCCAACGAGGCACTCGATATGAGTCGCCTGGAGAGCGGGCAGGTCGACCTGAACCTCGTACCCACAAACTTGGCGACCCTCAACCACGAGGTGCGCGATATTCTGGAGCGCCAGGCCGAGGAGCGTCTGGTGACAATTATCTGCGACCAGCAGACGCTTAATCATCCCTATGCGCGGGTGAGCGTGACGCACCTCAAGCGCCTGTTGCTCAATATTGCCGGCAATGCCGTCAAGTACAACCGCCAGGGCGGCTACGTTCGCCTGGTGTGCCGCGAGGTGGAGCCAGCGGATGGCGTCCCCGTCTATGAATACACGATCGCCGACAACGGTATTGGCATGAGCGAGGAGTTCCAGCAGCACCTCTATGAGCCATTTTGCCGCGAGGAGCAACAGGTGGAAGGCGCTTCATCGGGAACTGGCCTGGGTGCGCCTATTGCAAAACAGTTGGTCGAGCTTATGGGCGGAACCATGAGCTTTACGAGCGTCTTGGGGCAGGGGACGACGTTTACCATCCGCCTGCCGTTCGAGAAGTGCGACCGCTCCGAGATTCCTCAGACAGTTCGCGTGGAGGCGGACGATGGCGATGCGCTCCAGGGCTTGCGTGTTTTGCTCGTAGAGGATAACGATCTGAATGCCGAGATCGCGCAGTTTACGCTCGGCCGTGCCGGTGCCGTCGTGACGCATGCCAAGGATGGTGAGTCTGCCGTTGAGGCGTTTGCCGCAAGCGCACCGCACGAGTACGACGTGGTGTTGATGGACATCATGATGCCCGGCATCGATGGCCTTGAGACCACGCGTCGAATTCGAGCACTCGATCGCGAGGATGCCGCGACCACGCCGATTATCGCCGTGAGCGCCAACGCCTTTGCCGACGACCGCAGGCTTTCGCGTGAGGCAGGCATGGACGCGCACCTGAGTAAACCCGTGAGCTCGCAGGAGCTCGTTGAGGCGCTTGCGCACATGGCCGCCGACGCTTCATAAGCATATGGCCCGGTTCCAAGGTGGGTCGGAACCGGGCCATATTGCTATTGATGAGACCTGCTGAGGGGCTTACTTTTCCTGAATCTGCTTACCGCAGAGATGCTCAATCGTAATCTCGTAGAGCTGGACGCCCTTGATGTCTTTGGCGATTTCCTCTTCGACTTCCTCGGCGGAAGGGTAGTACTTAAGGGCGAGCTGGCGGACTTTGTCTTCGATAAACGCGGGAGTGTCATTCGCCAAGCGACAGCGGCCAAAGACCACGGTGCTCATAACGTAGGGAGCCCAGTCGCCGTCCTGGTACCACTCGTTTCCGTAAACGGTAAAGCAGACCTTGTCATCGCGCTTGAGTGCGTCGACCTTGTGGCCAGCCTTGGCGCCATGGAAATAAATCTTGTCGTGCTCGGCGTCAAAGAAGTAGTTGACGGGAATGGCGTACGGGTAGCCATCGTCGCCGTTGACGGCAAAGACGCCGCGCTTGCAGGTAGCGAGCAGTTCGCGCGCTTCCTCGTCAGTGATGGCGCGTTTCTTTCGACGTAAGGGCCTAAACATCGTTGGCTTCCTTTCTACTGGGCATGGTTGTTGAGCACAAACTATAGCGAAACGGATCCGTTTTTCTTGATGCGGGCGAGTATGTTTTTGAGCTTGTTAAAGTCGAGCGGTTTGGACAGATGGGCGTTCATACCGGCGTCGTGTGCCGCCTTGGCGTCCTCGGCAAAGGCATTGGCGGTGAGCGCGATGATGGGGATATCGGCTGCATCGACCTTCTCGCTCAGACGAATCGCGCGGGTTGCCTCGTAGCCGTCCATGTCCGGCATCATAATGTCCATCAGGATCGCATCGAAGCTGCCGGCGGGATGAGACAGGTACAGATCGACGACTTCGTTGCCGTTGACGGCGCGGGTGACCACGACGCCCTCGGATTCTAGCAGCGTCTGGGCAATCTCGGCATTCAATTCGTTGTCTTCAGCGAGCAGCACGTTCATGTCGGCGAGTGAGCAGTCGAGCGCCCTCTCGACCGTATTCGCCCGCGCCCGGGGGTTCTTGTCGATATCGAGCGGAATTTCCACGTAGAACGTGGTGCACACATGGAGTTCGCTGGTGACTTCGATGGTGCCGCCCATCAGCTCAATAAGCGACTTGACGATTGGCATGCCCATGCCGGTTCCTTGGAACTTGCTGCGCGCATCGTCACCTTCTTGGGCAAACGGCTCATAGATATGCTTTAAAAACTCGGGAGCCATGCCAATGCCGGTATCCGAAACGCTAAAGCAAAAGAGCGCGCGCCCGTTATCGAGTGGCTTGGTCTTTGAACTAAAGGTGACGGAGCCGCCGTGCTTGTTGTACTTAATGCTGTTGTCTAACAGGTTGATCATGATCTGTCGGATATGGGTGGGACTGCCGATCATGTATGGCCCCGTGGCGTACGGCAGACTATTGTCCTGCATTGTGATGCCGTTACTGGACGCGCGGAGCTTGCACAGCACTAGCGTATCGTCACAGAGCTCTTTGAGGTTAAAAGGCGCATGCTCCAGTGTTAGCTTGCGGTCTTCGATTTTGCCCATCTCGAGGATGTCGTTGATCAGCGAGAGCAGGTGATTGGCGGCAACGCGCGCCTTGGCACGGCTCTCGCGGGCGACTTGCATATCGCCTTCCTTCAATTCCTCGATCTCGATAAGGCCCAGGATACCGTTGAGCGGCGTACGGATGTCGTGGCTCATGCGCGTGAGGAATGCCGTCTTAGCGGCGTTGGCAGCATCGGCTTTTTTGCGCTCGGTTCGAGCGCGCACGAGCGCCCAGATGAGCAGGACGATGCCGACCGACAACATACCGATGAGGGTAGCTGCAATGGCGGTGCGGTTGCGATAAAGGAATTGAAGCGTGTTGGATTCCTGGGCCGTGTACGACGTGGAGGAGAAATTGCTTGCGGAGAGCGATTCTCCGGCATTGATGATGCCCTTGTTGATGATTCCCAACAGCTCGGGTTTTCCGCGCGAAATCCAGCACGAGATCTCACAGGTGTCAGGGAGCTCGGTCGTCTCGCAGTCCTCGAGATCGTAACGGTCACCGATGGTTTTTACGCGTGAACTGGGAGCGACGATGCAGTGCGCCGTTCCCTTCCTGAGGGCATCGAACGCTTCATCGTCGGATTGGTATTCGGTTACGGTCGCTGTGGGGAACAGACTTTCAAGTGCATTTTTGTTGACAAACGATGATTTGGTACAGGCGATGTTCTGAAGGTCTTTGTTCAGGTTGCTGCCGGTGTGGATGGCGGTGAGGGATATGGTCCCCAACGATATCGACTGCACAACGCCTGTTTGCTCGGCAAACCAGTAATCTCGGTATACCGGCAGCGCAACGTCTATGCTTCCCTTTGACAGGGCCTTTGACATCATCTTGTAGCTATCAAAGGCGACGGTTTTGACCGTAATGCCAAATTTATCGTGTAGCGTCGTCGCAAGCGATGCGAGCGAGCCTTCCATTTCGCCGTCTTCGTCCTCGTTGCAGTAGGGGAGTTTGCCCGTAATGTAGCCGAGCGTGATGGTGTTGTCATTTGCTTTGAGCCAGGAACGTTCGGGGCCGTTGAGCGATGATGAGCCGCTGTTTTGGGTCGAGTAGTGAGATTTTACTTCGTCGTTATAGCGTGGGTTGACGCGGGCGATTGACGTCATGGCGGCATTGATGTCGTTCATCAGGTCGGGGCGGCTTTTGGGGACGGCAAAATAGTAGTCACTCGAGCCAACGTAGAACATGGGGGAGGCATCGGGCGAGGAAATGGTGTCGTTCATGATGACGGCATCGACTTCGTCGTTTGCGAGCGCGTCAAAGAGAACGGAGCCTCCGTCATACTCCCTGTATGTGCAGGTGATTCCTTCGTTGGTGAGCCACTGCTGGCCAACGAAGGTTTGCATAACGTCGGGGTTGTAGCCGATGGTGAGGCCTTGGAGCGCTTGGGGGTCACCCTTGGCCAGATCGTCGCGATCGGGCTTGGCGTAGATGTAGTAGCGCTCGGTGCCCTCGGGGTTCGAGGAAAAGAGCAGCTTTTGGGCGCGTTCCTCGGAGTAGGAGATGTTGGGCATGAGGTCGATCTCGCCTGCCTCGAGCATGTCCATAAGCTCGGTGAAGGTGCCGGAGACGTATTCGTACCGCCAGCCGGGCGTGTAGTACGACAGGGTCTGGAGGTACTCGTAACCCCATCCCGAGAGACGCTCGCCGGGGGTGCCGTCCTGGAAGCCCTCGTTGTTGACGAGCCAACCAACGCGGACCGTTTTGACTTGCTGACTAGAGTCATCGGCAAAAGCCTGGACAGGCGCGATAGAACTTAGTACGGCAAGCGCGGCAAGCACAATGGCCAGAGCGCGATATATAACTGAACGAAGGACAGTGGCAGCTCGCACATGCAATCCTAACGAATCGAGACATAACTACATAAGGATACCAGCTCAGCCTGCCCAGCCGGCAGCAGCACCGCTAAACGATTCCGCCCGGCAGTTGGGGACAGTCCCTTTCTGCCGGCACAGACGATATGAGCAGGACATAAAAACATTGAGAGCCCCTGCTGCATGAAAGACCGCGGATTAGGCCGACAATGGTGAGTGTCTAATCCAACCGTGGCGGCCACGCCGCATTCATGGAAGGGGCTCCCATGCTCGATACTACCACCTTCGTCGGCCTCGACGTCCACGCCCGCTCGATAAAGGCCGTCTCCCTCGACGTCATGACCGGGGAGGTGCGCTGCGCGACCTTCGGCTACGACGCCGGCGCCGTCGCGGAGTGGGTCCGCTCCGTGGACCCCGAGGCCAGGTGCGTGTACGAGTCCGGGGTCACGGGATTCGACCTGCAGAAGAGGCTCTCCGGCCTTGGGGTCGACTGCGTGGTCGGCGCCGTCTCGAAGATGATCAAGCCCAGCGCGGACAGGCGCAGGAAGAACGACCGCAACGACGCCGAGTTCCTCGCCCGCATGCTGTCGGTCGGCAACGTGGTCGAGGTGTGGGTCCCCGACGACGAGTGCGAGGCCGCCCGCGACCTGACCAGGGCGCTCGAGGACGCGAGGGACGACCTCTCGCGCTCGAAGCAGCGGCTCTCCAAGTTCCTGCTCAGGCACGGGCTCGTCTTCGACGAGAGGACGCCCACCGGCCGCAGGAAGGGCAACTGGACCCGGGCGCACTGGTCCTGGATCGAGTCGATAAGGTTCGCGGAGGGGGCCGACAATGGATTGGCAACACCTATTTGGACGATTCCGGGAGGGACAGCCCCGCTTCCCTGAACTCGACCGGCGACATGTAGCCCAGCGTCGAGTGGATCCTGAAGTTGTTGTACCAGTGCACGTAGTCCGAGAGCTTGGCCCGTAGCTCGCGCGTCGTGCCGAACGTCTCGCGATGGACGAGCTCGGCCTTCAGTATCCTGTTGGTCGACTCGTCGACGGCGTTGTCGTAGGGGCAGCCCTTGGCCGACAGCGACCTCTCTATGCCGAAGGCCTCGAGCATCAGGTCGATCTCGGCGTTGTCGAACTCGCTGCCGCGGTCCGTGTGGAATACCTCGATGTCCGAGATGGGGAAGGAGAGCGTCGCGAACGCCGACTTGACCAGCCGGGCGTCCTTCCTGGGCCCGGCGGAGTGGCCGACGATCTCCCTGTTGTAGAGGTCGACGAGCAGGCAGACGTAGTTCCACGAGGCCCCGACGCGCACGTAGGTCAGGTCGCTGCATATATGGGTGCGCGGCGCCCTGCCGCCGAAGCCGCGCGCGACGACGTTGGGCACGTCGGCCTCGTTGACCGCCCCGGGGTGCACCTTGAACCTCTTCCTGCCGTATGCGCTGACCAGGCCGTTCTCCCTCATGATGCGGCAGACCCGGCGCCGGCTGACGGTGACGCCCGACCTCTCGAGCGACGCCTTTATCTTGCGCGAGCCGTACCGGCCCTTGCTGGCGGCGTGCGCCGCCGCGGCCGCCGTCGGCAAAGGCGCACAGCGTCACGGATCTTCCGGACGTATCTTCGGTATGCGCCGTGAGCCAGCGGCCGTCCCGGCCCGGCTCCACCGTCATCAGAAGCACCCGATCCAGCAGCGGCAGCGCCTCCCGCAAGGTTTCGACAGAGGTGCCCGGCTTCACCGACGCGCCCACCCGAACGCCCAGCTCCCGCAGCTTCCGCAGGCAGGGCAGGAAATCATTGGCCTCCTGATGGATGGTGATGGTGCCCGCGCCGGATTTGGCGAAGTTTTCCACATATTTCAGCGGGTCGGAAATCATCAGATGCACGTCGCAGTGCAGGTCGAACTCCTTATGAATGGCCGCAAGCAGGCTGGGGCCAAAGCTGATGTTGGGCACAAAATGGCCGTCCATCACGTCAAAATGCAAAAGGTCAGTGCCCTGGTTTAACAGCCGTTGGCAGTCGGCGGCAAGGTCCGCAAAGTCAGCGGACAAAATCGAAGCGGCAATCTTCGTCATAATATACTCCCTGTTTGTGCGCGTGTGCGCTTTTCCCTCTGTATCTATTCGCGCAGGCTTCTGCGCAGATAGTCGAGTTTATTATATCCCATTACGGGGTAAAAAGCAAGGCGAGCCGCTTGGCGGGCAGCAGAAAAAACTGCGCCATGCTGTAAAAAGGCAGCGCGGCGCAGTTTGTAACTTTTTCTTGCAGGGATTATTTTGCCAGCTCGGCACGCACGCAGGCCAGGGCAGATTCGATCACGCGGTCCATATCGTAGTACTTGTACTCGCCCAGACGTCCGCCGAAGATCACGCCCGGCTCGGCATCGGCCAGC
>CAJMRP010000058.1 GCA_905215765.1 uncultured bacterium
CCAGGCCCGAGCTCTGGGAGGCCGCCGCCGAGATATTCTCGCGCACCGCCAACGGCTGCGGGCACCGGCAGATAGCGATGTGCCTCAGGGCGGAAGAGGGGGCCGTGATAGCCGACAAGACCGTGCTCAAGATGATGCGCGAGATGGGGATTCGCTGCGGCATCAGACGCGAGACGGCCTACCACAGGTACAACTCGTACAGGGGCGTCGTCGGCAGGACGTTCGAGAACGTGATCGCGAGGGATTTCGACGCCGGGGCCCCGTGGCAGAAGCTGGGGACGGACGTCACCGAGTTCAAGGTGGCCGGCGGCAAGGCCTACTGGGCCCCGACGCTGGACTTCTGCACCAAGGAGATCGTGGCGAGCGACATATCGACCACGCCCGACATGTCCCAGCAGGTGAGGATGCTCGACGAGCTGCTGTCCAAGATCCCCGAGGGCGCCGCCCCGACCATGCACTCGGACCGGGGCTGGCAGTACCAGCACGCCTCGTACACATCCAGGCTCGAGGCCGCCGGCATCGTCCAGAGCATGTCCAGGAAGGCGAACTGCATCGACAATGCCGCCACCGAGCAGCTCTTCGGCCACGTCAAGGACGAGTTCTACAGGGGCCGCGAGTGGAAGACGTTCGAGGATTTCAAACGCGACCTGGAGGAATACATAGTCCACTGGAACACGAGCCGGAGGCAGGTAAGATTGAAGGGCCTGACCCCGGAGGAGTTCCGGAATCAGGCCCTCGCGGCCTAGTCGCTATTTAGGGCGTCCAAGATTTGGGGCGCAGTTCAGTGTGATACCGGCGGGCATTTTGCGTTTTGGACGCGGTTGGCGCTACACGCGCGTCGCATCCTTGGGGCTCATGGTCATGCTCTGGAAGCGATTCTCCATAAAGTCATTATCGAAGTACTTGCCGTAGAACTGCGCAACGGGAATATCCGGTTCCGTGCCGTTGACGCGCTGATACCAATAATCGAGCGACTGCAGCGTCATAACGCCATCGACCAGCATAATGAAGGTGAAGATGACAGTAGCCGAGTAGCGACTCTTCCACGGAATCATGTTGATGAGCTTGAGCAGCCTCGGCAGCAGCATCTTGATCCAGATGAGTCCGCCCAGGCCCCACAGGCAGGCAAAGCCCGTGCAGGTGCGTCCGCCCGTAAGGACGGCGAGCGGGTCGGGCATGCCGAACAGCTTCATGTGCGAGTAGCTCCACGAGACCACGCCAAACGAGGTCTGCATAAACCAGCCCACGAACACCTCAAAGCTCGCGCCGAGCAGCGCGCTCACCAAAAAGATAATGATGGGGTTCTTTTTGTAGAAGCGGTTGAGCACCATGGTCATGAGTACGGCGCCAAATCCATAGATGGGGCTGAAGGGGCCAAACAGCATGCCGGCGCGGTTCTGGTAGACGCCGGGGTCGTCGACCGTCATGTGCCAGATGTCCTCGGCGATCAGGCCGAGTATGCAGCAGACAAAGAATACCCAGAACAGGTTGAAGTAGTTGAGCTTGATGTAGCCTTCGCCGGTTTCATCGCGCCCGAGCATGCCCTCGGCGGCGGCGTCGCGATCGAGCATTTCCTGCAGGCGGCGTTGCAGCTCGCGCTCCTGGCGCAGCGTGGGGTCGACGGTGGTCGAAAGCGCGACGAGGATGCCGAGCTGGATGGCGGGGCGCAGCAAGAAAGGCCCGATGCCCTGGAGCATCACGTCAACCAAAAGCTCGACGACGGTCAATGCGATAAGGATATAGGACAGACGGGCGGCATTGCGGCGCTGGTTCTTGATGAGGTCAAGGCCAAAGATGATCAAGATGACGGCACTGGCAGCCGAGAGCATGATGCCGGCGACAATCAGTCCGACTGCGACGAGCGTGTTGTCGCCGAGCTTGGCGGCGGCGTTGCCGTTGATGAGCGCGGTGATGACCTGCCACATAAAGGCGCCGACCGACGGGAGCGTGCCCACGCCGGACAGGATGCACAGGACGGCGTATACCTTAATGATGAGGGGGATCTTCTTGACCTCCGTGGCGCTGGGGACGCTGGGGTCGAGTTCGTTTCGATCCATACATAACCTTTCTCGTTTTGCTGTAGGTACAAGGATACGCCGCCGACCTGCCAAAAGACAGGACGAACGTCCCAATTGCAACAATGCAAGCCCCAACGGCGGGCGAGACGCGTCGCAACGGAAGTATGCGGGATCGTCGGCCCCGAGGCGGTTGCCCAATAAAATGTTTGGCTGCAAAACGGATTATAAGCTCGGTGGGCTTTTAAAAAGCGCTGTTCATGCGCGGGAGTGCTTGTCTTGCCGTGCGTATAATAGGGCAGGTAACGCCAAATAACGAGGCTCTGAGGGGATGCCATGTCTCAAGAAACCATCCGCGCGGCCGAGCGTGCCGCGGGACAGGTGAAGACCATGTCGACGTATGATCCGGACTCCGACCAGCTGCATGAGGAATGCGGCATTTTTGGTGTGTGGGCACCCGATCGCGATGTGGCTCGACTGACGTACTTTGGTCTGCGCGCGCTGCAGCATCGCGGCCAGGAATCGGCGGGAATCGCCGTGGGTGATGGCGGCACGGTTATGGTTCGCAAAGACCTGGGACTGCTCGATCGCGTGTTCTCCAACGCCGACCTGTCGACGCTTTCCGGCCAGCTGGCCGTGGGCCACGTGCGCTATGGCACCGCCGGCGCCAAGAGCTGGGAGGCCTCTCAGCCGCACCTCTCTACCATCAATAGCGTCATTATCGCGCTTGCGCACAACGGTACCCTCGTCAACACCGACGAGCTGCGCCGCCAGCTGATCGAGCTGGGCGTGCCGTTCCTCTCCAACTCGGATTCCGAGGTCGCGACCAAACTCATCGGCTACTTTACTCAGCGTACAGGCCATCTGCGCGAGGGCATTCGCAAGACCATGGAGCTCGTGCGCGGCGGTTACGCCATGACGCTCATCAACGAGCAGGCGCTCTACGCATTCCGCGATCCGCACGGCATTCGCCCGCTCGTGCTGGGCAAGCTGGTGGACGAGGGTCTGGACCAGGCCGATGCCGCATCCGTTTCGCGGCTGCCGTCGCAGGACGGCGCCGCGACGGTCGACTCCGCCACCCATGTCACGCGCGCCGGCGGCTGGGTCGTTGCCTCCGAGACGTGCGCGCTCGACATCGTGGGTGCCGAGTACGTCCGTGACGTCCGTCCCGGCGAGATCTTGCGCATCAGTGCCGAGGGCCTTGTGTCCGAGCAGGGTGTGCCTGCAGCCGAAGAGCCTGCCAACTGCATCTTTGAGCAGGTCTACTTCGCTCGCCCCGACTCCATCATGAATGGCAAGAGCGTCTACGCCTGCCGTTATGACATGGGTCGTCAGCTGGCACATGAGGAGCCCGTCGAGGCCGACCTGGTCATCGGCGTGCCCGACTCCGGCCTGCCGCCCGCGGAAGGGTATTCGCACGAGAGCGGCATTCCTTTTGGCGAGGGCCTTATCAAGAACCGCTACGTGGGCCGTACGTTTATCGAGCCTACGCAGGAGTTGCGCGCCATGGGCGTGCGCATGAAGCTCAACCCGCTGCGCGACAACATCGAGGGCAAGCGCCTGGTCGTCATCGACGACTCCATCGTGCGCGGCACCACCATGGTGCAGCTCGTCAAGATGCTGCGCAACGCCGGTGCCAAGGAGATTCATATCCGCATCAACTCACCCGAGGTCATCTGGCCGTGCTTCTACGGTATCGATACCGACGTGCAGTCGCAGCTTATCAGCGCCAACAAGACGGTCGACGAGATTTGCGAGTACATCGGCGCCGATTCGCTGGCCTTCCTTTCGGTCGAGGGCCTGCTGAAGGTCATGCCCAAGGGCGGTTACTGCGATGCGTGCTTTACCGGCCGCTACCCCGTGGCGATTCCCGAGAGCTTTGGCCGCGACAAGTTTATGGAGGGCTTTAAGCCCCGCAACCTGGATAAGCCGCTGCACTTTGACGACGACGCCGTGGTCGAGAAATACGATGACCGCAGCTGGGAAGAGGAGCATGGCGAGGCCTAAAACCTGCCATGTAGGGACAGGTTTATTTTGGTAGGTTTTACCTGCTGTTTTGTTGATATGACGGCGCGCACCGCTGCGGTGTGCGCCGATTTGAACGCAACTATGAGCACCGTTTGGCGCCCGCGCGGCGCCACGGTAGTGGGAGAGGAAGGCTCAGATGAGCGACAGCAAGCATGTGACGTATGAGGATGCCGGCGTCGATACCGCCGAGGGCGGCCGCGCCGTCGACGCTATTAAGCAGATGGTTAAGGACACCAACCGTCCCGAGGTCATCGGCGGCATCGGTGGCTTTGGTGGCCTGTTCTCGGCTGCCGCGCTTAAGGATATGGAAGACCCGATTCTGATTAGCGGTACCGACGGCGTGGGCACCAAGCTCGTGCTCGCCCAGATCATGGACCGTCACGAGACGGTGGGCCAGGACCTGGTTGCTATGTGCGTCAACGACATTCTGGCTTCGGGCGCCGAGCCGCTGTTCTTCCTGGACTACGTTGCCATCGGTCACATCGAGGCCGAGCACATGGCAAAGATCATCAAGGGCGTGGCCGATGGCTGCAAACTCGCGGGCTGCGCGCTCGTGGGCGGCGAGATGGCCGAGCACCCCGGCGTCATGGCTCCCGCCGACTACGACCTCGCCGGCTTTACCGTGGGTGTCGTCGACCGTCCCAAGATGCTCGACCCCGCAAACGTCCGCCCCGGCGACGTGATCCTGGGCCTGCCTTCCACTGGCGTGCACTCCAACGGCTACTCGCTCGTGCGCAAGGTCATTGGCGTCGACGGCATTAAGCCGGGCACGCCCGAGGCCGCCGCTAAGGCCGAGGAGCTGAGCCGTCCGCTCGAGGAACTCGGCGGCGCATCGCTGGCAGACGCCCTGCTGGCCCCCACGCGCATTTACGTCAAGCCGGTTCTTGAGCTGCTGCGCGGAGGTGCTCCGGTGCACGCCATTGCCCATATCACCGGCGGCGGCATCACCGAGAACCTCAACCGCGCGCTTGCCGACGACGTCGACGCCGTGGTCACCCGCAACGGCGCCGAGATGGGTTGGGACGTTCCGCCCGTCATCACCTACGTGTCGCGCCAGGCCGAGCTCGCGCCCAACGAGGCATGCAAGACCTTCAACATGGGCGTTGGCCTGTGCCTGATCGTCGCCCCCGAGGACGAGGCCGCCGTGACCGAGGCCCTGGTCGCGCTGGGCGAGAAGCCGTTCCGCGTGGGCGAGTGCGTCGAGGGCTCCGGTAAGGTCGTGTACTCCGATGAGCGCTAACGAGCAGATGACTGCTGCCGAGGGCCTGGGCTTTGTGCCCTATAGCCGTCCGACCGGCACTGATACCGCCGAGCCGCTCAAGATCGGCGTGCTCATCAGCGGGTCGGGTACCAACTTGCAGGCGTTGATCGACCTGATCGCCGCCTGCAAGCTCAACGCCTCGATTGAGCTTGTGGTGTCGAGCCGTCCTTCGGCTAAGGGCTTGCAGCGCGCTGAGCGCGCGGGCATCCAGACGCTCACGCTGTCCAAGGAGGTCTATGCCGACCCTATTGCCGCCGATGAGATCATCGCGCACGAGCTTCTCGAGCGCGGCTGCGAGTATGTGGTCATGGCCGGCTATATGCGCATGGTGCACACGCCTCTGCTGGCGGCGTTTCCCAACCGCGTGGTCAACTTGCATCCGGCGCTGCTGCCGAGCTTTACCGGTGCGCATGCGATCGACGACGCGTTTGCGCGCGGTGTCAAGGTGACCGGCGTGACCGTGCACTTTGCCAACGAGATCTACGACAACGGCCCCATCATCGCCCAGCGCGCGCTGGCTGTTGAGGAGGGCTGGGACGTCGACACGCTCGAGGAGCACATCCACGCGATTGAGCACGTGCTGTATCCCGAGGTCGTGCAGATGCTCGCCGACGGCCGCGTCCACGTGCTGGAGAGCGGCAAGGTCGCAATTGACGCGCCTCGCGGCTAGCGGCGCACAGTACAATTTAGCCGAGTAGTCAGGGTGGTCATTGGCGCCAAGGCGCGCGTGGCCACCTTTTGTTTTTGGGTAGTCATCGGGGACGGTCTTTAACGACTAGTCATTCAAGAACGTCGCAGGTGACTAGGTGAGAGAGGTGAGCGCATGGCGGATAACGAAGCGCTGTTTACGCCTGAGCTGGTGTTTTTTGATTGGGAGTGTGCAACGCCGGATGAGGTGTTTGCGCGGCTCGAGGGCGAGCTTGCACCACGTGGCTACATTGCGTCCGGTTGGCTCGGCGCCGTTCGCACGCGCGAGGATGCCTATCCCACGGGTCTTGCCATGCCGGCGGCAAACATTGCCATTCCGCATACCGATCCGGGGTTTGTGGCCAAGCCCTATATCGCGGTGGTGAAGCCCGCCGCGTCCGTGACATTTAACGCTATGGCTGGCATGGGCGCTCCGGTGCCGGTGCAGATCGTCATCAATCTGGGTATTGCCGAGCCGGGCGGCCAGGTCGAGGCCCTGCAGGCGCTCATGAACATCTTTATGGACGCCGATGCCGCAGCCGACGTGCTCGGCCAGACCACGCCCCAGGGCATGGTCGACGCCATCCGCCGCCACTTCTAAGGTGGGGCTGAGTCGGCACTTGGGGACGTTCCTTTTCTGCCGGCAGTAAGGGACAGTCCCGAAGTGCCGGCATATAAAGAACGTCCCCAAGTGCCAAGTGCCAGAGCTGTCCCCTTTGCACCAAAATGGTGCAGATTAACCTGTCCCCAATGCACCAAGCGTGTCGCGGGGGCCGCGTTGTGACACAATGGCGTTTGTTCGATTCGTTATGCGAAAGGCCAACTATGGCAAATAAGAAAAAGAACTCCGAGGCCGCGCCGACGCCCGAGCAGCAGGCCCGCGCTGCCTCCAGCTCTCGCAAGAAGCAGCGCAAGACGTACGTGTCTAAGACCGTCAAGATCGTTCTGGTGGTCATCGGCGTGCTGGCGATGCTGCTTTCTGTCTCGGCGATGGCGTGCTCCGGCCTTATGTCGCAGGCCGAGGACACCTCGGGCTACAAGCTGACCGGCGGTGTTGCTGCCACTATCAACGGCACCAACCTTACCGAGGACACCGTGACCAAGCAGATCATGAGCATGCGCACGTCCTACGGCTACACCAAGGATGAGGATTGGGCGCAGTATCTGGTTGACAACGACCTCACGCCCAAGAAGTACCGCAAGCAGCTCATCGACTCCTACACGCAGCAGATTCTGCTTCAGCAGGCACAGAAGGAGAACGGCGTGACGGTGTCGGACGAGGAGGTCGAGAAGGCTTGGAAGGACGCGTGCAAGAGCGCGGGCGGTGCCAAGGCCTTTAAGAAGACCCTCAAGACCTACGGCTATACCGAGGACACCTACAAGGATTCGCTCAAGGAGAGCCTGGCGCAGCAGAAACTCAAGGATGCCGTGGCGCCCACCAGCAAGCCCAAGGACAGCGAGATCGTCGATTACATCAACGAGAACCTGTCTAACTACAACGATGCTCGCCGCTCGTCGAACATCCTGATCAAGGTTGATTCCGACGCATCTGACGAGGACAAGGCCGCCGCCAAGGCCAAGGCGCAGGAGTGCCTGGACAAGATCAACTCCGGCGAGCTGAGTTTTGAGGATGCTGTGAAGCAGTACTCCGACGATGCCGGCTCCAAGGATAAGAAGGGCGATGTGGGCTGGGACAAGCTCACCACCTTCGTCGACAGCTACCAGGCGGCGCTCGAGGGGCTCAACAAGGGCGATGTGAGCGAAGTCGTCGAGTCGACCTATGGCTACCACATCATCAAGTGCACCGACTACTTCCATGTCGATAATCAGGTCGATGACATCAACCAGGTGCCCAAGGCCATCAAGAAGTACGTCTCCAACGTGGTGAAGACGCAAGCGGCCAGCACTGCGTACAGCGAGTGGCTGGAGCAGTACAAGAAGGATGCCGACATCACCGTTAACCCCATGCCCAAAGACGTGCCATACAACGTCAGTCTGAAGGGCGTCACCAAGAGTTCGACCGACGATTCGTCGACGACTGAGTAATCATGGGGCGGTGCTCGCGCGAGTGCCGCCCACACTATTGAGGAGGATTTGCAGATGACCAACGAAGAGCTGCAGAAGGAAATGATCGCGGCCATGAAGGCCAAGGACAAGGTTCGCCTGTCCATCATTCGCCAGGTTAAGGCCGAGGTGAAGAATATCGAGGTTAACGAGCGCCGCGATGTGACCGAGGAAGACGTCAACAGCATGATCAAGCGTCTGATTAAGCAGACGAGCGAGACGCTGGAGATGTCTATCAAGGCCGGCACCGACCAGGAGCGTACCGACAACCTGACCGAGCAGGTCAAGATTCTAGAGAGCCTGCTGCCCGCGCAGGTTTCGGGCGAGGAGCTCGAGGCTCTGATCGAGCAGGTCATCGCCGAGTTGGGTGCCACGTCCAAGAAGCAGATGGGCCAGGTCATGGGCGCACTCGGCAAGGCCACCGGCGGCAACTTCGACAAGCCGGCAGCAGCAAAGATCGTCGGCGCCAAACTCGCATAGGGGCCTAGCGGTACAT
The DNA here is from genome assembly GCA_905215765.1 of uncultured bacterium. Classification (GTDB taxonomy): domain Bacteria; phylum Actinomycetota; class Coriobacteriia; order Coriobacteriales; family Coriobacteriaceae; genus Collinsella. The sequence continues at coordinate 8,552 of CAJMRP010000058.1, forward strand.
AGTTGATGTTGAGGGGGCGTGGCCGTCATGGTCGCGCCCCTTTTTGCTGGGCTGGGCGCTCATTGGGGACAGACTTAAATGAGTGCCCAATGAGCAGGTACTCATTTAAGTCTGTCCCCAATGAGCGCCAACGAGCAGGTGGAAGGTTGCGGGTTCTTTACGGGAATGTAGTGCGGGCTGCGGAAACGCGGTTCTTTCCGTACAATAGTTCAACTCGTGTAAACGCAGGGAAGGGACATTCATGGCAGACATGATCGAGATCAAGCATCTCAACAAGTACTTTGGCGACCTGCATGTGCTCAAAGATATCAATCTCACCGTCAAGCGCGGCGAGAAGCTCGTAATGATCGGGCCTTCCGGCTCGGGTAAGTCGACGCTCATCCGTTGCGTCGATTATCTGGAGGAGCCCACGTCGGGCGAGGTCGTCATCGACGGTACGCCGCTCACCAAAAAGAATCACCTGGAGATGGCTCGCAAGTATAGTTCCATGGTGTTTCAGCAGTTCAACCTGTATCCCAACATGACGGTGCTCGGCAACCTGACGCTCGCGCCCATCAAGCTGCAAAAGAAGAGCAAGGAGGAGGCGACCGAGATCGCCATCGCCGCGCTCAAGCGCGTCGGCATGGCTCATAAGGCCGGCGAGTATCCGCAGAATCTCTCGGGTGGTCAGCAGCAGCGCATCGCCATCGCCCGTGCCCTGTGCACCAAGCAGCCCATCATCCTGTTTGACGAGCCGACCTCGGCACTCGACCCCGAGATGGTCCAGGAGGTTCTGGACGTTATGATTGAGCTCGCGCAGGAGGACATCACCATGATCTGCGTGACGCATGAGATGGGCTTTGCGCGCCAGGTGGCCGACCGCGTCATCTTTATGGAGGACGGTCGCATCCTGGAGGAGGGCACGCCCGAGCACTTCTTCGATAACCCCGAGAACCCGCGCTGCCGCGAGTTCCTGTCCAAGATTCTGCACTAGGCGCGGTGATGGACATGACGGATATGACGAGGGCGGCCGTGTCGCGCCGTCACTTTTTGCAGCTGGCTGGCGCCGGCATGCTTGCGCTGACGGGGACCGCGCTTACTGGTTGCGGCAACTCCACCAGCGGCGAGGGCTCTGACAAGGGGTCCAAGCTTGCGGCCATCAAGTCACGCGGCCATCTGAATGCCGGCGTTAAGAAGGACGTTCCCGGCTACGGCTATTACGACACCGCCAAGGGCCGCTTTGAGGGCATGGAAGTCGATTTGTGCTACCAGATCGCCGCTGCCGTCTTTGGCGTGAGCTACAAGGAGGCCCGCGCCCAGGAGCTTGTCGAGTTTACCGACGTAACGCCCAAGACGCGCGGCCCGCTGATCGATAACGGCCAGCTTGACGTGGTCGCAGCGACCTACACCATAACCGACGAGCGCAAGAAGAGCTGGGATTTCTCGACGCCGTACCGCACCGACTACGTGGGACTCATGGTCAAGAAGCGTTCGGGTTTTACCTCGATTGAGGACCTGGACGGCAAGATTATCGGCGTGAGCCAGGGTGCTACCACGCAGAGCCTGATCGAGCAGATGATCAAGGACAACAGCTTTAGCTGCAAGCCCGAGTTTAGGGCCTTTAGCGGCTACCCCATCATCAAGAGTTCTCTCGACGCCGGCAATATCGACGTCTTTGCCATGGACCGCTCCACGCTGGCCGGTTACATGAACGAGACCGTTGAGCTGTTGCAGCCCGAGGTCAAGTTTGGCGAGCAGGGCTACGGCGTGGCGACCAAGAAGGGCTGCGACCTTTCGGCCGTGGTCGATCAGGTGATTTGCGATCGCCTGGCCGACGGCTGGCTCGACCAAGAGGTCAAGACCTGGGGTCTTGTATAGGCGCATCGTCCAAGGAAGGAATCAAATGCTCGAAGGATTATTTGACGCCGACCGTTGGTCGACGACATTTCAAAACATGGGGCCCTTCTGGGAGGGCTTTGGCGTGACGCTACAGGTAGTCGTTGCCGGTCTGCTGCTGTCGCTGGTGCTGGGCACGCTACTGGGCGTGTTCTCTACCACTCGCTCGCGCGTGCTGCGCGCCATAAGCCGCGTGTACGTGGAGTTTTACCAGAACACCCCGTTGCCCGTGCAGGTGCTCTTTATGTACATGGCCGGTCCGCAGTTTTTGCAGGCCATAACCGGTGCCGACCAGCCGGTGCGCATTGCGCCGTTCGTGCTGGGCTTCTTGGGTGTGGGCCTGTATCACGCGGCCTACATTTCGGAGGTCATCCGCACTGGTATCGAGGCAGTTCCGCGCGGCCAGATGGAGGCGGCCCAGAGCCAGGGCTTCACCCGTGCGCAGGCATACTGGTACATCGTGCTGCCCCAGACATTCAAGATCATTCTGCCGCCGCTGTGTAACCAGGCGCTCAACCTGGTCAAGAACACGTCGGTGCTGGCGCTCGTGGCCGGCGGCGACCTTATGTACCGTTCCGACAACTTTGTGAGTCTGTACGGTTACCTGCAGGGATACATCGTCTGCTGCCTTATGTACTTCATCATCTGCTTTCCGCTCGCCATGCTGGTGCAGTGGCTCGAGCGCCGCTCCAAGGAGCGTCCGCGCGGCGTGAGCCTGGCCGAGCTGGGGCTCGACAACGTAGAGGAGGCCTAGCGCATGGAAATCTTCAACGCGACCAACCTGCTCTACATTTGGGGCGGCTTTGTTAAGACAATCGAGGTCTCGGCGCTGTCGATTTTTTTCTCGCTCATCTTTGGCACGGTGCTGGCGCTCGTTAAGAGCTATGCGCCCCGTCCATTCCGTATTTTGGTGAGCGCCTATATCGAGCTGTTCCGTTGCACGCCAAACCTGCTGTGGATTCTGTTTATCTACTTTACGGTGCAGGGTTTGGATATTGTGATTTCGACCATCGCCTTTACGCTGTTTACCAGCGCTGTTATGGCCGAGATTGTGCGCGGCGGCCTCAACTCGATTCCGCGCGGCCAGTTTGAGGCAGCGCAGAGCCAGGGCTTTGGCTTCTTTGCCACCATGCGCTACATCATTCTGCCTCAGACGTTTAAGACGATCATTCCAGCGCTGTTTAGCCAGTGCACGACTGTCATCAAGGACAGCTCGTATCTTTCGGGCATTAACGTGGCCGAGCTCATGTACACGGCAAACGTGGTGATGGCCCACGCGATCGACCTGTCGCAGGTGCTTATGCTCTACGGCCTGGTGTTTGCGATGTACTTTGTGCTCAACTTTGGTATCTCGCTGCTGGTTCGCGCATATCAGAGGCGAATGGTGGCAGCGTAGAATGTGGCAAAGGGACAGCCCCTTTGTCACATAGAGAAAGGAATCGCGATGAGCGATCTGGAGAATAAGAAGAATCCTGTGGTCATTACCATCGCGCGCGACTTTGGCGCCGAGGGCCACGAGATTGGCCGCATGCTTGCCGACGAGTTGGGGATTCCGCTGTACGATAACGAGCTGCTGGTACGTGCGTCGCTGCGCGCGGGCGAGTCGCTCGATAAGATGGCCGCCTATGATGAGCGTCTGGCCGTGGAGAACATGGCGTTTCTGCCCGACCGCTACGATGCGCGTTCGTACTCGGATAAGTTGTTCCAAAAGATGAGCCAGGTGATTTTGGATCTGGGCGAGACCGAGAGTTGCATTATCGAAGGCCGTCTGTCCGATTACCTGCTGCGCAACAACCCCAACCACATTGCCGTGTTGGTGACCGCACCCTTTGAGGACCGCGTCGAGATTGTGCGCAAGAAGCGTGGCCTTAACAAAAAGAAGGGCGCCAAGCTGGTCAAACAGCAGCAGAAGGCGCGCGAGGCGTTCTATAAGCGCTACAGTGCCGGAAAGTGGAAGATGACGAGCGGCAAGGACATCGTCGTCAACCGCGCCAAGCTGGGCCGCGAGGGTTGTAAAGACGTTATCGCCGCTGCCTACCGCTACAAGGTGGCGCAGCTCGAAGACTAACCGGTCGAAACCACCACAAAGGGGACAGTGAACTGCACCCCGAAACTTGGACTGAATAAATA
>CAJMRP010000059.1 GCA_905215765.1 uncultured bacterium
CGCTGCGCCAGGCGCACGAACCAGCCGGAGGCATTGACCGCGTCGCGCGCGATGGCGGCGAACGAATCACGCCCCACGCGACGCAGTGCGTAGCGCAGCACCTCGCGGGCACGCGTCACAAGCGGCAAGCCCTGCAAGCCCGGCACATCGGAATCGCTCATGATGCCCATGTCGATATTCCGGCGCGAGGTCTCCCCCGTCTCGCCATCGAGCTTGGTCGCCAGCGCCAAAAACTCCTGGGCGCCGAGCGCAAACATCGGCGAGGCGAGCAGCGGCATAAGGCCCTGCGCCGTATCGGCCGGATTGGCGAGCGCACAAACCAGGGCGCGCACCGTCTGCACCTCGGCTGCTTGGGCAAAGACCGAGCCGCCCGCGATGACGCAGTCGAGCCCCTGATCGCGGAAGGCCTGGGCGTAGACGTCGGCGTTGGTCATGCGGCCCAGCAGCAGTACCATGCCGCCCTGGGGCTGGCCCGCTTTGACGAGCGCTTGGAACCGCTCCGCAATCGCACGAGCTTTCGCCTGCGTTCGCTCCTGGGTGCTGCCACCGGCAACGAACAGCGCCTGGCGGCGCGAAGCCTTCGCCTTGAGCTTGTCCTCGCGTTTGTCGCTCGGTTCAAGATCCAAGAACCCCTGCATCAAACCACCGGTGTTGCCGTCAAAGACGCGTGCTACGTAGCGCAGCACCTCGTCGTGGCTGCGGAAGTTGCGCACGAGTTTGACGAGCTCGCCAGCGGGGGCATCGGATGCGACAGCCGTCTCGGGCGCAGCAGAGGAGCCCACCTTGCGCTCCTGGCGGCGAAACACCTCGACCTCGGCGCCACGGAAGCGATAGATGGACTGCTGTGCATCGCCTACGGTGCACAGCGCGCGCTCCCCCGCACCCGTCAGGTAGCGTATCAGATCGACCTGCATCTGGTCGGTATCCTGAAACTCATCGATCATGACCATCTTAAAGCGGCCCTCGTACGCAGCACGGATGGCAGGGTAATCGCGCAACGCCTCGTAAGCCATACGCAGCAGGTCGTTATTATCGAGAGCGGACTGGGCAGCCTTCAGCGCGCGATACTCAGCCTCCACGGAACGGGCCAGGCCCACCAGCGCATCGAGCGCCGGGCCACCGCAGGCAAGCACGATATTGATAAACGCATCGGCGGCCTCGGCCTTGAGCAGCTCGACCTGCTCCTTAGGGAATGCCTTGCTCGCGCGCGGCATGGTGCACGACATCATGAGTCGCGCTGCATCGGCCATGGTCTTGCCGCTCGCCTCGAACGCGTCAATGGCGTCGAGTGCCATCTGCGCCTTCTCGGTCGCGGCCTTGCTTGCGCCCAGCGCCGCGCGATAGGCATCGGCGAGTGCCGAGGTATCGGCCTGGCCGCGCGCCACGCACACGTCGTCCATACCGCCCGGCAACTGGCTCGACAGCTCCAGCAGGTCGCGCACCAGGCCCTTGATGGTCGTGCCGGTGCCAAAGGAACCGCCCTCGCCCGCCATGGGATACCAGGCATAGAGGGCCTTGAGCGATGCCGCGAGCTCGGGGGCGGCATCGGGCGCCGTCGCGCGGGCCAGCACATGCTCAACAGCCTGGTCCATAAGCTCGTCGGTATCGGTGAGCACCGTGAACTCGGGGTCGATGCCCAGCTCCAGCGCATGCGCGCGCAGGATACGCGAGCACATGCCGTGAATGGTCGAAATCCACGCGTCGTCGACGGTCAGTGCTTCCTCGTCCATGCCCTCGTCGATAAGCGCACGGCGCACGCGGTCGCGAATCTCGGCCGCGGCATCTTTGGTAAAGGTAATAGCGAGCACCTGATCCAGATGTTCAACGAACGGACCGGATTCGGGCGAGAGCGCGTAGACGATGCGGCGCGTAAGGGTAAAGGTCTTGCCCGAACCGGCGCCCGCCGAGACAAATAGCGGACGGTCGAGCGTTTTGACAATCTGAAGCTGTTGCGGCATCAAAGTCGAAAGATCCATGGTCTACACGTCCCTCCTTACAAACGTTCCTTGGTGGTTATACGAACAGCGCGCATGCGCGGCTTGCGCCGATGTCGGGTCGACAGCGGCGACGTCACCTGCCTCGAGCTCGCGCAGGCGCTCGGCAATGCCGGTCTCCACGCGGTCGAGCAGGGCATCGAAGTCCATGCTGCCGCCCTCGCCCGGGAAGCCCTTCTTGAGGCCCGGGATGCGACCGTCACCACGCTCTTCCTCGAGCAACTCGGCACTCGCCGCGCCGCGCAGCGCGGGCTTGCCGCCCTTGGTCGAGAAATAGAGCGCAGCACGGGTATCTAGGCCCAGCGCCCGACGCATGGCCTGCGCGTAGATGAGTGTCTGGGTATGGGGTGGCAGCCAGCGCGGGTCGTCGATGGGCGCCGTGCCCGATTCCTCGTCGCGCACCGTAGGGTCGGCGAGCTTAAACTCCTCAACGCCCGTGCGATGCTTGTAGTCGATTACCACGGCGCGATTCTCGGCATCCACATCTACGCGGTCGATGCGCCCGCCGAGCGGCCAACCGGCATACTCAACGTTAAGATCGTTAAAGGCAAACTCCAGGTAGCGCGGAGCAAAAGGAGTCAGCGCCTCGGACTCGTAGGCAAGGACGCCCTCCAGCTGCGGCAAGATCTCGGCCACCTGACGCTCCTCCACCGGGGAGAGCGGCACCAGCGGGCCCTCGTTGCCACGCTTGCCCGCATGCTCGGCCAAGGTATCGGTAAAGACCTCGCGCAGCAGCTCCTGTGCGCGCGGCAGATTCTCGGGCGTCACGCGCTCCATGCCCTTCTGCGGAAGACACGCATGCAAGTGCTCCAGCACGTCGTGGACAAAGTTGCCCTTCTCCATGTTGCCAAAGCCCGCGTCGATCGACTGGGGCTTCACGCGGTACGAGACGAACCAGCACAGCGGGCAGGTGGAATAGGCCTCGATCTGCGAGGCGGACGTCAGACGCGGCACAAGCGGCGCGTCCTCACCCTCGCCATCGCGACGGCACAGGACCAAATACGGAATGGCTTCATCGCTCAGATGCTGAGGAGCTTCGCAGGTCACGCGCTCGCGCCTAAGACCTTCACCTGCCGCGGGATCAAAGTCGGCGATGATATCGCCCTCGCCCACGCGCATGGGCTTGGCAGCGCCAGCGGCCTCGGCATGTGCCCACAGCTCGGTCCATACGGCTGCCGGGTAGCACTCGCGTGCCTGGCGATCGTGCGTCACACGGGCGAGCGCGACCGGACCGCTCGCCGCCTGCATCGCACGGCCAAAGCGCACGCGCAGCAGGGCAGCGGGCTCCAAAGACACGCCGTCGCGGCGCAGCTCGGCTGTCAACGTGGCAAGCGGACCCTCTTCGTGCGAAAGCGGATAGCTGTCCAGGTCGACATCGGCAAACAGCACGGCATCGTAGCTGCCAGGGCGAAGAACCGACGCATCGGCAAGCGACGCGAAGCGCACTTGTGCTCGTGGTGTGCGATCGACCTCGTAGGTCTCGTAATCGTAGGCGGTACTGCGCTTGTCCACCTTGGTTCGAACGCCGTCGAGAACCGGCACGGTCGCGGCCTGCGACACGTCGAGCGCGCGAGCATCGTTCATAAGGATGTCGATGGCATGGCGCAGCAAAGCCGTCTCTGCCTGGCGACGGGCCTGGCCGTCAAGGCCGCCTAGAGCGCGATCGGGCAACGCCTCGGCAACGGCAAGCATGGCCTTAAGCGCCGTCACGGGCTTGTCACGCCACAGCGCCTGGAACACGTCCGAGACCACACACGGTACGTTCTTAAACCAGTTATCGTCGCTCGTCGCCTTGCGCGCGCCCCTCACCTGGCCCTGAACGCTCTGCAGCAGGCTCTTGACGCCCGCGGTAGTCTTGCTGCGCGAGAGACGCATATTCTTATCGAAGGTACGGGCATTGACGGCATCAGCGCCCGAAAGCGGACTGTAGATCCAGTCGGTAAGCTCCGGCGCGGGCCACCACTCAGTCTTGGAAGCGGTGCCCTCGTCGGCGGCTTTCATACGCTCGATCAGGTTGGCGAGCGCCGTAAACTGCCTGCCCGCGATGGACTGGGAAAACGCCGTGAACTCAGTCGTCTCGGCCGCAATGTGACGCGCCGCCAAACGGGCGGCGAGCTCGCCGAACAGCTGGGGTGCCCGGGCAGAAACGACGAGCACGCGCACGGGGTCGGCGGGCGTTGCAGTAGCTTTATCGGCCTTGGACTCCTTGTGCGCTTTCACCAACTTATCGATGGCGTCCGCATAGACATGAGCACGGGCATGGGGGCCGGCGACCTCAATAAAGGCAGGCTGAGCGGCGGCCCCGCAAGCGACATCAGACGCGACGGCGTCCTCCCCCAGCGGCGCGATCTCAAACAGCACACCGCGGGCATCAAATGCCGTGGCAAGCTCCTCGCGCATCGCCGCCTGCTCGCGGGCAAGCAGCACGACGACCTCTCCCCCATTGTTCGCCACGGCAGACAGCAGCTCGAGTAGACCGTGCGTAAACGACGTGGTACCGCGCACGCATACGGCGCGGGCGCACGCCGGCAGGCTATCGGCCAGGGCACCGGCCATAATGTCGGCTGCCTCGCAGGGCTCGACCATATCTCGACGGTCCAAACCGCCCGCGTAGGCACGCAAAAGCTCAAACACACGAGCCTCGGCATCGCTTTTTGGCTCAGGCTGGCAATTGTTGCCACCGCATCGCTCGGCCGTCGTCCCCGCCACACCCGGCAGCACATCGCGGGCCATGCGCGCGAGCATGCGCACCGTGCCCTGGCTACGCGAAAGCGGCTGCAGGTCGGCATCGTCGCGGCGGGCAATCATATCCGAAAACAGCATCTGACGTTGCAGGTTGTCGACGAAACCGCGCCCGTCGCCCAAAAGCTCCCAAAGCGAGCGAAGCCACGATGCGGGTGTCTTGTAGTCGATACCCAGCGAAATGCCGGCTTCCGCCGCATCATGACGGCACAGATCGAGCTCGGCAAACGTTGGTGCCAGCAACACGACACGCCCGTGACGGGCAATAAGGTCGGCAAGCAGCGCCGACTCGGCATCGCTCAAATCCGTGCCGGCATTGGTGGTATAGATTCGAACAGGCATGGTCCTCCGCTCAAACCGTTCGCAATAATCAATGCATCCATCCTACCCGCCCAAGCGGACACATTGCCACCGCAGTTCCATCTTTTGGTACAAAGCAACCTGAACCCAACGCACCAACCGATTGCAGGCATATAAAAACCGCCCCCGGAGGGACGGTTCTTCGTAATTCAATGTTGTCGCTGGCCTACTCGCCATCCTCCAACTTAATGAGGATCTTGCGGTAGCCACCGTACTCGCCGTTCAGCGCCTTTGAAACGCGGCTCACCGTGGTGGACGAAGCGCCGGTACGGGCCTGAACCTCAACATAAGGCTCGCCCTCGTCCAAATAGCGCGCAACCTGCAAACGCTGAGAAAGGTCGCAAATCTCGCGCGGCGTGCAGATATCGGTCAAAAACGCTTGGATATCCTTCTCGTCGTCCAAAAGGCTAAATGCGTGGACCAGCTGCTTGACATCAGGCTTGTCAAACATGTTCTCGATATTCATCGATCACCGCCAAACCCGCCAAAAGGCATCGAAGTTGATACTGACATCGGGCATCGTTCGCCCGTTCTATGCAATAGGGCAACGCCTGTGGCTTTTGCCCGTAGCAGTGTAGCACACCACCAAACTAAAGCGACAAGACTCTCTGCCAGCGGCGCGTTTTTCAGGACGAACGCCGTTTAGAAACCATATGCGCACGTAAGCTCCACGAATATTTGAGACAATGGGTGCCCAAACACCGCGGCGCGCCCGCGCAACCATCCAGGTCGCCGCCGCAAGCCGCTTCACGCGACGCCAGCAACCCCGGCGCAAGAAAGGATTCACGCCATGCGCTTTATGATTAACTGGCTCTTCACCTCGATCGCCATCGCGATCGCCACGTTCCTCGTCCCCGGTATCCAACCCTTCGGCTTTGCCGAGACCTGGGTCTGTTTCGCCTTCGTGGGACTGTTCCTGAACATCGTCGATTCGTTCGTCAAACCGTTCCTCACGGTCATCTCGCTGCCGCTCACGATCATTACGCTGGGCATTTTCCAGCTTGTCGTCAACAGCTTTATGCTTGAGCTCGCGAGCTACCTGTCGGTCAACCTGCTGGGCGTCGGCATCTCCATCGCCAGCTTTGGATCGGCCTTTATGGGCAGCATCCTGGTGTCCATCACGCGCAGCATCCTCGACAGCATCGCCGAGGACTAAAACGGCCATTCCGACCGTGTCCGTCTCAACAGCCCAAAACGAAGGCCGCCCATCGCAAAAATGGGCGGCCTTCTTATTTTTCAAGTCTCAAAGGGCGAGAGAATCTACCATTTCCACCCCGTCCCCAAATGCAGGTGTGGGTTAGATGACGTAGTCGTAGCCATGGTTGGGAGCGACTAGTTGATCGAGCGTCACACCGTCGAGGTAGTCGTTGATGAGCTTGTCCAGGTTCTTCCACACGTCGAGCGTGGGACACTCATCCGAACGCGAGCAGCCCTTGCAGTCGCCATCCAGGCAGGCGACCGGCGCCAGACTGCCCTCGGTCAGGCGCAAGATCTCGCCCACCGTGTACTGCTCGGGCGGGCGCGTGAGCACATAGCCGCCGCCCTTGCCACGCATGCCCGAGAGCATGTTGGCGCGCACGAGCGTAGCCAAGATGTTCTCCAGATATTTCTCGGAAATCCCCTGGCGCGCCGCGATCTCTTTGAGCGGGATGCGACCGGCCGCCTGGTGCTCGGCCAGGTCGACCATAACGCGCAGGGCATATCTGCCCTTAGTAGAAACCAACATGTATAGTGCTGCCTTTCGGTCATTTAGTCCGTAGAAATTCTAGCCGAAAAATTTGTTTTGAAAATACCTATTCCCGTCAAGCTGGTTAATCGACTCGTAATAATCTTCTATTTCCTATTGCGTTACTAGGCTTTACTGTCTACTATGCTTGCCAACAGCAAATAGAACAACCCATAAGGTTTATGGGTTTCGCTGCTACACACACCGTAAAACCACACGGTATCCAGTCATTTGAACACTTTGGAGGTTCACCATGAGCAATGTTTACACGTCCATCGATCAGCTTATCGGCCACACTCCGCTTCTGGAGCTCACTCACTTTGAGGCCGATGAGGACCTCAAGGCCCGCGTGCTCGTCAAGCTGGAATACTTCAACCCCGCCGGCTCCGTCAAAGACCGCGTCGCCAAGAACATGATCGACGAGGCCGAGAAGGCCGGCAAGCTCGTGCGCGGCGGCGACTACACCATCATCGAGCCCACGAGTGGCAACACCGGCGTCGGCATCGCCTCGGTGGCGGCGGCTCGCGGCTACAAGGTGATCATCACCATGCCCGAGACTATGTCCGTCGAACGCCGCAAGCTTATGCAGGCATATGGCGCACAGCTCGTGCTCACCGACGGTTCCAAGGGCATGAAGGGCGCCATCGCCAAGGCCGAGGAACTGCAGAAGGAGACGCCAAACAGCATCATCGCCGGCCAGTTTGTGAACCCCGCCAACCCGAAGGCCCATTACCAGACCACCGGTCCCGAAATCTGGGAAGACACCGACGGCCAGGTTGACGTTTTTGTTGCCGGTGTTGGCACCGGCGGCACCGTGACCGGCGTTGGCACCTACCTGAAAGAGCAGAACCCCAACGTAAAGGTTGTTGCTGTTGAGCCTGCTTCCAGCCCGGTTCTGAGCCAGGGCAAGTCTGGTGCCCACAAGATCCAGGGCATTGGCGCTGGCTTTGTGCCCGATGTTCTGAACACCAAGATCTATGACGAAGTCATCCCCGTTGAGAACGACGACGCTTTTGCCACCGGCAAAAAGGTTGGTCATTCTGAGGGCGTACTGGTTGGCATTTCTTCCGGCGCTGCTGTGTGGGCTGGCATCCAGTTGGCAAAGCGTCCCGAAAACAAGGGCAAGACCATTGTTGTTCTGCTGCCCGATACCGGCGACCGTTACCTGAGCACCCCGCTGTTCGCCGACTAATTAGCCATTACACGATTCTCATATCTCCTTACCAAAACAGCTGCTCCCCGCCTTGTGTGGGGAGCAGTTTGTGGTATAATAACATCTAGATTGGAGTGTACTTCTATGATCCCGACCCCTGAACAGGCTTATGCGCTGGTGTGCGATTATAACGAAGGTGAGTTCCACCGCAAGCACGCCCGCATTGTGGGCGATGTGATGCGCTGGTATGCCAACGAGCTGGGCTATGGTGCTGAAGCGGATTTCTGGCAGACCGTGGGCATCCTGCATGATCTGGACTTTGAGCAGTGGCCGGAACAGCACTGCACCAAAGAGCAGGAGCTGATGCGGGAAAAAGGCATTGATGAGCGCATCATCCACGCAACGGCCAGCCACGGCTGGAACCTGACGGTGGATATTAAGCCGGAGCACGAAATGGAAAAGGTGCTGTATGCCGCCGATGAGCTGACTGGTCTGATCGGTGCCTGCGCCATCATGCTGCCCAGCAAGAGCGTGCAGGATCTGGAAGTAAAAAGCCTGAAAAAGAAGTTCAAGAACAAAAAGTTTGCCGCCGGGTGCTCCCGTGATGTGATCACCTCCGGTGCAGAACTGTTGGACTGGGACCTCGACACCCTGTTTGAAAGGACGCTGGCTGCCATGAAGGCCAGCGAAAATGTGGACTGAATGGCAGAAAAAGTTCTTGTCGCCATGAGCGGCGGCGTTGATTCCAGTGTTGCGGCGTATTTATTGCAGCAGCAGGGCTATGCGTGCATCGGCGTTACCATGCGCCTGTACGAAAACGAAACAGCAGGCATCCCCCGCGGGCACACCTGCTGCTCACTGGACGATGTGGAGGATGCCCGTGCCGTTGCCTATGACCTGGGCATGCCCTACTATGTGCTGAATTTTACGGAAGAGTTTGACGAAAAAGTCATCCGCAAATTTGTGCAGGTCTACCAGAACGGCGGCACCCCCAACCCCTGCATTGATTGCAACCGCTACCTGAAATTTGACCACCTGCTGAACCGTGCGCGGGAGCTGGGGTGCGATTATATCGCCACCGGCCACTATGTGCAGCGCTGGCAGGATGAAAACGGCCGCTGGGGGCTGCGCAAGAACGATGACCCCGGCAAGGACCAGAGCTATGTACTTTACTCTTTAACGCAGGACCAGCTGGCCCACACGCTGTTCCCCCTGGGCGGCATGCACAAGGACGCCGTGCGCGCCATTGCCGAGGAACAGGGGCTTTGCAATGCCCGCAAGCATGACAGCCAGGACATCTGCTTTGTGCCGGACGGCGATTACGCCGCCTTTTTGGAGCGCTATACCGGCCAGCCCATGCAGCCCGGCAATTTTGTAGACGAGCAGGGCCATGTGATCGGCCGGCACAAGGGGGCCGCGCGGTACACCATCGGCCAGCGCAAGGGAATCGGCGTTGCCGCAGGTGAGCCATTATTCGTTTTCCGTAAAGACGCTGAGACCAACACGCTTGTCGTGGGAACCGACTCCGAAACGCGCGCCGCAACCGTGCGAGCGAACGACGTGAACCTGATTTCTGTTGCCTCCATCGATGAGCCCTTGCGCGTGACGGCTAAGACGCATTACCGTATGAAGGCGCAACCTGGATGGGCGCGCATCGAGGACCATATGCTCGTGATGGAGTTCGATGAGCCGCAACGAGCCGCAGCACCAGGCCAAGCGCTCGTCCTTTACGATGGCGACACCGTCGTCGGCGGCGGCACCATCGTCAGTGCGTAGCGAAGCCCCCTCGATCCAAGTTCATTCATCGAGGGGGCTTCGCTTTGCGGCATCAACAGCCTAGACAGAGAGAGGGGAAGAAAGCCGTCGTGCCGCCTTGGGTATTTGAAGAAGAATCGGCAGTACTCAGGTTGCGCGACGAGGGCGCCGCACTCCCAAGCTAACTCGCTACTCGAACTTGAACATAGCAGTAGACAGGTAGCGCTCACCGGTATCGGGAAGAATGGCCACTATGGTCTTGCCCTTGTTCTCGGGACGCTGCGCGAGCTGACCCGCAGCCCACACGGCAGCACCCGATGAAATACCGACAAGCAGGCCCTCCTTCGCGGCGAGCTCGCGACCCGTTTCGAATGCATCCTCATCGGCAACGGCGATGACCTCGTCGTACACCGACGTGTCAAGCGTATCGGGAATAAAGCCCGCGCCGATGCCCTGAATCTTGTGAGCACCCGCATGGCCTTCGGAAAGAACCGGGGATCCCGCCGGCTCGACCGCGACGACCTTCACGTCAGGATTCTGGGACTTCAGATAGCGACCCGTGCCGGTAACCGTGCCACCCGTGCCAACACCCGCAACGAGGATATCAACCTTGCCCTCGGTGTCCTTCCAAATCTCAGGGCCAGTCGTTGACTCATGGATAGCCGGATTCGCTGGATTGGTGAACTGACTCGGGATGAATGAGTTGGAAATCTCGCCTGCGAGCTCCTGAGCTTTGGCAATAGCGCCCTTCATGCCCTTCGAACCGTCGGTCAGAACCACTTCGGCACCGTAGGCCTTCATGAGGTTGCGGCGCTCGATTGACATCGTCTCCGGCATCGTGATGATGAGGCGGTTACCCCGAGCAGCAGCTATCGCGGCAAGGCCGATACCCGTATTGCCCGAAGTGGGCTCGATGAGCACCGTGTCGTCGTTCACCTTGCCGGCCTTCACCGCCTCGTCGATCATTGCCTTCGCGATGCGATCCTTCACCGACCCTGCCGGGTTGAACAACTCGACCTTGCCGAGGATGGTCGCGTCGAGATTATGGTTCCTCTCGAAGTTCGTAAGCTCTACAAGAGGGGTGTTGCCAATTAGCTCCGATACGCTTTTGTGGATGGTCATGATTCTCGCCTTTCGTCGATTCCTATGTGATGGCGTTTATCCTACTATGCTTATAGGTTTTGTCAATATGATTAGCCATCTTTTTTTCCTTAAAACTAAAAAACGTCTTCCCAACTGGGAAGACGTTTGAATGCAAGTGTTAAGAGAACGTTAAATACAATCGGCAAAATGAATGCTCGGCCATCTCCCGCCAGCGTCTTGCCTCTCGATATGCAGGCCCTTCTCGCGAAGGCGCTCCTCTCGGGAGCGCGCCTTTGACGCTTCCATGGAAAGGGTCTTGAAGATACAGCCCATCGAGCGCTCCCCCGCAAAGTACTCGGAATGCCATTGCACGCCCATCATGAACGTGCGATCGCGCACTTCGATTGCCTCCACGAGCCCATCAGGGCCGTATACGCGCACGATATCTTCGTCGGGAACCTGCGTTGGCACAATCCCGATAACAGGTCGTTGCTCGACTTTCGACATAAGCGCCCCCTCGACGATATTGCAATATAGTAAATCCTACAATACTAGTCGACTTTTTGGGTGACGATTTCGTTAAATCGAATAACTGTCAGAAGCAACGGAAGAGGCCTTATCGAGGATATCCTGCAAGGTGATTCCGGAAAGATAATCCTTAATCAGTTTGTCGAGGCCCCTCCAAACGTCGATTTCGATGCATATATTAGGCTGGGAGCAGTCGAAATCGTCTTCGCAGGCGAGGCAAGAGACGGGCGCGAGCGTTCCCTCGGTAACGGCGAGCACATCAAGAACGGTGATATCGCTTGCCGGACGCGCCAAACGATATCCGCCAGCGGCACCACGCACCGACTTCACCAGCTGCGCGGACACCAAGTTAGGAACGATTTGCTCGAGATACTTCTTCGATACGGATTCGGCCTCGGACACTTCTTTCAAGGAAACGAGCTTATCTCCCCCGTGCTCAGCGAGATTCAGCATAAAGCGCACCGCATACAAGCCCTTCGTGGAGATTTTCATTGCACCAGCCCACCTTCATCCGATGATTAATACCCTCTTATTTTATAGGTATTGAATGCAAAGTTCAGGGCAAATGCAAAAAAAGGGACGCAAAACGCGTCCCTTAAAATATCGCAAGGCAAACTGTAATAGCGCAGCGATCAATTAGCGACGATGATGGCGATGGCCGTGGCAGTGATGGGCTTTGCGGCCCTTCTTCTTGCCGTTAACACCCTTCTCCTTGATAGAGACGACAAGCTTCTCGGTTATGGCGTTGAGCTGGGCGACTTCCTCGTCGCTCAGGCAACCAAGAATATCCTCGGCAATCTCCTCGTTCGCCGCGACGCGCTTCTTGGCAATCTTTTTACCCTCATCGGTCAGCTTGACCGCGTACGTGCGCTCGCCCTCGGCCTCTTCGATGGTGATGTAGCCGTTGCGCTCGGCCTTCTTCACGATGCCCTTGAGCTCGCGACGGTCGACGCCGAGCTTCTTCACGAGATCGCGCTGGGTAGCGCCGTCGTCCTCAAGCAGAAATTTGAGCAGCGCGCCCTGGCCGCGCTTGAAGCTCTTCGGGCCATTCTTGTGAAATGCGAGGCGGGTCAGTTTGCTCGCCTTTTTCAGCTGAGCAAGCGTCTTCATTGCTTCAGTCATGGAGGGTCCTTCTTTCTTTTCTTTTATCCCTTGTATCCGCGCCGTTACTATATCGTTTTTGCCAAGAGATATGA
>CAJMRP010000060.1 GCA_905215765.1 uncultured bacterium
CGCACACCGACTTCGCCGAGGGTGTCAGGCAGACGATCGACTGGTACATGGCCAACGAGTCCTGGTGGCGTCCGGCCAAGGAGGCCACTGAGTCCCGCTACCGCGCACAGGGGCGGTAGGGGGCGTGATGCCGGGCTTTTGACGTTGTTAATGCGTGCCCGTCGGATGCGCACGGCAATGGGTTGCTTGGGTTTTGGTACCCCGTGCGATGGCATTGATATGCTTTCGCATGTGGCTTTTGCATGTGACCAAAGAGTTACCGTTCCGACTTATATGCCGTCGGCCTAAGGAAGTTCTCCAAATCGATCAAGCTGCTTTATCGGCTTCGGGCCATTTATTCGCCGTGGTTCTTTTGCTTTTAGCGGCGATATCCTGATTCTTGCCAGTATTGTTTTTGCATACCTGTTCGTATTTTCTAATCTGGTCTTTGTATTCCTTAATGAGGACCTCTAAGGATTCATCGAGAAACAGCAGCATTTCGCTCCCGTCATATCCATCTGCTGTATCGTCAATGAATCTGCATCCCGAGAGCGGGATATCGCAGGAGCATTTGCCGATCAGATTTTCCAGTATTTCTAGTCGACGGAGCAGTACTCCTGCATCGTCTAGGATATCGAGCCAATTTCGTACCTCTTTGCAAAACAGCATGTTGATTCCTTTCACTTTATGGCTCTGCGTAACGTAGGGAATCTAATGATTCGTGCGGACACAAATGCGCCTGTCAAAATCTGGTCTAGATGCCGGCTATATCTAAATGTAAGAATGGGGATAATCCTTTAAGTATTTTGCCTGCTATCTATTAGTGGCTTCATTTACTTTTAGGGTGTGATTTTAATGCCGGTTACTTCGCGAAGGACACTAGTTGCCTATAAATTAACTTGTCATGAATCACGAAAGCCTGATAAGCTTCTAGATCTCGACTCAATTTATAAGTCTGATTTTAAGCGAGCTTTTATCGAGTTCTGCGCTTCGGATCAGAGTGCTATTCAACAGGAAAAGCTCGGCAAGTACTGTCATCTTGGCAAGCCAGTTGACTATGATGAGGGCGTCTTGCTTGAATTGCAGTCAGGATCAAACGGTGAAGAGTTTGCCATCCTTGATCCCGGGTCGGATGCCATTGTTGGCGAATTTGACAGTGAGAAAGCACCGATGGTTCGCTCAAGAGTTTATCTGAGAAAACCAGTGGGAAAATATGCGATTCTTTGCGTTGAGCATGTTGTTGGGTCTGCGGGCGACACGTTTCTTAAGGCCCCATTTAAAAACTGGCTAAAAGCTGCTGCTCCAGGATGTCTTTTGGACTGGGAGCCCATTGCCGAGGAAGAATCTTTCGATGCCTTTAAAAGCATCGAGGATTTTGAAGTTCGGAAATATCTCAGGTCAAGTGATATAGCGGATCCCCTGATAACAGGAGCTAATTATATTTCATATAAATTGGCTCATAAAAGAAGGCGGCCTTTCTCAATTGCGTTGTTTAGGGAAGCTGTTTCTGATTTTGAAAAGGCAAAGACAATGTTTGGTCTTGTTCCGCCCGATTTAAAGGATGACAAGGTTGAAGTTTATGTTCGAGCGAACAGCAAAGACGGTCGAACTGTTCAGTTCGATATTTCTTCGCCTTTTGACATGAAAGTTAGAGAGATACTTAACGACCGAGGTGATGCCGTCCTAAATGACGAGTCTTTCATTAAGAGATGCAATGACAAGTGCAAAATCATTGAGCATCGTTTTGGGCGAGGCTAGTCATTGAATGGTGGTTTCGCATGGGAAAGATTTCTCTTAAGGGTCTATTTGATCGATATCTGAAGACCCTGCATTCAGTTGACGATGACTCTCTCTATGCTCCAGATATTTTCGTTCATATTGGAATCCCTGTCGTGCTATTTATCCTAGCGATTATTAAGCCTGATGTTGCCGTTGGAGCTCGTCCTTACTTTGCGAACGCCATGACTGCGATATCGGTAATTTCTGGCTTTATGTGCGGTTTGGCCTTGATGATATTTGAGCTTAGGATTAATTTGAACGAGAGTAAGGGGAAACTAGGAGAAAGCTCTCAAGAGCTCGAACTTATAGACGAGTTATTTTCAGACGTAATGTGGTCTGTCGTTGTGGGTTTTCTAACGGTAGGCGCTATGGCGATTTCTGGCAACGTGTCTGATGATTCATTTGCGAATACACTCTCCACCGCGCTCGCTTTTGCTTCGTGTGCCAATTTCATCATTGTTACTCTAATGTGCATTAAACGAATCGATGTTTGTTATCAATTTGTTTCTAGGTACTGGGGACGAAAATAGGTCATTCGTGCGTCATCACTCCTTTGTTTTTAGCTTAATTGAGACGATGCCTCCTTGCCTGGATAGGTCGCTTATTCTGCGTTGGGCCCCAGCCTCTTTCGAAAGTATCCGTATTGCGCATTGACATCGTCGTCCACCCGGCTGAATATTTTTGCTCGGCATCGCTTCAAAACTTTCGCGTCACCCGTTGTGTTTGGGCTGCCACTGGTCCTGCCTTCAGGGTATCGGGTTCTTACATTTATCCGTGCATGTACGGATAAATACGGGAGATGTTCGGATGAAGTTGATATTCAAGGATATTGATTCGACCTTGTCTAATTTCTATAAATCCCAAGATTAGTTTTTCTTTCTTGGGTATACTTAAAATAGATATTGGTCGTAGGGCGCGACCAACGGAATCAAAAGAAAGCCCACTAAGAAGATTTTGGTCGTAGGGCGCGACCAACGGAATCAAAAGAAAGCCCACTGAGAAGATGCCTTCAATCTCTTTGGGTTGGAGGCATTTTCTTTTTATCGGAGGATCTATATGAATTCTAAAATTGTCTTTTTGACGAACTCGTTTTATCAAGATCATCCGAACCCGCCGTTCAAAGAGATGGAGCAAAAGCAAAATCGTCCCTATATTGTCTTTTTGGTCGAGATCGAGGGACATACATGGGCTCTGCCTTTTCGCTCTCATATTCGCCATAGGTATGCATTTTTTACCGATGCTGTAAATAAATGTGGAATTGATTATTCGAAGGCCGTTGTAGTAGACAAGACTGAATATATTGACCACCAGGTGCGTCCCTACTTGCGCCAAAATGAATTTGAAGCACTTCGCGGAAATGAATTTGCCGTTCAAAAAGGATTTGAGAACTATATCAAGCTTTACAAGCGGGCTGTTAAATCCGGACACCCACGCTATCGTTCGCTTATCAAGTATTCAACTCTACAGAATTACGAGTTGTAATTAATGGGCTGACGTTTGAGCTTGATCTAGCACATGTCTGCTCCTTAATGCAGCGGGGCATGAGAACTGCAGTTTTGATAACCGATGCCAAAAGTATGCGGCAAATTGCCGGTATTCCCGGCCAGCCGTGGGGCTCCTTGGGCACTAACCATCGCTCTCACCGTCCACCGATTGCAAAAACGATTTACGCCGAATTGTTCGCTTGTCCCGCCGTACTTCGATTTGCCACGGACTCAACCTCGATACACTAATAGATGCTGCTACCAGCGTATTTCTGGTGCGCCTCTATTGGCTTTCCGTAGGGATCGGAGCGGTCATGTCAGCCGTTTTGTCCAACCGTCATCGTCGTCAGATTCTGTTTGTTGCTATGGCCTGCCTATACGTTTTGCTGGGCGGGCCTTCTTATGCCGCGGGTGCGGATAGCCTTACCATCGCGGGTCAGACCTACGACGAGCCGGGCGTCTCGGGCACCGGCTGGGCCTGGACCGATGCCGACCATCTGCAGCTTAATGGCTACGCTGGCGAGGCCATTGGCGCGGAGGGCGATCTGGTGGTAACGCTGGTGGGCCAAAACGTTGTGGACGAGGCGCAGGCCGAGGATGCGGACATGTGTACGAGCGGCCTTGAGATGTGGGGCAACCTTACGCTTTGCGGCGCGTGCTCGCTGCGCGCGACGGGTTCGCAGTGCGGCGTCTTTGCGCTGGGTGCGCTGGTGATCGATGACTGTTCGGTCGAAGGCCGGGCAGACGGCAAGGGCATGAACGATGCCTCGGTGGCCGGCGTACGCGGGACCACCGTTACCGTGCGGGGCGGCGCGCACGTTGTTGCCGCCGGCAGCGGATCAGGCGATGATTGCCGCTTCTTTGGCGTGTACGCCTCCGATGGCCAGTTTGCCGTGGATGCCTCCTGGGTTGATGCGACCGGCGCCAACGCCGGGGTTGCCTGCGGGAGCGGCTCACTTACGTCCGCGCTGTTTGTGACGCCGATGGGCGGGGCTTTTGGTACTGCCAGTGTGATGGACGCCCGCGGGGCCGTAGCGCAGCATGTGGTAATTGAGCCCACGGGCGTCCAGGCGCCGGCGGGGGAGACCCAGCCCGGTACCGATGAGCCCGCCGGCGGCGATGCCGCGGGGGATACAAGGCCCGGCAGCGAAGAAAAGCCCGGTGACGAGACCAAGCCCAGCGAGGATCCCGCGCTTACGCCTGGTCCGTCGCCCAAGCCGGACGCCAAGCCCACACCCGCGTCCACCAAGAAGCCTGCGACCAAGACTGCCAAGAAGACGAAGCCCGCACCGACGCCGGCCGCCGCCCTCCCCAAAACCGGTGACGGCGATTGGACGGTTGCATGCCTTGCCTTCGCCTCCCTAGGCATGCTGCTGCTTTGTTTAGCTTTGCTGACTGCGAAGTGATTATCACTAGACATGCTCAAGTAGCTCATTGGTTTCCACGTGTATCTCTATCATGTAATCGCTACGTCATGCGGCCGCTCGCACGGGTATCATGGTGAAAGCGATTTCAATGACAGGGGTGGCGCGCGTGGTAAAGATGAAGGATGTCGCCGAGCTGGCGGGCGTTTCGAGCGCCGCGGTCTCGCGCTATCTTAACGGAGGATATATCTCGGCCGATAAGGCCGATCGCATTAAGCAGGCGATCGAGCTGACCGGTTACGTGCGGTCCAACCAGGCCCGCGCGCTGCGCACCGGTTCTACCAAGCTCATTGGCGTTATCGTGCCTAAAATCAACTCCGAATCGGTAAGCCGCATTACCGCGGGCATTGGACAGGTGCTCGATCGACGCGGTTATCAGATGCTGCTGGCGAACACCGACAACACGCCGGCGCGCGAGCTTGAGTATCTGGACCTGTTTCAGAATCACCCGGTCGACGGCATTGTGCTGGTCGCGACCATGATTACCAAAGAGCATCGCGCGGCTATTGCGTCTTGCCGCGTGCCCGTTGTGCTGATCGGTCAACAGGTCGACGGCGTGGCGTGCGTCTATCACGACGACTACGAGGCCTCCTTTGAGCTGGGCCATGCGCTCGCGGATCGTGTGGATGGCAAGATCGCCTACATTGGCGTTACGGAAGAGGACCGCGCCGCCGGTTACGATCGCCGTCGGGGCTTTGAGGCGGGCTTGCGCGCTGCGGGTAGCCCGCTCGATGCCGCTTTAATTCGCCTGGGCTCGTTTACGCTCGACTCGGGCTATGGCGCGGCGCGTGAGTTGCTTTCCGTCGCTCCCGATGTTTCGTTTATCGCCTGTGCGACCGACACCATGGCGGCAGGCGCTCTGCGTGCCATCGATGAGGTTCGCGGCTTGGGCGAGGGCGTGCGTCGCGTGAGCGGCTTCGGCGACAACGCATTTTTGCGCGCGCTGACGGGCGGCATTCCCACCGTGCATTACGGCTACCTGACCAGCGGCGTCGAGGCGACCAATATGTTGCTCAACGCGCTCGATGGCGAGGAGGGGGAGAGCGGTCTAAAGACGCTCAAACTCGGCCATCAGCTTATGAATGTCTAGATTTTGGGCACGTCTGCCCGCCTCTGAGCCCTTATGTTTGTCTCAAAACTACCATTCGCCGGCTATTTCCTACCGTTCACCCTACTATGAAAACGATTACAGACATATGAAACTGAAAACGATTACAGTGTAAGTGTCAAAGATGGCCGGGTGCAGATGCTCCCGTTGGAGGAAAGGGAAGTCATGGACTACCGCAAATCAGCCCAAGAGGTGCTCGACAACATCGGTGGCGCCGACAACGTTGTTTCGGCCGCACACTGCGCCACGCGTCTGCGTCTGGTGATTGCCGACAACGCGAAGGTCGACAAGGAGGCCCTCGAGAATATCGACGGCGCCAAGGGCGTCTTTGAGGCCCAGGGCCAGCTCCAGATTATTTTTGGCACCGGCACCGTCAACAAGGTCTATGAAGAGTTCATTGCGCTCAGCGGCGTCGAGGCTGCCACCAAGGCCGAGGTCAAGGAGGCCGCGGCACAGCAGCAGAACATCTTTATGCGTGCCATTAAGGTGCTCGGCGACGTCTTTGTCCCCATCATCCCCGCTATCGTGGCTTCGGGTCTGCTGCTGGGCATTATGAGCGCCCTCAACTTTATGGCCTCCAACGGCTTTATCGCGCTCGACACTAATAACTTTATTTACAAGATTGCCGACCTGGTCTCGGGCACGTCCTTTGGCATTCTGCAGATCCTGATCGGCTACTCCGCCGCCAAGGCCTTTGGCGCCAACCCGTATCTGGGTGCCGTCGTCGGCGGTGCGTTCATTAACTCCTCGCTGCAGAGCGCCTACACGGTTGCCTCCGAGGGCGTGCAGACCATGGTTACCGTCATTCCCGGTGTGTACAGCTTTGAGTGGGTCGGCTATCAGGGCCATGTGATCCCCATCGTTATCGCCTGTGCCATTCTGGCCTTCCTCGAGAAACGCCTGCACAAGATCGTTCCCGAGATGTTCGACCTCTTTGTGACTCCGCTCGTCTCCGTGTTCGTGACCGTGCTCGTGACGCTCGTCGCCGTCGGCCCCATCTTTGTCTGGGCCGAGAACGCCATCCTCGGTCTGATCCAGGCCCTGCTGACCCTGCCCTTCGGCATCGGTTCCTTTATCGTCGGCCTGTTCTATGCCCCCACGGTCGTTACCGGTATCCACCAGATGTACACCGCCATCGACCTGGGCCAGCTTGCCCAGTACGGCGTGACCTACTGGCTGCCCATCGCCAGTGCTGCCAACATCGCCCAGGGTGGCGCCGCACTCGCCGTTGCCTTTAAGACCCGCGATGCCAAGATCAAGGGTCTGGCGCTTCCTTCGGCCCTGTCCGCCTTCATGGGCATTACCGAGCCTGCCATCTTTGGCGTGAACCTGCGCTTCTTTAAGCCCTTCATCGCCGGCTGCATCGGCGGAGGTTGCGGTGCCTTGGTCTGCGCACTCACTTCGCTGGCTGCCTCCGGCACGGGCGTTACCGGTATCTTCGGTATTCTGCTGTGCCTGGCCCAGCCCGTGCAGTACGCGATCATGTTTGCGGTCGCCGCGGTCGTGTCCTTTGCCGTCTCGTTTGTCCTGTACAAGGACGAGCCCAAGGCTTCCGAGTAGGCCTAAGAGCTTTTGATTAAGGGAATGCCCGCGGGCTGTATGCTCGCGGGTGTTCCCTGCATCTGGCGCCGATCTCTGGTGCCTTGTAACTTTCGATCCGTTAGGACTTTGATATGTCTAATGCACTTGGTCGCGATCTTGCAAAGCTGGTTGCCGCTGTTGACGCCGCCGCCACTGAGTGCGGTCATGGCGCGTATGGCCAGCGCTTCCATATTATGCCGCCGGCGGGTTGGCTCAATGACCCCAACGGTCTCTGCCAGGTGGGTGGCGTGTTTCACGCGTACTTCCAGTATGCCCCGTTTGATGTGAACGGCGGCGTTAAGGCCTGGGGTCATGCGACGAGCCGCGACCTTATGACGTGGGACTACGTTGGCGCTCCGCTGCTGCCCGACGAGCCGTTCGATTGCCACGGCGTGTATTCGGGCTCCGCGCTTGCCGAGGACGGCCGCATTCGCGTACTGTACACAGGCAACGTTAAACTCTCCGATGCAGACGGCACGTACGACTACGTCAATACCGGCCGCCGCGCCGATACTGTTTATGTCGAGAGCGTTGATGGCCTTGCCGGTCGGGAGTTCAGCCAAAAGCGCGTGGTGCTGGCGTCCGAGGATTATCCCGAGGATTTGACCTGCCACGTGCGTGACCCCAAGGTGTGGCGTGACGCGGACGGGCGTTATCACATGGTGCTGGGCGCGCGTCGTCGCGTGGACGGTCCGCATGTCGATAGTCGATTTTGCGCCATGCACGGCGAGGGCGCCGGGCGCGATGTGGGCGAGATCCTGGTGTATGGCTCGCCCGATATGCTGAGCTGGGAGCTCGAGAGCCGTGTGTCTACGTCCGAGCGCTTTGGCTTTATGTGGGAGTGCCCCGGCTATATCGAGCTCGATGCGAATGGTGATACCGCTGCATTTTTGTCGTTCTCGCCCCAGGGCCTTGAGGGCGGCCGTTGGGACCGCGGCAACGTATACGCTGCTGGCTACATGCCTGTAACGGGCGACATTACCGGTGGTGACGGTACCTATGAGCTGGGTGAGTTCCGCCTGTGGGACGCCGGTTTTGACTTCTATGCGCCGCAGGAGTTCACGGCCGAGGACGGTCGTCACATTCTGATCGGCTGGATGGGCATGCCCGATGAGCCGACCTATGGCAACGCACCCACCGTGGTGTGCGGCTGGCAGCACTGCATGACGGTGCCGCGCGAGCTTACGGTCGGTGACGGCGGCGTGGTACTGCAGCAGCCGGCGCGTGAGATCGAGCGCCATTATGCCTCGGTGCGTGTGGGGGAGGGCTCGTTGGAGGTAGCCGGCGATACCTGCTTTGACGTTGTTGCCGACGGTGTCGACGGCGCGTTTACCGCGTCCGTTGATGGCGAGCTGAAGCTGTCGTTTGCGCCCGCCGAGGGCGAGCTGCCCTCGCGTTTTGAGATGCGATTTACCGATGAGGGTCGCGCTTCTGCCGGCTGCGGTCGTACCGTGCGCTGGGAGCCCGTCGACGAGGTTCGTAGCGTGCGCATTGTTGGCGATGTCTCGTCGGTCGAGGTGTTTGTGAACGATGGTGCGCTCGTGTTTTCGACGCGCATCTATCCCGAGGCCTATGGCGTGACCGTTGACGCTCCGGGCGCGAACGTGACCTATCACGCGCTCAACATCTAGGCGATTCGTCGCATATCGGCGCTATACTGCAGCCGTTGCCCACGATGCGGGAAACATCCGCATCGTGGGTTTTTGCTTATGAAGGGACGGTGCCGCGTGGACGTGCAACAGCTAGAAGAGGCTTGGGCTGCAAGGGCCGGCGCGCGTGAGGCGCGTCTTGTTGCGGCCCTGCATGTGCTGGCGGCGCTGTCTTTGTTGGGGATTGTGCGTCCCGGCGATCGTCTGGTTGCCTTTGCGGACGACTTTGCCGATGCGTTTGCGCGCGGCTTTGATGGCTGCGACGTGGCTATGGTGGGGGAGCCGTCGGTTGCGGCGTTTGCTGCTGCGTCCGATGGCTTTGATGCTTCGTTTGATGCCGAGGGGCCTCACCTGTGGTGGTTCGTCAACTCCATCGGCGGGTTTGGTCTGCGTGTGCCCGATCTGCGCGCTCTGGGCCGCGCTGCTCGTGAGGCCCATGCGCTGTTTGTGGTGGATAACACGGTGGCGTCGGCTTTTGGCTGCGATCCGCTGCGTTTGGGTGCCGTGCTGTCGCTCGAGGCGCTCGACCGCGTGTGCGCCGGCAAGGCTCCGCGCAAGTTGGTTGCCGTATCGGTCGCGCGCTCGCAGCTCAAGCGCCATCGTGTGGATGCTGCTGCCGAGTGCGCGCATGCCCTGCTTGAGGGCTGTGGCTTGGCCAAGCTTGATATGCCTGCTGACGAGGCCGGTGTGCTGGAGCGCGGGCTGGACTCGCTCGATGTCCGCATGCAGGCGCATTTCGATCGCGCCCGTGCGCTGGCCGAGTATCTGGCCGCCAACGAGATGGTGCGCAACGTACGCTATCCCGGGCTGAGCTCGCATCCCGACCATGCTGTTGCAACGGGAATCCTCGAGCACGGCTTTGGCCCGGCAGTTGAATTTGATCTTATCGAGCGTAGTGCGGGCGAGCTGTTCGATGCTTTGTCCGGGGAGTTTCGCACATCGCCCGCCGGCGGCGCAACGACGCGCCTTTCGGCTCCACGCGGCAAGCAGGGGAGCACCGTCCGCCTCTTCGCCGGCACCGACGACCCCTTGATCGTGGCCGCCACCCTAGATAACGCCCTCCGCAACTAGCTAAATCATCCTCGACTTCATAAGTTGCGGTGAAATATGGATTGATTTACGGCTTTAACCGCATAAACAGTCCCTATTTCACCGCAACTTATGAGAAGGGGTTGTGTGGCTATAAAGCCCCGTCCCAAATTAGCTACTCTTTGATGCTGGCGATGAGGGCGTCGGCTTTTGTGGCGATGATGTTGTTGATGTCGGCCTGGAGGGTTTCGTAGACTTCGATGGCTCGCTCGCCGGCGGGGGTGAGCGTGGATCCGCGGGCGCCGTCGCGCTCGATGAGCTTGCAGCCCAGCTGGCCTTCGGCCTCGTTTACAATGCGCCAGGCCTTGGAATACGCCATGCCCATGCTCTTGGCGGCGCGGTTGAGCGAGTGCTCGCGGGCAATACCCTGCAGCAGTAAGACGCAGCCGTGGCCGAACACGCCCGGCAGATCTTTGTCGCACGCTTGAATGACCAACTTTGCCGTCGTCTTGTACTCCATGTGCTCCACGTCTCCCCGCTAAAGTGTTTGCTGGGCAAACGCAAAGCCTGCGTCAAACCCTCGTGTGCTCTTCTTAAATCATGCATTGTAGCAGTCAAAGTGCGTTAAGATACTTCCCCAGTATTGGGCGCCCAAGGTTGGGCTGGGTCCTACGAGGCCTGCAGCCGACCGGTCGCATGGAAAAAGGAGAAACATGGCTACGTTCTTTCCCGGTGAGTCCCACACGTTTTCGGAGTATCTGCTGGTCCCTGGTTACTCGTCCTCGCAGTGCATCCCCAACAACGTCTCTCTTAAAACGCCGCTAACCCGCTTTAAGCGCGGTGAGAAGCCGGCAATCACCTTGAACATCCCCATGGTTTCCGCCATCATGCAGTCCGTCTCGGGCGTCGACATGGGTGTCGCGCTCGCTACCGAGGGCGGCCTGTCCTTCATTTACGGTTCCCAGAGCGCCGAGTCCGAGGCCGCCATGGTCAAGGCCGTCAAGGATCACAAGGCTGGTTTCGTTCAGTCCGATTCCACGCTGACCCCTGACATGACCATGGAGCAGGTCATCGAGCTCAAGGAGAAGACCGGCCACTCCACCATGCCGGTCACCGACGACGGTACTCCCAAGGGTAAGCTCCTGGGCATCGTCACCAGCCGTGACTATCGCCCCAGCCGCGATGACCACCAGACGAAGGTCTCCGAGTTCATGACCCCGCGTGAGCAGCTCATCGTGGGCGACAAGAACATCAGCCTTAAGGTTGCCAACGACGTCATCTGGGACAATAAGCTCAACGCCCTGCCCATCGTCGACGACTACGATCACCTCATGGGCATCGTCTTCCGCAAGGACTACGACAGCCACAAGACCAACCCCAACGAGCTGCTCGACGGCGACAAGCGCTACATGGTCGGTGCCGGTATCAACACCCGCGACTATGCCGAGCGCGTGCCGCTGCTCATCGAGGCCGGTGCCGACGTTCTGTGCATCGACTCTTCCGAGGGCTTCAGCGAGTGGCAGAAGCGCACCATCGAGTGGATCCGCGCCAACTACGGCGAGGACGTCAAGGTCGGTGCCGGCAACGTCGTCGACGCCGAGGGCTTCCGCTTCCTGGCCGACTGCGGTGCCGACTTCATCAAGGTCGGTATCGGCGGCGGCTCCATCTGCATCACCCGTGAGACCAAGGGCATCGGCCGTGGCCAGGCCACCGCGCTGATCGACGTCTGCCGCGCTCGCGACGAGTACTACGAGGAGACCGGCGTCTACGTGCCCGTGTGCTCCGATGGCGGCATCGTCTACGATTACCACATGACGCTCGCCCTTGCCATGGGTGCAGACTTTATGATGCTGGGTCGTTACTTCGCCCGCTTTGACGAGAGCCCGACCGAGCGCGTCAACGTGAACGGTCAGTACATGAAGGAGTACTGGGGCGAGGGTTCTGCGCGTGCTCGCAACTGGCAGCGCTACGACCTGGGCGGCGCCGCGAAGCTTAGCTTCGTCGAGGGCGTCGACTCCTACGTTCCCTACGCCGGTTCCCTCAAGGACGGCGTGGGCGGCACGCTCTATAAGGTCAAGTCCACGATGTGCAACTGCGGTGCCCTCTCGATCCCCGAGCTCCAGGAAAAGGCACGCCTGACCCTGGTGAGCTCGACCTCAATCGTCGAAGGCGGCGCCCACGACGTAGTCGTGAAGGATTCTCAGCAGTCCGTATCTTATCGATAAGGTAAGAGCCTCACATAAAGGTTGAGTTTCAACCACGTTATTTAGATAAAGCGAGATGCCTGCAAGTCGCAGGCATCTCGCTTGTCGTATTTGCTATCATCATGCGAGTTAACGATGTGGCGGGGCGTTCTTACCTTTGCTCGCTGCAAGTTCCGCACGAGCCGAAGAGCACTTAATGTGCTC
>CAJMRP010000061.1 GCA_905215765.1 uncultured bacterium
CGTCCGCAACCACCCGCTCACCACGCGTCGCTACTACCACCAGATGAACTACTAATCCTTTCAAATTGCTGCTGTTGCCTGCAGGCGAGCTGTTCTGAACGTCTCGCCTGCAGGCTTATTTCTGGGGTTAATCAGAATAGTTGCCCAGTACCTCCTAGTTGCGCTGGTCGCATTATGGCGTCTATGAACGAGCAAGCATTTGGCATTACGATGCTTGGTCGTCCGCTGTTTACGAGCCTGTTTGTCGGCTTGATCCTTGGCGATGTCCAGCAGGGAGTTATCGTCGGCGCTGCTTTGGAGTCCATGTTCATGGGCGCCATCATGGTCGGCGCGGCGGTTCCTCCTGAGGTCTATGCCTTCGGCGTGCTTGGCTGCGCGTTTGCCGTCATTACGGGTACGGGCACGGCAACTGCCGTCGCGCTCGCCCTTCCCGTCTCCGTCTTCCTTCAGGTGTGGCGCAACTTCTGCTACGCCGTTCCGGGTGCCTTTGCCTGCAAGAAGATTGAGACCGCTCTGGCAAATCGCGATCTTGCCAAGGCGAACCTGTACCATCTGACCGTCGTGCCGCTGTCGATTGGCATTCCGTCTGCACTGCTGGTGTTTTGTTCGCTGTTCTTTGGTGCCGACCTCATCAACAATGCGCTCAACGCGATTCCGCAGTTTGTGATGGACGGCCTCAACGTTGCATCCGGCGTCATGGTCTGCATCGGCTTCGCACTTCTTATTAGGACCATGGGCGATAACAAGCTGCTTCCTTGGCTGTTCCTGGGATTCATTATGGTCATCTACCTCAAGATGGACGTTATCGGCGTCGCCGCAGCTGCCATTTGCGTCGCACTGCTCTTGGCCTTCCGCGAGGGCTCGTCCGGTCCGCAGACGGTTGCTGCAGATGAAGAGGAGGACTTCTAATGGCTACCCAGAACACCGACCTCAAAGAGGCCAAGAAGGACGCGATTATGAGCCCCGATATGTATCGGAGCATGTTCCTTCGCCAGTTTACGAGCCAGTGCTCGCAGTCGTACGACAAGATGATGGCAATGGGCTTCATGTACACCATTCAGAAGCCCCTGCGAAAGATCTATCCCAACGACGACGATTACTATGCGGCGCTTGATCGCCATACCGAGTTCTTTAACATCACGCCTCATGTGCTTCCGTTTGTAGCCGGCCTAACGGTTTCGATGGAAGAGCAGGCGGCTGCCGATAAGAACTTCGACACGTCCTCGATTAACGCCATGAAGGTCGGCCTCATGGGACCGCTTTCCGGCATCGGCGATTCGTTCTACTGGGGTACGTTCCGCGTGGTCGCCGCCGGCATTGGTATTGGCATCGCGTCGACGGGCAACCCGCTCGGCCCCATCGTGTACGCGCTCATCTACTCCGTGATTAACTTTGCAACGCGTATCGTCGCCGCCCATCTGGGATACGACCTGGGAACCAAGTTCCTGCAGCAGTCCGAAGAGAACAACCTTATGTCTCGCATGACGCATGCTGCCGGTGTCCTCGGAATGACCGTTATCGGCGCCATGATCGCGGCACAGGTCTCACTGTCCACTGCTTTGACCTTTGACGTGGGTGGTTCGGAGATTGTCCTGCAGGATCTGTTCGATTCGATCTTCCCCGGTCTGCTGCCTTTGCTGGCAACGTTCGCTTGCGTTGCCCTGTACAAAAAGGGTGTCAAGACCATTTGGATTATTATTGGCATCTTCGCGATCTGCATCATCGGAACGGGCTTGGGAGTGTTCGCGGCGGCGTAAAGTTGACTGCTATGCTCGCGCGTTGGATAACTAACTGTCCGTTTGAAAACGGGGTTCGGCGTAAGGCCGGCCCCGTTTTTTGTTTGAGGGATTTTCCGGCCGTTCAAAAAACCACGCTCGTCCATCACTCACGTATCTCTCATCTCTCATTCGTCACTAATACGAGAGATAACTGAAAGACGAGAGATAAATACGAGAGATAACTGAGCAGCAAAGAGACAAGCAATCATGTTATTGTCTCAATACTGATTGTTCTACCAGCAAAAACATGTTTAAATGAAACAGATGGCAGACATCTTATCTTTTATCTCTCACTCATCTCTAATATGAGAGATAACAGAAAGATGAGAGATAATTACGAGAGATAACTGAGAGACGAAGGAAATCCATCCGCGGCATTCTTCGCAGAACCGAGCGAAAGGACGTGCAGATGAACGAAAACGAGCTGACCGGTCTGCTCGAGTCTTTAAGGCGCATGGGCTCGGACGATCTTAACGTCGAGGTCAAGGAGAGCGCCACGACGCTTTCCCGCGACGTATGGGAAACGGTTAGCGCATTCGCGAATACCGCTGGCGGAATTATCGTGCTCGGCGTGAGCGAGCGCGCGGGCTTTGTCCCGGTTGAGAATTTTGAGACCGAGAAGGTGCTCAACCAATTCGTAGCGGGCATGGGTGATGCCGGCGGGCGCGGAAAACTGGCCAATCCGCCCAAATACACCATTGAACGCGTGGAGCTCCAGGGCACCGTGGTTCTGGTCATCACGATTGAGGAGCTCGACCCGTCGAGCAAGCCTTGTTATGTCATAGAGCGGGGCGCTCAAGGCGGCAGCTACAAACGCATCGATGATAAAGATGTCCCGCTTTCGTCGACTGAGGTCCTGTCCTTGTCATCATATGAACGGACGAGCCCCAGTGATCGCGATGCGGTGCCCGGCGCGGTCGCAGGCGATCTTGACGAGGCCCTGGTCGACCGCACGATAGAGCGTGCTTTCTCACTGACACCTCGTGCGATGCGCGGCGCGCCGGACAAGAAAACGAAGCTGGAGCGCCTGAATTTCCTCGACTCCCAGGGCAATGTCACTAAGGCCGGACTCCTGGCTGCGGGTGCCTATCCTCAGCAGTTCTATCCCAAGCTCTTTATCGATGTGGCGGTCTATGCCGGAACGCAGAAGGGCGCTGCGGGGTCGTTGAGGTTCATGGACCGTACGATCTGCGAGGGAACGTTGGGCGAAATGATCTCGGATGCCGTCGCGGCAATCGCCAAGAATTTGCGGCGAACCTCGACGATCCAAGGCGTCTCGCGTGTCGACTCGCTGGAGATTCCCGAGGAAGTCCTACGCGAGGCAATCGCCAACGCCGTAATCCACCGAGAATACGGAGATCGGTTCTGTGGGCAGTCGATCGCTGTTGACGTCTTTGATGACCGTATCGAGGTGACGAACCCCGGCGGCCTATACGGAGGAAAGACTCGCGAGAACCTGTTTGACGGCAGCTCCCGATGTCGCAATGCGACGCTTGTGAAGCTCATGTCGATTGTCCCGCTGCCGGATGGCGCAGGTTCGCCGGCTGAGGGCAATGGCTCGGGCATCCCGATGATGATCGATGCCATGCGCGCGCATGGTCTGGCCGAGCCCCTGTTCTGCCCGGGGTTCGATCGGTTCAAGGTCGTACTTTACCGTTCAAAGATCGAGCCGGTCGATCATGGCGGGGGCTTAATTGTGACGGCACTCAAACACTACGGCGAGCTGGGGACGCGTGAGCTGGCAGAACGCACGGGGCTTACAATTTCCCAGGTTAGGTCGCGCGTCAACGCGCTCATTGCTCAAGGCGAGCTTGAGCCCACGGCGCCGGCGACGAGCCGCAACCGCAAGTATCGACTGTCAGAGCGCGTGGAATAAATGCGTTAGTGGACGAGGCGACCCAATAATCGACCCTCAATTGGCACCCACTAAGGTAAAGCGGTTGTTGCTCAGTCGACGGTGATGCTGAAGACTCGGTTTACGCCGGCATGGCCCCGAACCCGTCCATCAAGAACAGCCTAAGAACCAGCTTGATGACATATCCCGGTTTGACTTCTGCCGCGTCAAAGACGTGGCGTTCGGCGAGCTCGCTGCAGTATGCATAGATGTCGCGGATAAGGTCCGCGCCCGAGAGCGTAAACATGTAGCCTGCGTCCGAAAGCGCATTGGGTGCGGCGGGCAACTTGGCCATGCGGCAAAAGGTCAACAGGTCGGGTGCCATAGCGTCCTGGTAGCCAAGGTGGCTGCCGTCTTCTTGTGCGGCGAGTTCCAGTTGGCGTACTCGATCCAGCGCCGCTGCCAGCACAAAGCTCGGTGTGGGAGCATTGACGTCCTCCGTGGTCGCCACAAGCCTGCCCGCCGCCTGCGTGACAAGCCAAGCGACCTCGCGCTGGCAACGCACGGCCTTGCGCGTAACCGGCTTGATGGACGAAGAAGAAACGCTCCCCTTAGGCGGATTCGAAGCAGCCATAAGACCCTCCCATGAACAATCCGGCCCAACAAGCCCGGATGAAACACGTGCTACATCAGTATACAGGGGAGTGGGGTAGCAGGGTACAAGCGCGCCAGCGGCAAACCGAGAGCATCAACGATGTGCCGATCGCGGAATGAGATCTCGTAATAATTGACTCTCGGCCATATTATTGAGGGGCATGACTCGCGTTCGTATGGTTGTAGGTGCTGGCGATGAACGACATTGACCTTGCTGTTCCGTTGATGGATGGACCAAGCTATGACCACGCCTGCAGTCTCGTGCCTTCCGAATACGTTGAGGCATGGGAGTGGTTTCTGGGTGAGGAACAGCGCGGCGGCGTTTGGACCAGCCTTCCGCACCACACCAAGGAAGATAGCCCTCAGTATCAGTATCGTTTGAGAATTGGCTCGGACTTCTTTCCCGTAACGCGGGATTCAGGGATCTTCTGGCCGGGCCAGGATCGGGTGAAGCAAGATCCCAATAAGATCTTTGCGCTTTCGGTCCATAACTCTAAAAAGAGCTTCTACACCGATGTGCCTCCGCTCTATTTGGACGATGGTACGTGGGTCATTAAGTACTCGGTTCAAGCGCCGGGTACCGTTGGTTTTCGAGACCAGAATTACAACCGTAAAATGCTCAACTGCATGGAATGTGGCGTTCCAGTCGGAGTCATATTTGCAACCGAGGTGGGCTACAAGGTACTCGGCCTTGCGTTTGTTGAACGGTTCGAGCCCGAAAACGGATGGTTTGTTCTGCACGGTCCTGTTCATAAAGGCGGACCGGACCCTCGTTTTGCGCCCGACATGAGTTATCTGAAGCACATGCCCGTCGATATTGAGTTTGCCGGACAGGGTACGACCGACGACGAAAAGGTCCGCTATGCGTTAAGGCGCGAGCGATTGGGGCAGCAATGGTTCCGCAAGCAGCTCGTTGCCGCCTATGATGGCCGTTGCGCGGTGTCGGACTGCGGCGTCAGCGAAGCTCTGGAGGCTGCACATATCGAGAATTACTCGGGACCCAAATCGCAGGTTGCCAGCAACGGCATTCTGCTTCGACGCGATCTTCATTCCCTATTTGATGCTCACCTGATTTCGTTTGAGCCTGTTTGCGGCGAATATCGGCTGTGCGGATCGTACCTGCTGGATAAGACCGGCTACGCTTCCTTTGCGGGTGCGACGCTAAGGCAGCCGAATGAGCGTCAGTGGCGACCCAATACGGTGTTTCTTGAGGCCCATCGCATTGAGTTCGATCGCTCGGAAAAGAAGCGTGAAAAGGCGGGGCTTCTGCCGTATTAGCGTATTTGGCTTTGGCATTCTTTGACGATCGTGTTGTTTGATCGGATCGCGTGGCGATGCAATCTCGCGCACGCCCGCCGGTGCATGCTCTTCCTGTTTTGTATAGCGAGAGGGGAGCGTGTATGAGCTGGCGAGGCGATATTGCGACGGGGAAGTACGGAAAACTGCCGTGTGCCCTTATCGACAACAATATGTTTCCGAGCGTAGAGGTTGATTGCGGGTCGTTTGTCGTCACCTGCCCTTGCTGCGGCTCGCAAATACCGTGTCTCGACATTCGGTTCATCGATGCGCGCGACAGGTTCAGCGACGAAGTGAGAAAACAGACAGGCGTTCATATGCCGGTGTATCCGGAGAAATGCCCTGTTTGTGGCCTCGATATCGTGTATGACGCCGGCGACGAGGGATAGGTGATGCGGAGGAGTTGGCTGTGAAGGCTTCTCCGTCCCTACAAATAAACCCCCTCACCGAGTTGCCTGTGGAACTCGGCGTGATGGTCGCGTGCCCAGGTAAAGAGCGCCTGGTCAAAGTCGGTGCGCGTGGCCGGGATGCCAAAGACGCCGGCAACTTCGACGCGCACAAACTCCAGTGCCGGCAGCTTGTTGATGGCAGTGAGGGCAAACGGGGACGAGGGCTCCTCGAACAGATAGCGGCTGCCTTGCAGCGCGTCGCAACTGGTGCACGTGTTGCCGAGCGACGGGGCTTTGGAGGCTCGCGCGCCTACGGGCTTGTAGCCGCAGCGCTTATGAAGATAGTCGCGGATCTCGCCCGGCACGCAGCCAAGAGCGGGCACGATGGCGAGTGCGTTGGCGTTGGCCGTGTCGATGGCAATGTGCCCGGATTCGTTGGGCGCGTGCGCGATGGCGACGCTCTCGTCGTTATCGGTTCGATAGGGAATGCCGAAGGCCGCGACCGAGGTCTCTTTGTGACACTTCCAGCACTCGCGCTTGCCCAGTACTAGATATATATACGGCGCTGAGGGGTCGGATCGGTCAACACCGGGCAGCCACTCGGCAAAGGGCTCGGGGTTGACGCCGCTGGGTACATACCAGACCTTCTTGGTCCGGTCCCATTTGGCGCCCAGCGCCTTGGCTTCTTCTTTGTGCGAAAAGGGGACATCGAGCTCGGTGCGCATGGCGGCTCCTTGGTGCTGCAGGTGCAAGTGGCCCAAGGATACCGCAGGGCGCAGACATCGCGGCGTTTTGCTGAGAAGTTGCGGTGCGGACTGATTGGTTATGTCGATGGATAGATCGGCAAGTAGATGGTCGGCTTTTGGCCAGTTGGGCGGTTGGAACTGCCGGCGGATTTGGCGACATAAAACAAAACAGCCCAGAGGACATAGCCTCTGAGCTGCGAACATTTGGTGGGCGTTAGAAGATTTGAACTTCTGACCTCTTCCGTGTCAGGGAAGCGCTCTCCCCCTGAGCTAAACGCCCGATCAAGGGTGCGCAAGCGCGCAAGGGATAATATAACGGAGCCTGAACTCGGTGGCAAGAACATTTTTAAAAATCGCTTACATTGTGGAATTCGGGGGCTTTGCCATATCCATTTCAAAAGAGCCTGCTGCTGCGATTTGGCTGTCGCATAATGCGAGGCCATTGCGGTATCGAGCTATGGAAAGACGCCTGCGGAATTGTCCTACCGATAAGCGGACAAGCCTCCAGCTGGCGCCTTCGCCGTGGTAAGGTAAGCCGAATTGTTTCCAGACTGTTTCGGGGGAGTGGAATGAGCAAAGAGTGTGTCGAGCAGGTCGAAGGCGCAGGGGCTTCGGTGCCGATGACCGATATGTCGAACATTGATGTGCCCGAGGGCACCGACGAGCTCAGCCGTAGCACCCGCCGCGCCTGGCGCGACCGCCTTAACGATGCGTCGTCGCGCAAGATGATCACGGGCGTCTTGGCTACGTTGGTGGGCGGTTCGTTTTGGGGCTTC
Organism: uncultured bacterium; assembly: GCA_905215765.1. Classification (GTDB taxonomy): domain Bacteria; phylum Actinomycetota; class Coriobacteriia; order Coriobacteriales; family Coriobacteriaceae; genus Collinsella. The sequence goes on from CAJMRP010000061.1 coordinate 7,474, forward strand.
TCGGGCACCAGCGCGAGCTTTCTGTTCGATACCTACCACGTCGACACCTTGTGGCTTATGAGCGTGCGTCAGATTCTCGCCGGTCTACTCTTTATGGCCGTGGTTGTTACGCGCGACCGCGAGCGCCTGATTAAGCTCTGGACCACACCCGCCGATCGCAAGCAGCTGCTGCTCTTTACCGCCTTTGGCCTGCTGTTCAACCAGTTTTGCTATCTTTCGGCCGTGCGCCTGACGAACGCCGGAACCGCGACGGTGCTCCAGTGCCTGCAGCTCGTTATCATCATGGGCTACGCCTGCGTGACCGATCGCCGCATGCCGCGTGCTCGCGAAGTCATCGGCATTGGCCTGGCTCTGGGTGGAACCTTTTTAATTGCCACCGGCGGCGACCCTACCAGCCTGAATATCTCGCCGCTTGGCCTGGCAGCAGGTCTTATGTGTGCGGTCAGCGCCGCGTGTATGGCGGTGATTCCCGCCAAGATCCTGCCCGAATACGGTAGCCCCATCGTCACGGGCTCGGCAATGCTCACGGCGGGCGTGGCCTCATGTGTCTTCGTGCAGCCCTGGGCGCATATGCCGGCGCTCGATGCCGCCGGTATCGAGGCGCTCGCGGTGTTCGTGGTTATCGGCTCGTTTTTTGCTTACATGCTCTATATGCAGGGCGTTAAGGACATCGGCTCGGTGCGTGCGAGCCTCATCGGAACTGTGGAGCCGGTTTCGGCGACCATCACCAGCGCCGTTATGCTGGGCACGGTGTTTTTGCCGACCGACCTTATCGGCTTTGCCATGATCATCGTGATGATGTTCCTCACGGTGTAGTTGACGCCGCCGCCAAGACAGAAAAGGTGTTGTGCCGCATTTTCGCCAATTGATGCCCGTGTCTGGAGTTTAGCTGTCGATGCTCAAAATGCCATAAACTAGTAACGTTATGGACTTTTTCATTGCGACTCAATTGCGAGGATTTCTTTATGGCTGGTAATCACTTTAAGGGCGGCGATAGCGGCCGTCCTGCAGTTCCGCCGCGTCCGAACGGGGCTGGTAAGGCCGGCACGCCGGGCGGCGCTGGACAGGGCGGTTCCGGTAAGCGCGTGTCCCCGGGCGAGACGGCGATGTTTACCGCTCTGTACGAGCAGTCTCAAAAGGCAAAAAAGACCGGCCGTGCAAGAGGGAATGTCTTTGCGGGCGGTGCAACCTCCGCGTCGCAGCCGAGCGGGGCTCCTTCGGTACCTGCGAGCAACGCAGGTGCTGCCAACGCCGCGAATGCCGCCGGCAACGTTAATGCCGGCAAGGCCGACAACAATACTCCCTCTGCCGGTGGCGCGGGGCTTACGGGTAACCTTGGCACGATCTACGCCGGCGCCTCCGAGACTGGCACGTTCGCCCGCCTGGATGATAGCGGTGCCGAGTTTGCGGGCTCGGGTTCCAAGGAAGATTATTACGATTTTGGCTTGAACTACGGTGGCGACGCTTCGTCGAGTTCGACCTCTGACGGTCTGGTCCGTCATCGCCATCGCAAGGGCGAGCGCAAAAAGCGTCACACCGGCGCCATTATTGCCGCTGTGGTCGTGGTGCTTCTCGTTGCGCTTGGCGCAAGCGGCTTTATGCTGCTTAACTCGGCAAAGACCGTAAAGAGCGAAGCGAAGGAGGCTGTCGAGATCGTCGGTGGCCTTAAGGATAAGGTCACGTCGGGCGATTTTTCGACGCTGCCTGACGACGCGAAGAAGATCGATGAGCTCTGCGACAGCATGAAGGCGGAGACCTCGAGCCCGCTGTGGGCGGCGGCTTCGTTTATCCCGGTGTATGGCAGCGATATCAATGCGGCCCGCACCATGATTGATGCCCTGTCCGATGTCTCGAGCAATGCGCTGGTTCCCATGGCCGACAACCTCTCGCAGGCTACGCCCGGCAAGCTGTTCCAGGACGGCATGATTAACGTGTCCGCGCTGCAGGCGGTCGCCGATTCGCTTTCCAGCAGCTCGAAGGTGTTCAAGAGCGCCAACGAGAAGGTCCAGGGCATTGGCGATACTCATATTTCCCAGGTGACCGAGCTGGTCGATAAGGCCAAGGACGGCTTTGCCACCCTCAACGGCGCGGTTGACGCGGCGGAGAAGGTCGCCCCCGTCCTTCCCCAGATGCTCGGCGCCAACGGCCAGACGCGCAACTACCTTGTGTACGCCATGAACAACGTCGAGATTCGTGCTTGCGGCGGCTTTGGCGGTTCGCAGGGCCTGATTTCGGTCACTGACGGCCAGATGTCGATTGGCGAGTTTGTTCCCCGCATTGGACTCAGTGAGGATGAGGCAGTCGAGAGCGTCGACGAAGAGGATGAGGCGCTGTTCGGCAACCACAGTAACCTGTACAACTCGGGCAATACCTATTCGCCTGATTGGCCCCGCAACTCGCAGCGTGTCGCCGCGCTGTGGAAGTCCCAGTATGGGCAGGACGTTGATGGCGTCGTCGGCATCGATCCGGTGTTCTTGCAGTACCTGCTGGGCCTTGTCGGTAATGTCTCGCTGCCTGATGGTACGGTCGTCGACGGTACCAACGCGGCGAAGGTTCTCATGCACGATGTGTATTGGAACTATCCGGTCGAGGAATCGGACGGCATCTTTGCGGCTGTTGCCAGCGCCGCCTTCGACAAGATTCTCGGTGGCATCGGTGACGTCGACGTTACAAAGCTTGTCGGTGCATTCGAGCGCGGTGCCGAAGAGGGCCGTCTGATTGCTTGGATGAGAAACGATGATGAGCAGAATGCCATCAAAGAGACGGGCATTGACGCTTCGCTGCCCGATCCGGATGATCCGAGTGCCGATCCCGTTGCCGGCGTTTACTTTAACAACCTGAGCTTCTCCAAGCTCGACTGGTATCTGAACGCCGACACGCAGATCGGCCAGGGCATCAAGAACGGCGACGGCACGTGCTCGTATCGCATCACCGTTACTCTGACGAACATCATGACGCAGGAGGAGGCAGGCAAGCTGCCCGACTACGTTGCGGCGAGCGCACCCGATGCCGCGCGTGACGACGAACGCCTGAATGTCTCGTTGTTTGCCCCGACGGGCGGCAACATTACTGATCTGACCGTCGAGGGCACCCAGTTTGGTCTTGGCGCCGCTACGTGGCATGGAATCCCCTTCTATTCGGGCACCGTTGACCTGCATGCTGGCGAGACGACGACGATCACGTATACGCTGACCACGTCGGCCGAGGCGGGGGACAAGCCGCTTACGCTGCGTCAGACTCCTACATGCCAGGCGGCTCGCGACAGCGCGTCGGCGTAGGGTTTTTCTGGTAGCGCAGATAATCGAGTACCATTTTGGGGCGGACAGGCAATCTGTTCGCCCCTATTTTGTAAGGAGAGCGCATGAAGTACTTTGGCACCGACGGCTTTCGCGGTGAGGCCAACGTTGGGCTGACGGTAGAGCACGCTTATAAGATTGGCCGTTTTGTGGGCTGGTATTACGGCGCCAACCGCGAGCGCAAGGCACGCGTGATCGTGGGCAAGGACACGCGTCGCTCGAGTTATATGTTCGAGGCGGCGCTGGTGAGCGGCCTGGTCGCGAGCGGTGCGGACGCCTATATGCTGCACGTGATCCCCACGCCGGGCGTAGCGCATCAGACTGTGGAAGGCTGCTTCGATTGCGGCATCATGATCAGCGCGAGCCACAACCCGTTTTGCGATAACGGCATTAAGCTCGTCAACAGCGACGGCTTTAAGATGGACGAGGACGTGCTGGAGCTCATTGAGGACTACATCGATGGCAAGAGCGAGGTGCCGCTGGCAACGGGCAACCACATCGGCGCCACGGTGGACTACATGCAGGGTCGCAACCGCTACATTGCTTCGCTCATCGCCAGCGCGAACTTTTCGCTGCAGGGCGTCAAGATCGGCATCGATTGCGCCAACGGCTCGGCATCCTCGGTGGCCAAGCCGGTGTTCGACGCACTGGGCGCCGATGTGCGCGTGATCAATGCCGCGCCCGACGGCTTTAACATCAATGTCGACTGCGGCTCTACGCATATTGAGCGCCTGCAGCGCCACGTGGTGGAGCAGGGCCTGGATGTGGGCTTTGCCTACGACGGCGATGCCGACCGCTGCCTGGCCGTGGACGAGCGCGGCCGCGTGGTCGACGGCGACCAGATCTTGTACGTGTGCGGCGTGTACCTGAACAAGCACGGGCGTCTCTCGGGCGGTACCGTGGTACCGACGATCGCCAGCAACTTTGGCCTTGTCAAGTCGCTGGAGCTTGCCGGTCTGAGCGCCGTGACCAGCGGCGTGGGCGACCGTCACGTGTATGCCAAGATGCGCGAGGGCGGCTACAGCCTGGGCGGTGAGCAGACGGGCCATACGATCTTTGGCGATATCGAGCGCACGGGCGACGGCATTATGACCTCGCTGCGCGTGATGGAAGTGATTCGTGCCGAGCGCGAGACGCTCTCGCAGCTCACGGCTCCGTGCAAGCTGCTGCCACAGGCGCAGGTGGCCGTGCACGTGGCGGACAAGGACGCCGCGCTCGAGAATATGGGCGTGCAGAACGCCATCGCCGAGGCCGAGGCTGCGCTGGCAGGCGAGGGCCGCGTGCTCGTGCGCAAGAGCGGAACCGAGTCGGTTATCCGCGTGCTGGCCGAGGCGCCCGACCAAGCATCCGCCGATGCCGCCATGAAGCGCATCGCCGCCGCGCTGGAAGCTCTGTAAGGTAGTCATTGGGTGTTCCTATAGTTTTGTCAACCGTCGGGGCTACTCCCGGTAGGGCACCCG
>CAJMRP010000062.1 GCA_905215765.1 uncultured bacterium
GCGTGAGATCTTGTCGCTGTTCAACAGCGATCCCAACATCGTCTCGATCGGCTATATCCGCGTGTGCTCGATCTTCCCGGCGTACGCCTTTAGCATGTTCTACGAAAACATGTCAGGCTACCTGCGCGGCTTTGGTATCTCGCTCACACCCGCCCTCATCACCATGATCTGCGTCTGCGGCATCCGCTTCTATTGGGTGTTCTGCGTGTTCCCGCACTTCCGCACCTTTGCGAACATCATGATGGTCTACCCCATCAGCCTGGGCACCACGGCGTTCTTTATGGTCGTAGCGGTACTACTTTGCCACCCGGCACGCACCTATCGCGCCACCCAAGCCAAAGCGACAGCCCGCTAAACACCGCACTCAACGCCACGCCAGTCATTAATTGACAATATGTGAGCTCATATAGTCGATAAAGCGCCTCGTGGCGATAGGCATGGTGTCCCAGCTGCGCCAGGCCGCCACTACGTCGCGCGAGGGGGCGTGCACGATGGGACGTACGCGAATATCGGCACGCATGCCCTCCACAGTACGACGGTAGAGCATACTCACGCCTAGGCCCTCCTCCACCATCGCCATGATGGTGTAGTCGTCGGTGACCTCGCTCGTCACGTGCGGCGACAGGCCATGCGCCGCGAATGCATCGAGCACCAGACTCTGTTCGCCCTCATCCAGCAGCACAAACGGCTCGGACGCCAGGTCGGCGAGTGTCACCTTTTCCTTTGCCGTCAGCGGATGCGCGGCCGGCAACAATGCCACCAACTCGTCGTGATAGACCACGCGCTTCTCGAGCCCAGCGGCAAATCCGCGCGCCGTAAAACAAAAGTCAACCACGCCATCGTGCACCCACTGGGCGTTGCGCGTGTAATCGCCCTGCTTGAGGGTAAAGTGCACGCCAGGGTGCAGGGCTCCAAAGTCGCGAATCACGCGCGGCAACACGGTTCGACTCACGTTGGTAAACGTCGCAATGCGAATATCAGTCGACGAAAGCCCCAGCAGCTCCTGGCGCTTGCCCTCGAGCTCGGCCTCGGCGGTCACGATCTGGCGCAGGTACGGCAGATATTGTTTACCGTCGCGCGTAAGCGAAACACCCTGCTTACCGCGCTCGATAAGCGTGGTGCCCAGCTCGCGCTCGAGCGCCTTGACGGCCTGGCTCACCGCGCTTTGCGTATAGCCCAGCTCGTCCGCCGCGCCCTTAAGACTGCCGCGATCGACCACCATACACACAATCTGATACCGCGATGCCATCGCGCCTCCACATCAATGCAGCCGTAAAACGTTTTGCCAGGGCTTTTTCTGCCTACATTAGTATTTCTTAATCATACTGAAGATACATTCGCTTTACTACATCCACATCTGAGAGCAGAATCCTTTTTGCGAAACCGTTCTGTAACAAAAGGAGTCCCATGGATCGCAAAAAAGCAATCGCGCTCTCATTTTCCGTTCCCGTCGCATGGGGCTTTTCGTATCCCCTCATGAAGATCGGCATGGACAGCATGAACGCCACGAGCATCGTCGCGCTACGCTGCATCATCGCCTTTGTGGTCTGCCTGTTGCTCTTCCACAAGCACGCGTTGCGCATCAACCGCGATCTTATGGTCCGTGCCGCCATCATCGGCGCCATTATGGCAACCGAGCTCACCTGCATGTGCCTGGGCTCCAGCCTTACCTCTGCCTCCACTGCCGGCTTTTTGCAGAGCCTGACGGTCGTGATCGTACCGTTTGCCAACGCCGCCCTGCTGCGTCGCGCCCCCGAGCGCAAAGTGCTCATCGGCACCGCCATCGTCACCTGCGGTATGTTGCTGCTCTCGGGCGCCGACTTTACCAGCCTGAATCCCGGCGCGATCATCATGCTGCTCTCGGCCTTTATCTATGCCAGCCACATTATCGTGGCCAAGCGCTTTGTCGAAGAAGTCGATCCGCTGTCCCTGGGCGTTTGGCAGCTGGGCTTTGGTGGCTTGTTCTCGGGCATCGCCGCATTCACCTTTGGCGGTTTCACACTTCCCAGTACGCCCAGCGAGATCGTGGTCGTCGTCGCGCTCGCACTCATCTGCTCTGCCTACGGCTTTATCACCCAGACGCTCGTGCAGCCCCACGTGCCCGCCGAGACTACCGGCTTCGCCTTCTCGCTTGAGCCGGTCTGCTCCGCTGTCTTCTCGTTCTTCCTGGTCGGGGAGGTTCTGAGCCCCATCGCCTTCTTTGGCGCCGCCCTCATCCTCACCGGCGTCATGGTGGCAACCGTCGAGCTTCCGCGCCTCCGCGCACATGAACAGGCTCGCATGGCAGGAGCGCCCGAGCACGTCTCGTAGACCCCACTCTTCATACAGCCGTGGCATAAAGGCAACCGGTGCGCCTTTACAATAGATGCCAGCAGAGCATCTGACGTAAAGGAGCCCCATGGACGCCGCGACCCGCGACCGCAACATAGCAACTTGGTTGGGCGATGCGCCGCAGCCGGTACGTGACACTACGAACCTGCTGCTCGAGCGCATCGCCCTTTTGCGTACCGAGCAGACCATCTACCCGGCACAAGACGACATCCTCAATGCCCTCGCCTACACGCCGGCCGACCAGGTCAAAGTTGTCATCTTGGGTCAGGACCCCTATCACGGACCCAACCAGGCAATGGGGCTGTCGTTCTCGGTCCCCGCGACGCAAACCAAGTTGCCGCCGAGCCTGCGCAACATCTATAAGGAACTCAAAGCCGATCTGGGTTGCCCCATTCCCGCCACGGGAGATCTAACACCATGGGCACAACAGGGCGTCCTGCTCCTCAACACTACGCTCACCGTGCGCGAGCATGCCGCTAACTCGCACGCCAAGCTTGGCTGGAACACGCTCACCGACTACGTTATCGAACGCTGCTGCCAGCTGCCCCAGCCGGTAGTCTTTTTGACATGGGGTCGCTTTGCCCAGCAGATGGTCGAAGGCAAGATCGTCGCAACTGGTGCGGGCAAGACAACCGGCAAGTTCTGCCTGGCCTCTACGCACCCCTCGCCGCTTTCGGCCAACCGTGCCACGGCAGAACTCCCCGCTTTTATGGGGTCGTGCCCCTTCTCCGCTGCCAATCGACTACTCGAACAGCACGGCTCGACCCCCGTCAACTGGACCTGCCTCGGCTAAAAATCGATACATCAAAAACGCGCCCGACAGCATTCCATCGGGCGCGTTTCCTATTCGGGCCAAATAAATTGTGTGCGGCCGGCCTCGCCGCCATCGATTAGCAGACTCTGCCCGGTCATAAACCGGTTGGTCACGCCCACAAAGTAGATCCACTCGGCGATCTCTTGGGCGGTGGCCCAGCGCTTAAGCGGCGTGAGCTCCATAATCTGGTTCCACAGGTGTTCGTCTTCCATCACGCAACGGTTGAGCGGCGTGATAACGCCACCCGGGTCCACACTGTTGGCGATAGCCTGCGGCGCCAGACGGTTTGCAAGGTTCTTGGTGTAGGCGATAACGCCGCCCTTGCTGGCGGCATAGTCGGGAAACTCCGATCCCGTATGCCCGCTCGCCGACCCCACATTGACCACGGATTTGATAGCCGGCACCGGCTTGGCGGCGAGCCCCTTCCCCGCAAAGGCGTAGCGCTCGGTCACGTTGATGGTGCCATACAGGTTGGCGGCGATGTCGTCAGCCGAATCCTGCGTACCGGCAACGTTCACGATTACCTGAGGTTCAAGATCGTCTGGAAACGCGTCCGGCTCGCGGACATCAACAATCAGATGGCGGTAGCGCTCGTGTTCGATCGCCGCCGGCAAAAGATCAAAGCCCACGACCTCGTGGCCCTCGTCCAAAAAACGCTGCACGCATGCGGCTCCGATACCGCCCGAAGCGCCCGTGATCAAAACCCGCATACTTGCTCCTTAGGCGGTTGCGTGGCGCTCGAGGTACTCGGAGCCCACGTTCTCACGCTCCCAGCCACGCACGACCTTGTAGCCCACGGGGCTCAGGAAGACCTCACACAGCAGCTCGGCGACAGCGCCGGTCAGCGAGCACATAAGGACTTGCACCCAGGTCCAACCAAAGAACGTGTGGCTCACCACAATGGCAAAGACCAAGTTGTCGATAAACTGGCCAACACCCGTGGACACATAGGAGCGGAAGGCAAAGCTCGCAAAGTTATTCTTTTTGAGCATGCGACCGAGCGACTGGTTGAGTGTGGAGTTAACCACGGCAGAAACGAGCATTGCCAGCGAAGAGCCCAGCACCACGTACCAGGTGCCGCCGATGGTGGCGTTAAGGGCAGTGTTGACCTCGATCATGCCGGTGTCGTAGTAGGCGCCCCACATACCGGGCGTGAGCGAGCATGCCCAAAAGCACAGGCTCACGGCCAGGTTGACCAGCAGCGCGAGGATAGAGATTTTGATGGATGCCTTGGCGCCAAAGCGCTTGCAGATCATGTCCTGGCACAAAAACGAAACCCAGCTCACCACAAAGCCGCAATCGAGTGCCAGATACGGCAGGCTGATAAGCTCTTTGTTGGCCAGCAGGTTCATCATGATGACGCTCACGAAAAACAGCGAAACCGTTGCCGCGGGAATGCTCCGCAGCAGGACCTTGTAGTCCTCCATGACCTTCTTGATCATTATGTACTCCTTTGGTTTTAGGTTTAACGAGCAGGATATCGGACCCGAACTGCTCGGACGTCTCGGTCTATAGACGACGGTGGGTATGATAGCCGCTCACGCGGCATCAGGCAAGCAATCGGCGCGGCAGCCCCGCAGGGCCACCGCGCCGATGCGTTAAAACGCTACGTTGCCAAACTCCGACAGGATAAGGTCGGGGTTGTGGTCGGTTGCCCAATCCACGTTCCACGGGCTCGTGAACAACAGCAGCTTACCGCCGCGCATGTCCTCGACACGCAGGGTGTCGCGCGTGAGCGAAAGGCCCGGGATATCGATGGTGTCGGGGTCGTTCTGGATCCAGCGGATGTCCGTATAGGGCAGTGGCTGGCGACGAACCTCAACACGGTACTCGGCCTTGAGGCGGCGCTCGAGTACCTCAAACTGCAGCACGCCGACCACGCCCACGATGACGCTCTCCATGCCGGCACCCAGCTCGCGGAAGATCTGGATGGCACCCTCCTGGGCAAGCTCCTCCATGCCCTTGACGAACTGCTTGCGCTTGAGCGTGTCGACCTGCGTAATGCGAGCGAACATCTCGGGGGCAAACGTCGGGATCTGCGGATACTGCACGTGGCGCTTGCCAGAGCACACAGTGTCGCCGATGCTAAAGATACCCGGATCGAACAGGCCCACGATATCGCCCGCGTACGCCTCGTCAACAATCGCACGGTCATCGGCCATCATCGAGGTGCCAGTAGCAAGCTTAAGCTTGCGGTTGCCCTGCACGTGGAAGGCGTCCATGCCGCGCTCGAACTTGCCCGAGCAAATGCGCACAAAAGCGATGCGGTCGCGGTGGTTCTTGTCCATGTTGGCCTGGATCTTAAACACAAAGCCGCTAAAGTCGTCGCGGCAGGGATCGACCGGCTCGCTGGTGAGCGTATCGGTATAGGCGCGCGGCGTCGGGGCCAGACGCAGGAACTCCTTGAGGAAGGGCTCCACGCCAAAGTTGGTGAGCGCCGAGCCAAAGAACGCCGGGCTCAGCTTGCCGCAGGCCACAGCATCCAAGTCGAGCTCGTCGCCAGCGCCATCGAGCAGCTCGATGTCGTCCATCAGGTTCTTATGGTTCTCCTCGCCGATGAGCTCATCCATGGCAGGGTCGCCCAGCTCGGCCTCGACCTCGGCGACCTTCTTGGTGGCGTTGGCGTGGCCGTCGCCCTCGAAGGCAATGACGCGACGAGTCTGACGGTCGAACACGCCGCGGAAGTTGCGGCCGCTGCCGATCGGCCAGTTCATGGGATACGTATTGATGCCCAGGACGTTCTCGATCTCTTCCATGAGCTCAAACGGATCGCGAGCCTCGTGGTCGAGCTTGTTCACAAAGGTGAAGATGGGAATGTGGCGCAGCGTACAGACCTTAAAGAGCTTTTTGGTCTGGGCCTCGACGCCCTTGGCGCCGTCGATGACCATAACAGCAGCGTCGGCGGCCATAAGGGTACGGTAGGTATCCTCCGAGAAGTCCTGGTGGCCGGGGGTATCGAGGATGTTGACGCAGGCGCCGTTGTAGGTGAACTGCAGCACCGAGGAGGTAACGGAAATACCGCGCTCCTTCTCGATGTCCATCCAGTCCGAGACGGCATGCTTGGCCGAGCTCTTGCCCTTGACCGAGCCGGCAGTCTGGATGCTGCCGGTATAGAGCAGCAGCTTCTCGGTAAGTGTGGTCTTACCGGCGTCCGGGTGGCTGATGATCGCGAATGTGCGGCGCGACGAGATTTCATCCGACAGGCTTGCCATGCGGATCCTTTCTTGCATTGAGTGCATTACGTCGTTGTAACCGCACTATTGTAGCCGCGAAATCCCGCTCTAGGGCACCTATCAGGACAAATTCATCAGTTGGGGCCTGGTTAGCAGTCGATGGCGACACTCCGCAGCAGTTTGTCTCGATCTGTAACATCTAGACGGTTTTTGAACCTCTTCCTGTTACAGATTTAGACAAACAGGTGGGCGTCCCAGAAAGATCTCGGTCTGTAACATCTAGCCACTCAAAACGGGTCCATCTGTTACAGATTGAGATATAAGGATAGACGGGTGGCCAATGTCTCGATCTGTAACATCTAGCAGCCAAAATCTTCTCCAGTTGTTACAGATTGAGATGAATGAACGAGCGGACAATCCGTATTTGCCTCTTGCGTAACTGTGCATAGTGTATATATACTGTGCTTACCGGTTATATACACGTGTAGCCCAACAGCTAAGGAGCCGCTGTGGACATCATCCTATCCAATTCGAGCGACAAGCCCATCTACGAGCAGATAACCTCGCAAGTCAAAGATCAGATCCTTTCGGGCACGCTCGCTGCGGGAGCCAAACTCCCCAGCATCCGTGCGCTCGCGAGCGATCTTGGCGTGAGCGTCATCACCACCAAGCGCGCCTACGCCGACCTGGAGCAGCTCGGGTTTATCTGCACCGTGCAGGGCAAGGGCTGTTTTGTCGCCGAAGGCAACCAAGAGCTCTTGCGTGAAAACCAGCTCTGCCATATCGAAGAGCTGCTTTCGAAAGCGGCAAGCCAAGCCGAGGCCTTGGGCGTCACGCGCGACAAGCTGCACGAGATGCTCGACCTCGTCGCCCCCGAATCCATGCAGTAGCCATCTGCAAGAAAGGCAATACCATGCAAAACTTGCTAGAACTCAAAGGCATTTCACGCCGTGTGAGCGACCGTTTTTCGCTGCGTGACGTCACGCTTGCCGTGGAGCCTGGCCAGATCGTTGGCTTTGTGGGCGCAAATGGCGCTGGCAAAACAACGACGATTCGAGCCGCGCTCGGGCTTATCAAACTCGATGCCGGCGAGGTGCACCTGTTTGGGCAGCGCTGTGGCGCCGACGCACCCGGTGAAGCGCAGCGCTGCTTGCACACCCGTGTCGGTCTCGCGCTGGACACGTGTCCTTTCCCTTCAACGCTCAAGGTGGGCCAGATCGAGGCACTCGTAGGCCCGGCGTACCCCACGTGGGACCGCAAAACGTTCGCCGGATTCATCGACCGATTTGGCCTCGATCCCAAGACAAAGGTCAAGGACCTCTCCCGCGGCATGGGCATGAAACTGCAGCTTGCCTGCGCGCTCAGCCACCAGGCCAAGCTGCTCGTTTTGGACGAAGCCACCGCGGGCCTCGATCCCATGGCACGCGAGGAGCTGCTCGATGAGCTGCTCGCCTTTGTTTCCGACGGCCTGCACAGCGTGCTGCTCTCGAGCCATATTACGTCCGACCTCGATCGCGCCGCCGACCGCGTCATCTGCATCGATAACGGCTCGATTATTTTTGACCTGCCGCGCGAGGACATTACCGACCGCGTCGGCATCGCCCACTGTACCCAAGCACAGGCCGCCGAGCTTATGGCTTGCGTCGAAGGCGCCCGTGCCATCCACCACGCCTATAGCGTGGACGTGCTCGTGCCCAACCGTCGCGAAACGCTCGAGGCCTTCCCAGAGATTCCCTGCGATCGGGCAACCATTGATGACTATCTGCGCCTCATGCTGAAAGGGGCTTCGAAATGAAACGCGCCTTTATGTCCGAGCTCGCCATCGTTCGCACGCTCACCCCGAGCATCGCGGGCGTCGGCCTGTTCATCTTCGTCGTGCTAACCCTTGCCAACGCGTCGGATGGCGATTCCGGCATGAGCGCCGGCGCCTGCGCGGTCAGCGCCATGTCGCCCATCATGGTCATGAGCTCGCTGGCCGGCTTCGACAATCAAAACGGATGGGAGCGTTATCGGGCAACGCTGCCTCTCACGCGCAAAGACATAATTTGCGCACGCTACCTGTGCATCGTTGTCTTCTCGGCCATCATGGCCTGCGCCGCCGTGCTTTTGAACATCATCGCCCTTCCGTTCTTCGATCACACGGGCATTCCTTCGACGGGACAGACCGTCTTTGAGATCACAATAGCCTCCGCCGCATCGATGCTCATCTCCCTCATGATGGTGTTTTTGGCACAGCCGCTGTTCTTTCGATTTGGACACATGGAGGCGCTGCGCCTTTCCGTTGGCCTGTTTGCCCTACTCGGATGCCTTACCATGGCAGCGCTGAGCTCCTCCAACCCCATCAGCAACTGGCTTATGTCGATTGCCGGGGCGAATCCCGATCCTGCCGTCCTTGGCTGTCTGTGTGCAGGAATTGCCGTACTGGCGCTCGCACTATGCGCAATCAGCTGCACCGTCAGCACCAAGGTTTATCGAGTACGCGATCTGTAGCCACACGAGTCTCAATCCGCGAAGGACGCGATCGCCCCCCCTCCCCGCAAATCCGTGGCAAAGGGCATGTCCCCGGCGTGCGCCACTGTACTACTTGCGCAGCGGCTTGGGCAGTGGAATGCCGGCGGCGATGACGGCCGCGATGATCATGCAGACGATACCCTTGAGGGGGAAGCACATGAGCAGCAGGCCCACGACCATGACCGGCTGACGCATGACCGCACCCATCGTCGATGCCGTGCAGACGGCGACGCAAAAGACCGGATCTGCGCCGGTGAGGATGGCAAGGCCATAGCCCAGGCTTACGCCCGAGAAGATAACCGGGAAGAAGTGACCGCCGCGCCAACCAAGGTTGATGAGGACGGGGGTCAGCATGGCCTTGACAAAACCGGTCGTGATAAGCATGCCGGCGGGAATGGTGAGGTAGGTCTCCATGAGCACGTCGGCCTGGGTCTCGCCGGCAAACATGGTGCAGGGCAAAACCGTACCGCAGATGGCGAGCGCCAGACCGGCCAGCATGGCTTTGACGACAGGGCGCGCCCCTATTGCATGGGCAAGCGCTTCGCTCGCGTGCTCAGAGACAAAGTACAGCCAGCCGCAGATTGTTCCGATCAGCGACAGAGGAATGAGCCAGGTAAGCTCCAGGTTGCCCACCACGGCGGCCTCGAACCTCGGCATACCCATGCCGCCGCCCACAAGCTGGCCAAGCAGCAGGTAGGTGCCCAAACCGCCAGCGATCGCGATACCGTAGACCACGGTCTTTTGCGCCTTGGGCAGCTTGATCGTGATCTCGTCGGACGCGGACTCATCGTCATTAGCACTCTGGCCGTCGGCGCTACCGGCGAGCGGCGCCACAAAGCCAAAGACGGGCGCGGTAAAGAGCGCCGTCAGGGCAGCCTGGGTGCCCAGCAGCGTGAGCTCCCTAAACTCGGCGCCAAAGCGACGCATACGGTCGCCGACCCAGCTGCACAGACCCGCGATAACGCCGGTCAGGCCGGCCTCCGGTCCAATGCTGCCGCCAAACAGCAGCGGCAGCAATGCTGCGAGCGAAAGCTTGCCCAGGTTGTCGTACGGGTAGCGCCCGTCTTGCTTAACCTTAGCCATCACCTGGTTGAGGTCATCGGTCTTGGTGCCCGTCATCTTTTCGAACAGACCGATTAACAGGCCGCCCAGCAGGCAGACAAAAAACGGGTACGGCAGAAAGCCAAACGGGCCGCTGGCAAGCTCGGGCGAAGCGACGCCCAGCGCGCTCGGAATCTCGGTCCATAGATAGTCGATACCATGCTCCATCGCAAAAAAGAACAGCCAGACCGCGGCACCCGCGAACGCACCGGTCACGGCAACGCTAACCAAAAACAGCGCGCGGTTTGTGGGTTTGGCAAGGTTATCCATCGGGTCCTCCCGCGGTCAAAGTCGACATAGATACGTTTTATTGTAGAGCGAGCGTTGCCCAGTCAAGCCAACCGTCTGCGCCGCAAGCGGAGCCACCGGGGACCCCGGCGGGACAGGCTCAAGGCTTATCCGTTGATAATTGATGCGATCTCGTGCAGATCCTGGGCAAAGTAGATGCCGTGCTGGCGCCTCGGGCTCGAAAGCCCTTTATCAATCATGTGCCCAAGCAGCGCCTTAAGGTCATTGTAGTAACCGTCCAGGTTATACAGGATGCACGGAGCACTCAGGTGCCCCAATGACGCCGCGGACATGACCTCGGCAATCTCCTCGAGCGTTCCCGTCCCACCGGGAAAGGCAATGAAGGCATCGCCAAGCTCGATCATCTTGGCTTTGCGCTCGGCCATATCGCTCGTCACGATAAGGTCGTCGATTCCGTCGTGCTGAAACTCGGCCTCGATAAAAAAGCTCGGCTCCACACCCGTCACGTGTCCGCCAGCATCGAGCACGCTATCGGCGAGCGCGCCCATCAGGCCCGATTTGGACCCGCCGTATACCAGCGCGTGTCCGTTGGAGCCAATCCAGTTGCCCAGTTCTTGCACCGCAGGCAGAAATGCTGGGTCATTGCCGGCGCTGGCACCCAGATACACGGTGATGTTCATATTCAGTCCCCCTCATCGTGACGCGCGGCACCCGCTCTAGCGTTGGCGTCGACGATACTCGCGCACGCGGCGCGAAAGATCGGCGAGCTCGTCGCGATCGAGCTCTTCCAAATGCTCCAGATCATCCATAAAGCGCGCCATGGTGTCCTTTTGACGCATCTTGATAAGCGTATTGCAGTAGTTCACCGCCACACCCGTGAGCATGGCGATGTAAAAAATGCTGATAACGCTCAGAACGACGGTAATGGCGCGGGCAACCGGTGTTTCGGCCGGGATGTCGCCAAAGCCGATCGTCGAGACCGTCTCAAAGCTAAACCACAGGCCATCACCAAACGTGAGGGTCGTGGGCTCGGACAGCCAGACGGCCGTCGAGCATAGCAGGTAAAAGATAAGAAACAGGCCCGTGATGCGCGCAAAGCCAGCCTGTCGCAGCACGTCGGCAAGCGTCCTCAACTTGTTCATCGCGACCCCTTTTCCCAGACGCCCAATCACGTTCGCTCGGTATTGTCCCACAACCGGCAGTTAGGGACGTTCCTTTTAATATGAGCAGGACATTGTCAAGAGGCAAAATCGGGCCTGG
>CAJMRP010000063.1 GCA_905215765.1 uncultured bacterium
CGCTGCGCGACCACCAGAGCGGCAACTTGTCATTCAAAGAGGACGGCATGACCAGAAGGTCTATGTCGTCCTCTTTTCATGCCAATTTGTTCGCTCTGGTGGGCGCTCGCTGTCGGTGCCAAAACATCGGCGTTGCCTTGATTCAAACCTGCCAAAAAGGGACAGGTTTATTTTGGTCGGTTTTATCTGGGCAAACGTGGTCGTCTATCGCAATGTAGTCGTTGGGGGATGTTCTTGTCTGACTAGTCGTTTAAGAACGTCCCCAACGACTACATAGCATGAGAGTGGATAATCTCCCGGTTTGAGCCTGCATTCAAGCTCAAAGTGGGAGATTATCCACTCTCATTTGTTGCGTGTCCGAAAATCCACGCTCGTTTCTACTCTGCCTACATTTGGAGGAAGAACTCGTGGAGGCGGACGTCGTCGTCGAGTTCGGGGTGGAAGGTTACGCCGAGCTGGTTGTCTTGGCGCGCGGCGACGATACGGCCATCGACTTCGGCAAGGGCCTTGGCATTGCCGCGCACCTCGACGATGCGGGGCGCGCGGATAAACGTTAACGGCACTTCACCGTCGATGCCGGCTACCTGTCCCTTGGTTCGAAAGCTGCCTAGCTGCCTGCCGTAGGCATTGCGCTCGACAAGTACGTCCATGGTTGCCAAACGCGGCGTGCCCTTATCGTCATGGGCGGCAAGGTCGTGAGCCAGCAGAATTAGGCCGGCGCAGGTGCCCAGGACGGGCATGCCTTCAGCGATACGGGCACGAAGCTCCTCGAGCATGTCCAACTCATCAAGCAGCTTCCCTTGAACGGTGGACTCGCCGCCGGGAAGTACCAGACGGTCAAAGTCCTGCTTTAAATCAGCCGCCTGCCTCAGCTCAATACAGTGTGCGCCCAGCTCGGACAGCCTCGCCTCGTGCTCGGCAAAAGCGCCTTGGACCGCCAGCACGGCGACCGTCTGGTCTGCGTAATCGCTCATGTGCGATCCTTTCTGCCGGACTAGCGTCCGCGCTCTTCCATGATGATCTCGATCTCGTCGGCGTTGATGCCGACCATGGCCTCGCCCAGGTCCTCCGAAAGCTCGGCAATGAGCTTGGCATCGGTGAAGTTTGCCACGGCCTTGACGATGGCGGCGGCGCGCTTGGCCGGGTCGCCGCTCTTAAAGATACCCGAGCCCACAAAGACGCCTTCGGCACCCAGCTGCATCATCAGCGCGGCGTCGGCGGGGGTCGCTACGCCGCCGGCGGCAAAGTTCACGACGGGAAGCTTGCCCGTGGCATGGACCTCGCGCACCAGCTCGACCGGAACCTGCAGTTGCTTGGCTGCCTCAAAGAGCTCGTCGTCACGCAGGGCAACAACGTCGCGGATCTGCTTTTGAATCTTGCGCATATGGCGCACAGCCTGGACGACGTCGCCCGTGCCCGGCTCGCCCTTGGTGCGGATCATGCTCGCGCCCTCTGCGATGCGGCGGAGCGCTTCGCCCAGATCACGTGCGCCGCAGACGAACGGCACGTTGAACTGGGTCTTGTCGATGTGATATATGTCGTCGGCAGGGGTGAGGACCTCGCTCTCGTCGATGTAGTCGATCTCGAGGGCCTCAAGGATCTGCGCCTCTACGAAGTGTCCGATACGGCATTTCGCCATGACGGGGATGGAGACGGCATCCTGGATCCCCTTGATCATCTTGGGGTCGCTCATGCGCGAGACGCCGCCTGCGGCACGGATGTCGGCCGGGATGCGCTCGAGTGCCATGACGGCGCAGGCGCCCGCCTCCTCGGCGATGCGTGCCTGCTCGGGCGTGGTGACGTCCATGATGACGCCGCCCTTGAGCATCTGCGCGAGCTCGCGATTGAGTTTGACGCGATCGGCCTTGCTGGTCTGTTCTGCCATGGTTGCTCCCTTGGTTGGCATGTGCATTGCTTGACGGAACATCCTATCGGGGAGCTGGGTATGGCAAAATACTCAGTTTTCGAGATAATAATAAGGTCAGCCTAATACCAGATTGAACAGCTCGATAAGGTCAGGTGGCAAACTCATGCTTGACTACAATTTGGAAAAACGCGGCGGAACATCGCTCTATGAGTATGTTTACCAGCAAATTCGAGATGATATCGTTGCTGGACGTATTGCGGCGGGGGAGCATCTTCCGTCCAAGCGCGCCTTTGCCAGTCATCTGGGAATCAGTGTCATTACTATCGAGAATGCATATAGCCAGTTGCTTGCCGAGGGCTATATTTGCTCAATACCGCGACGTGGCTACTACGCTTGCGAGCTTCCGGATGCACCGGTTTTGGCTTCGGCTGCGGAGGGCATCGACCGAGATGCCGTCTCTGTGGGCCCCAGCGTGCATGATGTCAACGGACAGGTTGAGCTGTTCGATGCACTTTCTCCTTCCGCTTTGGAGGCGGCGCGGCTTTGGCAAAGTGCGCTACGGGCGACGCTGGCATCCGAAGACGAGCGCGAAATCTTTTCGCCCGCACCGGCGCAGGGCACTGCTCGGCTGCGACGCGCAATTGCTCACCATCTGCGCGGGACAAGGGGTATGAATGTCGACCCCAACAACATCGTTATCGGTGCGGGCGCCCAGCTGCTCGATACCATGTTGGTTCAGTTGCTTGGCGCGGACAAGGTGTATGCCGTTGAGGATCCGGGCTATTTGCGCCTGACGCGCATCTATCAGGCTATGGGCTGCCAAGTACGACATATCCCGTTGGATGACGACGGCGTGGACCTGAGCGCTCTGCAGAAAACTGGGACCGATGTCCTTCACCTTATGCCGTCCCATCAGTATCCCACCGGTCTTGTGACGAGCATTGCGCGTCGCTATGCGCTGCTGAGCTGGGCCGCCGAGCGACCAGGTCGGTACCTCATCGAAGATGACTTTGATTGTGAGTTTCGCCTTGCCGGCAAGCCAATTCCCGCGCTCGCGTCGATCGATGCCTCCCAGTCGGTTATCTACACCAACACGTTTTCGAAGAGCCTGTCATCGGCGTTGCGTCTAGCGTACATGGTGCTGCCCGATGAGCTAATGGAGCGGTTTAGGCGCAACCTTGGTTTTTACGCCTCGTCGGTGAGTTCTGTTGACCAGGTCGCTTTGGCTCGTTTGCTGGAATCGGGTGATTACGAGCGACATGTGAACCGCGTGCGCGTTCGTGCTCGTGAGGCGCGTGATGGCCTGACGTCGCTTGTACGGAAGGCATTTCCGGCAGGGGAGGTCTCGATCGAGCAGGCAGATGCGGGCCTTTACTGTACCGTGGTTGCGGAGCGTGGAACGGGCGGAAGCTCTTTTGCGCAGGCTCTCGCGCGCTCGAGCATCCCTTTTGTCGATATCAGTGACTGTTATTGGTGTGCCGATGGCGCATCTGTCCCTGAAAACTCAACTCAAATTCTTGTTCAGTATGACGATCTGAGTCCAAAAGTACTAACTACCTTGGAATTGCAGCTAATGGGGGGCACTCTGCAATCTAAGTGAGTAGACTTTTAGCACTTTGGCGACCAGGCAGTTTTGTAACAAGCTATCTACCTGCGGTTTTGAAAAGCAGGAAGACCGGCCTGCTCGGAATGTTCAAAAAAGTCTACTCACTTGCCGCGTAAAGCTTCTGCATGAGAAAAAAATGGGGTTTTCAACAGGGCTTCGTCCAGCTCTCGACAAGCTTTTGGCCAGTTGGGGAGGGCTGTTGAAAACTTGGCAGTCCGTTCGGCGCCATTTTTGGTGCGTTCGCGCCAATGCGTGACTGACTGGGTCGAAATTCGTGTTCTCCTGTGCCTATGAAGGATCTACTTTGTGACATATCGGCTTTTAGGTACTGGCGTTTGCCTCCTCAAGTCCGCGCTTTGTGTCCGCCGCTTCCACGACCGGAAGAAGACCGGCAGCGATATGATCTCGCCCGCAACCCGACGGCTGCGGTCGCGCTCGGTTTTCCGTTGCATACATTGGTTCGGACGAGAAACAAACGGACTTGTCCTGCCAGCATTAGGCAGCGGCTGTTTCTTGGTGAGCTCCCCAGGGAATCCGTACTGGAAACGGAGCATGGGTTTTTGGTTACATCTCCTCTACTGACGACATTCATCATGTCGCGGCATCTGACGGATCTTCAGCTTCTTTTGGTATTGGCGGAGATGTGTGGCTTGTTTGCGGTGTGTGCCCTGCCGGCGGCACTTGAGGCGGAGCTTTCGCGTGCAATTGATTCGGGCGCGATTTCGACAACGTTCGGTTGGGTGCGCTGCCCGTCCGAGGACGGCATCGCCTCAAATTTATGGCGTCGAGACGCTTTGGTTTTGGGCGGAGACCTTGACCGTTTTTGTTCAGATGTTTGCGGGATGCGTTGCGGCAATAGATTTATGGCGGTATCGCAACTCGTTCCATTGGGTGCCGCGTCGCCTTTTGAGGTCGAGGCGTATTTGTTGCTTGGACTGCCGCGAGCCCTGGGAGGCGAAGGGTTTTGCGGCATAGAGCTCAATGTCGAAGTGACGTTAAGCACAAGTGCTCGAGCGATTGTGGGAATGTCCCGTGTATATACCGACCTACTTCTTTCTTCGCCGGACGGCAGGCGACAGGCGGCCATTGAATGTCAGGGAAAGGCCTCGCACGGACGCGCAGGGGATGGCTTGCGTGACGCTGACCGCATGACGGCCCTTCAGGCCATGGGCTACGATGTACTTCTCCTGGCACACAGACAGATATCCGATGAGGATAGATTCCGCGCGATCGTTAAGGCCATATGCAGGATGCTCGATGCTGAATATCGTGATAAAAGCTCAGATGAGCAAAGGGCTGAGACATTACTCCGGTCTGAACTATTCGTTGACTGGACAAAATTGGGAGTAATCGACGGGAAGATGCCCGTTAGACACAAAACGGCTCAATCGTGGACGGCTGCGGTTCTAAGTGAGTAGACTTTTGGCACTTTGGCGACCAGGCCGTTTTGCAACAAGTCATTTACCTGCGGCTTTATAAAGCAATATGGGTGGTGTGCTCGGCAAGTTCCAAAAAGTCTACTCACTTAGTTTTTGACGAGAAGCCGATGCCGAAGGCGGTCCTATTTCAGGGCGTTAACAAGTTCGTGAGGCACGAAAAAGGCCCGAACCAATACGGTCCGGGCCTCATCGAGCTTGAGGTTATGTCTCAGGCGGTTGGCTTAGCCAAAGTAGCGCTTGAGCAGGCCGGCGAAAGCCTTGCCGTGGCGGGCCTCGTCGCGAGCCATCTCGTGCACGGTGTCGTGGATGGCATCGAGGCCGGCGGCCTTGGCACGCTTGGCAAGATCGGTCTTGCCGGCGGTGGCGCCGTTCTCGGCTTCAACGCGCATCTCGAGGTTCTTCTTGGTGGAGTCGGTCACGACCTCGCCCAGGAGCTCGGCGAACTTGGCGGCATGCTCGGCCTCCTCGTGGGCAGCCTTTTCCCAGTACAGGCCGATCTCGGGATAGCCCTCGCGATGAGCGACGCGAGCCATGGCCAGGTACATACCGACCTCAGAGCACTCGCCCTCAAAGTTGGCGCGCAGGTCGGCAACGATGTCCTCAGAGACACCCTCCATCTTGGCGACGCCCACGACGTGCTCGGCGGCCCACTCGAGCTGGCCCTCCTCCTGCTTCAGGAAACGAGAACCGGGAACGCCGCACTGGGGGCACTTAAAATCCTCGGGCAGCTGGTCGCCGTCGAACTCTTCCACATAACCGCAAACGGGGCAAACAAACTTCATGATTCGATCCTTTCGATCGATGGCGATTGCGCGCTCGTCCGGTCCCGTAAGGGCCCTCTCCGGACGTGCGTCTTGACGAGTTCTATTATCCATAAATGCAACCAAATGTGAAGCCTATTAGGAATGATTTTTAATAAAACAATTTTGAGATATGAAGATGTTGATTGATTAACGATTGGCAGGCCGTCTTTGACCGCCGCTGAGTACAATCGGGCGAGCAAATGTTGACCTATCAACAAATGAAGGAGTTTCCTTTATGCATCTAGCCCGTCGTGCCTGGTGCCGAACATATCAGACGGTTTTTCGCATTGCATTGCCGATCCTGCCCTATACCGAGCCGCGCATTTTAGAGCATGCCGAGGATGTGCCCGCGGTGCTTCAAAAGCGCTCGATCCAGAAGGTCCTTATCGTGACGGATCCCGGCATTGCCCGTCTGGGGCTCACGGCACCGCTCGAGACGGCGCTCGCATGCAGGGGGATTGGCGTTACGGTCTATGCCGAAACGCGTGCAAACCCCACGGTTTCAAACGTGGAAGAAGCGGCGTCCCTGTATCGAGAGAGCGCCTGCCAGGCCATTATCGGCTTTGGCGGTGGCTCGGCCATGGACTGTGCCAAGGGCGTGGGCGCACGCATTGCGCAGCCAAACAAGCCCATCAACAAGATGCGCGGCCTGCTGCGGATTCATCGTCGCCTGCCGCTGCTCATCGCCGTTCCCACTACCGCCGGTACGGGAAGCGAAGTCACGCTTGCGGCGGTAATTACCGATGACGGGACGCACTACAAATACCCCATTAACGACTTTGTGCTCATCCCGCGTTTTGCAGTCCACGACCCCGAGTTTACGTGCGGCTTGCCCGCTTCCATTACGGGGCAGACGGGCATGGACGCCCTGACGCATGCCGTTGAGGCCTTTATCGGGCGAAGCACCACGCCCTATACGCGCAAGATGGCGCGACAGGCGGTGCAGCTTATCCACGACAATTTGCTCGAGGCCTATGAGCATGGTGACGACATGCGCGCTCGTCGCAATATGCTTTCGGCGGCGTATAAGGCGGGCGTTGCGTTTACCCGCTCCTATGTCGGATATGTGCATGCCATCGCGCACAGTCTGGGCGGCCGATACGGAATTCCGCACGGTTTGGCCAACGCGATCATCCTGCCGCACATGCTTCGCGCTTATGGTGACGCCGCCGCCCCCAAGCTTGCCGATCTTGCTCGCATGGCGGGCATTGCGCCGGCTACCGCGCAGGATAGTCTTGCGGCCGAGGCCTTTATCGATTGGGTCGACCGCATGAACGAGATCCTGGGAATCCCCAAATATGTCTCGGGCATTCGCCGCTCCGACATTCCCGAGATGGCGGCGCATGCCGATGCCGAGGCCAATCCGCTGTACCCCGTTCCGCTTTTGATGGACCGCTTGGAGCTCGAGCGTATGTACGAGGTCGTCGCGGGTGGTATGTTTGAGGACGAGAACTAGGAGGGTGCCATGAACACCGAGGAAATTGCGCGCATCGTCGGCGATCAGCGCACTTACTTTAAAACGCACGCTACGTTTGATGTTGATGCCCGACGTCGCGCGCTCGTGAGTTTACGCGATGCGGTACGGGCGCACGAGGCCGATATTGCCCATGCACTCAAGACCGATTTGGGAAAGTCGCATGACGAGGCATATATGTGCGAGATCGGCACGTCGCTTTCCGAGATTCGTCATCAGATCGCTCACGTGGCTCGATGGAGTCGTCCGCGCCTGCGTCCGTGTGACCTTGCCAACGCCGTGAGCGCGTGCAAAACGCAAGCCGTGCCCTATGGCGTCACGCTCATCATGGCTCCGTGGAACTACCCGTTTTTGCTAACACTCGAGCCGCTCGCCGGCGCCATTGCCGCGGGCAATACCGTGGTCATCAAGCCGAGTGCCTATGCTCCGGCATCGAGCGCGGTGCTCAAGCAAATCTGTGAAGAGGCATTTGATCCGCGCCTGGTGACGGTTGTCGAGGGCGGGCGCGCCGAGAACGAAGCGTTGCTCGATGAGTGCTGGGACAAGATCTTCTTTACCGGTAGCGTTCCGGTCGGCAAGCTCGTCATGGAGCGCGCGAGTAAAAACCTCACGCCCGTGACGCTTGAGCTGGGCGGCAAGAGCCCCTGCATCGTGGATGCGACGGCAAACTTGAAGGTCGCGGCACGGCGTATCGCCTTTGGCAAATGGCTCAACGTAGGGCAGACCTGCGTGGCGCCCGACTACCTGCTGGTCGATACGCGCGTGCACGACGAGCTGCTGGGCCTCATCAAGGAAGAGGTCCGCCGTATGTTTGGCGAGCATCCGCTCGATAACGAGGATTACGGGCATATCGTCAATGCTAAGCATTTTGCGCGCGTGCGCGGGCTGATCGATCCCGATAAGGTCGTGCTGGGAGGCACGGCGCGCGAGTCGTCGCTCAAGATTGAGCCGACGATCCTAGACGGCGTGACCCCCGATGACGCCGTGATGCAGGAGGAGATCTTCGGTCCCATCTTGCCGGTGCTGACGTTTGAGAGCCTAGACGAGGCCGAAGCGTTTATTACGGATCGTCCGACGCCGCTGGCCCTGTATATCTTTAGTCAGGATCGCGCAGTTCAGCAGCGCTTCGTGCGTTACGTGCCCTTTGGCGGTGGCTGTGTCAACGACACGATCATGCACTTGGCTACGAGCCATATGGGCTTTGGCGGCATGGGCGCGAGCGGTATGGGGCAGTACCATGGACGCGAGAGCTTCGATACGTTTAGCCACAAGAAGAGTATCGTGAACAAGGCAACTTGGCTGGACGTGCCGTTTCGGTATGCGCCCTACGCAAGCTGGAAGCACAAGTTCGTGCGCATGTTTGTGCATTAGAAAAGGGCGCAGATAATACGAACAAGTGTTCCTATTACCTGCATTTTGCGTTAGACTACTGTTATGGAGCACGGATGGGCCAACTCCCTTTAGAAGGGATTTGGTATGAACGTAAGCGATGTTATTTCGTTATTGGCGTTGTTGATTGCGGCTATCGAACTCGGTCTGTTTATCGGCCGAATGAAATAGCCGCCCCCGCGTAAGCGAAGACGGCCACTTCTCACGATGAAAACGTGTATCGGAGTTGGCAAGACCCGCGGCAACGGGTGCCATCCGTGTTCCTATCTTATCTGCAAGCGTTCTGTCGCGCAAGCGTTGAGGCAAACGATTGAAGGACGCAGACAGGATGTATTTGTGTCCGCACGGACCCGTAGACTTCTCAATAAGGTTAAACACCGGTTTATCCGGCCGTTAGGGGAGTTGCTATGTACGAGCCTTCACGTGTTCTTCTGTCGTTTCACATCGCGGGATTTCAGTATGCCGACGGTGCCTTGGTCCTGGGCGATCTTAAGGTTGGCGATAAGCTGAAACTGTGTGCCGAGCGCGATAACCCTCATGATCCCGAGGCGGTTGCGATCTACTTCGGCAACACTAAGCTTGGCTATGTTCCGGGAAACGAGGTCGGCCCGCTGTCCTTGATGATGTATTACGGCCACGAGGACGTGTTTGAGGCCCGCGTGCAACAGGTTGCCCCCGAACGCAGCCCGTGGCACCAGGTGCGCGTTGGGCTCTATGTGGTGGATGCTCGCTAATCGGTATGGGAGACTGCCATGTTTGATGACGATGACCTGTTCGATCTGACGGATGATCCGTTTGAGTGGGATATGCTACTCGATGACGATGAGTTGGAGCAGGACCGTAGGAAACGGCAGGACAAGAAAACTCAGAGTGACGCTTCGAAAAAGCAAGACAAGCGCCGCCGCGGACTGTTCGGTGGGCTCTTTGGATAACCGCCGCATCGCTACGTCTGTATACTTAGCACGAGTTGAACACGTTGCGAAATGAGGACATAGACGATGATGTGGTTTACCGCCGACCTGCACCTGGGCGATACGAATATCTTGCACGACATGGACCGGCCATTTGGCTCGGTCGAGGAGATGAACCGCAAGGTCATCGATGCCATCAATGAGTGCGTGGATGTGGACGACCGCCTCTACATCCTGGGAGACTTTACCTATCGTTTGCCCCTGGCGGAGGCGGTGCGCCTGCGCGAGCGCATTGAATGCCAGGACGTGACGCTCATCCGTGGCAACCATGACGGTGATTGGGAAGACCCCGACGTCCCGCAGATTTGGGATGACGTGCGCGATTACCTGGAGATTGCCCCCGGCTATGCCAAGGGTCATCGTCTGGTTATGAGCCACTACCCCATGCTCAGCTGGAATGGCAAGGCGCGTGGTGCCATCATGCTGCACGGGCATATCCACAGCAGGGGAGACCGCACCAACGCGCGCAACCGCGATCGCGAGCGCCCCATTTACCGCTACGATGTCGGTCTCGATGCCAACGAGTACAGGCCCATAAGCCGCGATCAAATCCTTGGCTTTTTTGGACTGTAATTCGAGGTGCAGGTAGAATGAACGCGCCGTGTGGATGGTCTACGCGGCGTGTGTTTGCGGGAACGGTGATTCCATGAGGGCTATCCAGCGCATTAACCACAACGCTGCCATCTGCGAAGATGGTGCGGGGCGCCAGCTTATCGCGTTGGGTCGTGGTATCGGTTTTGGCGACATGCCGCACGAGGTCGATCTTGACGTTATTACGCGTACCTTTTACGGCATCGATTCAAAGTATCTGGCGTTCATCGACGAGGTCGACCCCGAGGTGCTTGAGTTTTCTGCTCAGCTGGCAGATATTGCGACCGGACAGCTTTCGTACGAATTGAGTCCTAATCTGCCCATTACGCTGGCAGATCATATCCAGTTTGCCATTAAGCGCGCCCGCGAACATATGGTGGTGTCGTTGCCGTTCAAGCGCGATCTGGAGCAGCTGCATCCTATTGAGTATCGATTGGGCGAGTTAGCCGTTCGCGGCATTAAGAAAACTTTTGCCGTTCGCATGCCCCAGAGTGAGGCCGCGGGTATCGCCATGTCGATTATCAATGCGGCGATTAAGCCGAGCGAGCGGCGCGTGCTTGCCGAGCAGCACGAGGAGCATCTCCTCGATATGACGGTTGCGATTATTCAAGAAGAGTTGGGCGTGACAGTCGATCGCTCGTCGTTTGCCTTTACTCGCTTTGCCACCCATGTGCGCTATCTGCTCGATCGCGTGGCAAAGAAAGAGCCGATTGACACCGAGAATTCCGGTCTTTACGACGTGCTCGTGGAGCAATATCCTGCGGCATCGCGCTGCGCTCATCGTATCGACGCTCTGATTC
>CAJMRP010000064.1 GCA_905215765.1 uncultured bacterium
TACATCACCATGTTCAGCGCGTTAACAAACTCCTGGGCCTTCGCACGGCTGTTCAGGCTAAAGACGCAAGCGGTCAACAGACGATTGCGCAGAAAAACATCGCGGCCTTTGATTCTATTGACGCCCGTAATGTCCTTAAGATAAACAATCTCGGTGTGCTTGCCGCCAAAAGTGCCCTTCTTGAGTACCTCAATGCGGTTAGGGTAGATCTTGACGTCTTTATACCTACCCGAACCTTTGTCCTGGAATAGCAGCGTGTTGTTGTCCATACGCGTCACTCCCGTGGGGTTCGCTAAAACTGCCTCTATGGTCACATTTTAGTCGCCGCAAACCCTTTTCGCGGTCGTGCGCAGAGCACCAAAATCGTGTCCGCACGAGCAAATAAACTAATACAACAAGGAATATAAGCCGTTATCCAAAGATGGCACCACAAAACAAAGGGTTAGTAATATCTAAGATTTAAGTCTTAAACCCTTAGAAAGTGCTAATATATAGTTATTGAAAGAGGCTAAGATGCAGAGACGCGAATTGATCCGCATCCTCGAAGAAGCCGGCTTCATCTCGAAAGGAGGCACTAATCACGAGAAGTTCGTCAAAGGAGATAAACTCGTGCTCGTGAAACGCCACCGAGAGATTGAGGATCAAATTGCCAAAAGAATCCTAAGGCAGGCAGGACTTCGATAGCTCATCCTCATCACATTTCGCATCGCTTTTTAGAGGAGGTCTTACATGGTTTACGTATGGGAATTTGAGTTCTTTGATTCGGACGGCATGGTCGATGCCGTGCCATGTGGCTCGCTGGGCGGAGGAGGAACGTTTGGCTCCGACCTAAACGACGCTGTCGAAAGCGCCGCTGATTTTCTCGCATGCATGGTCGATGACCACCTAATGGGCGGCGTCGACCTGCCTGCGCCGGACTTCGGACATGAGCCGCGACACGGCGGCAAGATTATCGCCGTAGCCGTCAGCCGCGAACTCAACGATATCCCCGCCGTCACCGCAGCGGATGCCGCGCGCATGCTTGGCGTTAGCTCGGCAAGAGTATCGCAACTGATAAATGCTGGACTGTTGGATTCATGGAAGGATGGCACCAAGCGCATGGTGTCCAAAGCTTCCATCGAGGCACGACTCGCCGACACTCCAAAGGCAGGGCGCCCGAAAGAGGTCTCTATTGTTGTATAAGGCGAGGATACTGCGCACTTTTATTCCACACGACGTTTTCAGCCTGGCTTAAACAAGTTCAATAGCAGAATACAAATCCAGCCATCGTGTCTAGTTACGAAAGGTTTTTTCCTTTTCTGCGGCAAACTCTTCCTCGGTAAGTACTCCACTATCACGCAGCGTTGCAAGTCTCTCAAGCCTTGCAACTACATCACCACTATCCGCCAGCGTCTCAATAGTCTGTGAAACCTGCGGATACTGCTCGAGCTCCTTCGATAGGGCATCGACTATCTCGGCAATATTCTTTGCATTTTTGCCCCCGTTTAATACGTTTGTCCTGACCTTAGATGATGAGTTGACAGTAACGCCAGATCCGCCTTCAACTGGAACAACCGAAATACTGATATTTTCACCCCAGGACCAAAGGCTCATACCAATCTCGGCTGCAACTGTTCTTGTTGTGGGCGATGCGCTATCAACTTTTACTTTAGGCAGCTTTTCCATAGCTGCCTTCAAGGCATTAAACGTGTCGTCAGGAGAATACGGCACCTGAATCTGAAGCTGCTGATCCGCAAAACCCATAATCCGGCCTCCGCTTCTACAAGATTAAGGCTATCGGCAATGTTAGCACGTTCCCAGCACTTTTAAATTCATCTAATGGCCTTGTGATGCAGCCCAACACCCCAGCACTACTCCCCTACTTCCCAAATAGCGCACCCAGCAGGCCGCGGCGTTTGGGCTTCTCCTCTCGGTAGGAACCCTCGGCTGCGGCCGCCACCTGTCGCGGCTGCTCGCCGCCTCCACGGCGTACGATCTGGTATAGGAACGGCGATTTAACGTATTTGACCTCGATGGGCGTGGCGTGCACGGTGCTTTCGCTCGACAGCATCACGTTGGGATTGAGCGGTGCCACCACATGCGTCTCGCGCTTGTCACTAAACACCACCGCAGCCGCGCGGCCCGTCTGGCCGTTCACGGCGATGCGCACCTGTTCGCCATCGCGACTATCCGAGGCAGGACGATCGACAAAGTACACCGGCACCATAACCAAGCCGTCCTTGTGCTTGCGGGCCTTGCGCGCCCACGTGCGGATGCTCTTTTTATTGAATCCCAGCACCGCCTCGGCGTCGTTGCCCGCAACGTCGAGCGCCAACTTATCAATAACCACCTGGTCCTTGGTAGACGCATCGACGGAGACAACGCGAAAGTCACCTTCCTGCATGGCCGGGTCAAACGGCCCAACCTTGGCAAAGTCCCACGGCTCCAAAATGCCCATGAGGCGAACGTCCAGGTAGTTTGCCCTGGGATATGCCCAGTCGAGCACCTCGTAGTACACCAGGGTCTCCTTGCTCAGCCCTTTGCCCGGGAAGGACGCCATCATGCGCAGGTCCGCCAGCGCCATGGGGAAATAGAAGAGCATCATGTCGTTTTGGATCGCATCTTCCACGTCGTGCCCGGCAAAGGATTCCGCATACTGGCGCACCAGCTGCAGTGCGTTGGCACGTGCCTGCTGCGGCGAGATTTCGCAGGGAATGCCCTGCTCCGGCACATACTCTGCACCCACGCCCATGGTCAGACGCTTGCTGAAGGTACCGGGCTTGAGCAGGTCGGCAATGCCGATCTTGTTGCCGCAGGACGGGCACTCAAACACGCGCTGCGTTGACTCGCCCTCAAAGGACGCCCCGCAGAAGGGGCGAGGAATGCTCACATGCGTGACCTCTTGGAACTCTTGCGCCGTGCCGCGATCCTCCCACAGCAGATGTTCCAGGACCGACTGATTGCGCCAGTGCGCGTTGAAGAAATACCAGTCCGGGTCCTCCGGGCGCTCGAGTTGCGACACATGCGTGAGTTTGAGCAGTCCATCCACCACCGTCAACGGCGTATGGCGAATACCCAAAGCGCTCTTGGGCTCTCCGGCGTCCGCCTGCCACGGAACGACCGTGCCGCAATAGGCGCACTCAAAGCTGCGCTTAGCTTGGTGCGAGTACATAGGGCCGCCGCAGTTTTGACATTTAATGGCAAACATCTCGTCCATGGAAACGTCCTCCTTTGCACAGGGGCTGTCGACATTAAGTATGTCGAGCAAACAGGCACATGCCCATACCCATGTGGCCCAAAATGGACCACCCAGGCAGACGAGAAGGCTCGCTCGTTAGCACCGGCAGACTATTGCTGCATTTTCTGAGCATCGGTGCACGGCGCCCCCGCGCGAGCTACACTATCCCCTTAAACATGATTGTGAGGACGACCGCTATGCTATTTGTAAATCGGCTGGAACACACGCTTGTTCCCGGCGGCGAGGACGAGCCGGTCGATGCATCTTGCCGCACCAACGCGGGTTTTGCCGCAAGCCTCATCTGCATTGGCCTCAACATCACCCTGTGCCTGGCCAAGGGCATCGCGGGCCTGCTCGCCGGTTCCGTCTCCCTCATCGCCGACGCTTTCAACAACCTCTCCGATGCCTCGAGCAACATCGTGAGCCTGCTCGGGTTCCGCCTTGCCAGCCGCCCGGCAGACGAGGGCCACCCTTACGGCCACGGCCGCTACGAGTACCTGGCTGGTCTGTTTGTCGCCGTCCTGGTTTGTGCCGTCGGCATCAACCTAATCCTCGAGTCGGTCACCAAGATCATCAAGCCCTCGCCCACCGTGTATTCGGCGCTCTCCACGGCTGCCCTTGTTCTGTCCATGCTCGTCAAATTCTGGATGGCAGCGTTCAACCGCACGCTGGGCGATCGCATCGACTCCGAAACGCTCATCGCCACGGCGCAGGACTCCAAAAACGACGTCATCACCTCGGGCTCGGTCTTGGTGGCGGCGCTTATTTCGCAGACGACCGGCTTTGATCTCGATGGCTGGGCAGGCCTGGGTGTGGGCATCTTCATCTGCATCAGCGGCCTGGGCCTGGTGCGCGACGCCATCAGCCCGTTGCTGGGGCAAGCGCCCGACCCCAAGCTCGTCCAGGCAATCCGCGATAAGATCATGTCCTATCCGCAGGTCTTGGGCACACACGACCTGATGGTGCACGACTACGGCCCCGGTCGTCAGTTTGCCAGCGCCCACGTGGAGATGCCCGGCGAGGGCGACGCATTTGAGCACCACGAGATTTTGGACACCATCGAGCACGACATCAAGCGCCAAATGGGCATCGATATCACGCTGCACTGCGACCCCATCGCCACCACCGGCGACGACCTGCGCGGCTGGGTCAAGCGCGGCGTCATGCAGATCGATCCCGCGCTCTCCATCCACGACCTGCACGAGCACGACGGGTTTGTTTCGTTTGACCTGGTGCGTCCCGACGGCTTTGACATATCCGACGAGGAGCTGCTGGAGCTCGTCACGCGCATCGTGCACGAGCGCCGGCCCGACGTCTCGTGCGTCGTCACGTTTGATTCGGGCTTTAGCTCGCCCGAGCGTCCGGCCGAGCAGCTGTAGCCCCGCTCC
Source organism: uncultured bacterium (assembly GCA_905215765.1). Taxonomy (GTDB): domain Bacteria; phylum Actinomycetota; class Coriobacteriia; order Coriobacteriales; family Coriobacteriaceae; genus Collinsella. The sequence continues at coordinate 4,606 of CAJMRP010000064.1, forward strand.
GCTCGTCCGCTAGTTTCCCTGCGCGCCCGAGATGCCGTTTTGCAGGGCGTTCCAGGCATCCGTCGCCATGTCGCCCAAGTTCTGCGCGGTATCGCCCAGGTTTTGTGCCGTGTCGCCCAGCTCTTGCGCCTTGTCTCCCAACTCCTGTGCCTTGTTGCTCAAGTCCTCCAGCGTATTGGAGCTCGAGCTGTCGGCACCGCTTTGGCCGCCGGACGAGTTGCCCGAGCTGTTCTTGTGCGTGAGTTGAATTTCGAGGTTGCCGTTGTCGTTGTAGTAGGCAGAAGTAACGACCCAGTTGGCATCGACGACGGGCGTTGAGCCATCATCGGTCAGGACCACGGCATTCGAAAGATCGGCGCCGCGCGACTTGAGGAGCTTCTTGGCGTTGGACCAGTACTGCCCCGGGATATCGCTCAGATCGACGGTACTAGACGAGGCGGACTCGGTTTGCTCGGCAGCGGTATCGGCCGTTGAACTCCCTCGCTTGTTGAGCATGCCCGACACGATGGCAAACACAACCGACAGCGCAAAGAAAATCGCCAGCACGATGAGGATCTTCTTGATCACGCTCGACGAACGCGACGGCTTCTTCTCCTCGTCCTCGCCATATTGCGGAATCGACTTGGGGTACTCGCGATACGGCTCGCGCGACTCATAGCGAGGCTGCGCCGTGCGAGGCATATACGTCGTCTGCTGAGGCTGCGGAATGGGATTTTGCGGCAGGTCATCATAGGGATTCGGCGTCGAGGCAGCATAAGAATCCTGCGGCGCGTAATCAAACGGATCCGGAGCTGCGTTGCTATAGGGGCCTTGCGAAGATGCAGCGTAAGAATCCTGCGCCGTGTCGCCATAGCCCATAACCCGGGTGGGCTCGGCAGAAGGCTGCGTCGCGGCGGGGTCGGTATAACCGGGGTTGGGAACAACGCGAGTCGCATCGGCGCTATCGCCAGCCTGCGCGGAACCGTAGCCGCCCATCACGGTTGTCTCGTCCTGATCCATGCAACGATTCCTTTCCGTCGCGCGTGAGCCTCAAGTTATCCATGCATTTTACCCGCGCAAAAGCCTATGATGGGCAGAGTCCGTCGGTATCTACAAGACGTGCGCGGGTCTAAGGATCAAAAAAGCCCCGCCGGGCCTTGGTAGGCACGACGGGGCGGGCAAGCGGCTATGAGCAGCGGGCTTAGAACAGGCCGGTGATGTTGCCGTCGTTGTCGACGTCGATATTCTCGGCCGCGGGGACCTTGGGCAGGCCCGGCATGGTCAGAACACTGCCGGTCAGCGCGACCACAAAGTGGGCGCCGGCGGAAACCTTGAGCTCGCGCACCGTGATGCGGAAGTTCTCGGGAGCGCCCAGGGCCTTGGCGTTGTCGCTAAAGCTGTACTGCGTCTTGGCCACGCATACCGGCAGGTTGCCAAAGCCGTTCTCGCGCAGCTCGGCAAGCTGACGCTTGGCGGCCGGCGTAAAGTCAACGCCGTCGGCGCGGTAAACCTTGGTGGCAACAGCCTCGAGGGCGTCGGCCACATCGGCGCCGTCCTCATAGGCAAACTTGAGCTCGCTCGGCTGCTCAATCAGACGCATGACCTCATCGGCCAGCTCGAGCGCGCCCTCGCCGCCCTTGGCCCAGACCTCGGACAGCTTAACGTTGACACCGAGCTTCTGGCACTCGGACTCGATGAGCTCGAGTTCGGCCTCGGTGTCCGTCGGGAAGCGGTTGATAGCGACCACGCAGGGCAGACCGTAGACATTCTGAATGTTGTCGACGTGGCGCAGCAGATTGGGCATGCCGGCCTTGAGGGCCTCGAGGTTCTCCTCGTTGAGGTCGGCCTTGGCGACACCGCCGTTGTACTTAAGCGCGCGGGCAGTGGCGACGACCACGACAGCGCTGGGGCGAACGCCCGTCATGCGGCACTTGATGTCGAGGAACTTCTCGGCACCCAGATCGGCACCGAAGCCGGCCTCGGTAATGGCGACATCGCCAAAGCGCATCGCCATACGCGTGGCCATGATAGAGTTGCAGCCGTGGGCAATGTTGGCGAAGGGACCGCCGTGGACAAACGCAGGCGTGCCCTCGAGTGTCTGAACCAGGTTGGGTTTGAGCGCATCCTTGAGCAGGGCAGCCATGGCACCCTGAGCCTTAAGGTCGCGGGCGCGGACGGGCTCGCCGGCATAGCTGTAGCCGACGACGATCTCGCCCAAGCGCTCCTTGAGGTCGTTGATGCTCGTGGACAGGCACAGGATTGCCATGACCTCGGAGGCAACGGTGATATCGAAGCCGTCCTCGCGCGGCACGCCCTGGGCCTTGCCGCCAATGCCGTCGATAACATGGCGCAGCTGACGGTCGTTCATGTCGACGACGCGCTTCCAGGTGATGCGCTTAACGTCAATACCGAGCTGGTTGCCCTGCTGAATATGGTTATCAAGCATGGCGGCCAGCAGGTTGTTGGCAGCACCGATGGCATGGAAGTCACCGGTAAAGTGCAGGTTGATATCCTCCATGGGGATGACCTGAGCCCAGCCGCCGCCGGCAGCACCGCCCTTAACGCCAAAGACGGGGCCGAGCGAAGGCTCGCGCAGGGCCACAGCGCTCTTGACGCCGCGGCGACGCAGGCCATCGGCCAGACCGATGGTCGTGGTGGTCTTACCCTCGCCCGCGGGCGTGGGGTTGATAGCGGTCACGAGGACGAGCTTGGCCTGGTGGTCAGTTGGCTCGTTGAGCAATGAATAGTCGACCTTAGCCTTGTCGAAGCCGTACGGAATAAGGTGCTTAACGTCGACGCCGGCGTTCTTGGCCACCTCGGTAATAGGCAGCGGCGTGACAGAACGTGCGATTTCGATGTCAGTAGGCATGGGCGGTCCTTTCGTTACCGAATGAGAAAAAGACCAATCCAGCATAGCACGGGCGCGCAATAGTAAAACACCCGCAACCGAATAACGGCGATATGTTTACCCAATGTCCGGCGATAGCCCAACAGCACGCCAAAACAAAGCGCCCTAAACGGTAGGTTCAATCCCCAGGTGCTCAAAGGTGCGAAGGGTTGCCTGACGGCCCTGCGGCGTACGAATCATCAACCCGCACTGCAACAGGTAGGGCTCATAGACATCCTCGAGCGTGCCCGGGTCCTCGCCCACCGCGCTGGCAAGGGTCGTAAGTCCCACGGCACGACCGGAGAACGTCTTAGCGAGCGTCTCCAAAATGCGAATATCCATCCAGTCCAGCCCGAGCTCGTCGATCTCGAAGAACTCGAGCGCCTGACGGCAGATATCGAGCTCGATGGGGCCGTTGCCGCGCACCTGTGCGTAATCGCGCACGCGCTTGAGCAGGCGGTTGGCAAGACGTGGCGTGCCGCGCGAACGCGAGCCGATCTCGAGCGCACTGGGATGGTCGATCGTCACGCCCAGGATAGTCGCCGAGCGCGTCACAATCTGCGCGAGTTCCTCGACCGTGTAGTAATCCAGGCGATATGAAATGCCAAAGCGGTCGCGCAACGGGCCGGTCAACATGCCTGAGCGGGTCGTTGCCGCTACCAGCGTAAACTTGGGAATATCCAGGCGAATCGAGCGCGCCGCCGGACCCTTGCCAATCACGATATCGAGGGCAAAGTCCTCCATCGCGGGGTACAGGACCTCCTCGACCGAACGGTTGAGGCGGTGGATCTCGTCGATAAACAGCACATCACCCGGCTGCAAGTTAGTAAGGATGGCCGCTAGGTCGCCCGTGCGCGCGATGGCAGGGCCACTCGTGGTCTTGATCTGAGCGCCCAGCTCGTTGGCGATAACGGTGGCCAGCGTGGTCTTGCCCAGGCCCGGAGGGCCCGAGAAGATCACGTGGTCGAGCGTCTCGCCACGGCTCTGCGCCGCCTCGATCAGCACTCGAAGGCTCTGCTTGATATGTTCCTGACCGCAGTAGTCGTCCAGGCGCTGAGGGCGCAGGGTACGGTCGACATCGAGGTCTTCGGGCGTTAGCTCCGAGCCCACCATGCGCTCGCCGTGCGCCATGGATGCCGCCGGCGAGTTGCCGGGCGTCGCCCACAGGTCCTGAGAGTCATCGGCTTCCCACATCACGCATCCATTCCGAGTCGCTTAAGCGCCGCGCCGAGCAGGTCCTCGACACGCATATTTTGCCCATCATACCCGCTCAGGGCAACATCGGTCTCCTGCGGGCTAAAGCCCATGGAAAGGAGTGCCGCACGGGCATCATCGATCGCCGAGGGAGCGGCAGCGGGCACGGGCATCGCAACCTGGCCGGGAATCACATCGACCGGCACAAAGCCCTTGTCCTTGGCAAAGGTGCTCTTGAGCTCCAGGATCAGACGCTGAGCTGTCTTTTTGCCCACACCGGGCACCTTGGCCATGCCCTTGTCGTCCTCGGCCATCACCAGCGAATACAATTGCCCCACGGTATAGGTGGAAAGCACGGCGAGCGCCAAGCGCGGGCCAACGCCCGAGACGGACACGAGCCGATCGAACATCGTGCGCTCATCCTTAGAGGAAAAACCGAAAAGTGTCATGGCGTCCTCGCGCACCTGCATACGCGTGTAGAGGCGGACCTCGCCGCCGGGCGTCGGCAACGTGGCCGCAGTGCTGCCCGAGATGCCGAGCTCAAAGCCAACGCCCGACACATCGACGACAGCAGAGCTCATCGTGGCCTCGACAAGCGTTCCGTGGAGCTGGGAAATCATCAGTATCCGGTTCCTCTCTGTTGATAGAACTCGCCACCGGTGAGGGCGCGGGTGCGGCTGAGGTTTACATGGCAGATGGCGCAGGCCAGGGCATCGGCGGCATGGTCGGGATGCGGGTCGTGATCGAGCTGTGTGAGTGTGCGTACCATGTAGGCGACCTGCCGCTTGTCCGCGGCGCCAGTGCCCACCACAGCCTGTTTGATCTGCATGGGCGTGTACTCGCCAATCTCGAGCGCGCATTCCGAAAGTGCGACGAGTGCAGCACCGCGGGCATGCGCCGTGGGGATGGCGGAACGAACGTTGGCGCCAAAGTAGATGCTCTCGACAGCAGCCGTGTCGGGTCGATAACGCTCAACGACATCCTTAAGGTCATGGGCGATATGCGACAGGCGAACCGCGAGCGGACTTCCGGCACTGGTCTCGATGCAGCCATAGGCACGGCAACGAACCTCGCCACGCTGCTCCTCGATAATCCCCCAACCCGTATGAGCCAAACCGGGGTCAATGCCCAAGATAACCAAGCCGACCTCCCCTCGTCATCAGCACAGCACAAGGCAAGGCCCCGCGCATCATTCACGAACGTCTGTTCTAGAATAACACAACGCTAGCCCTATAAGTCAGCCGAGATCGAATTGTAGGTTGAGTATACGCAAGCGAGCGCCCGCCAGAGCGAGCAAGGTGCCTTGAAAGAGGAGGGCATTGACCTGGCGGTCATGTCCGACGATTGAAAGGCAGATTGCCGCTCTGGCGGGCGCGCAGCGACCTAGTTCTGAGAGAAGAACGGGAATTGTCGGGGATCCACCGGCGGATGCGACATCGGTCCGCTCTGGGGCCCACCCTGCGAGCCGCCCTGACCGCCCATCATCTTATCGATGGCGTCCTGAACTTCGCCCTCGAACTTTTTCATTCCCTCGTGCAAACGACGCTGACCGTCCTCAGAGCGCAGCTCCTCCATTTGCTCGGGCGAAATACCCAGTAGCTCGCCCAGCACGCCCATCATCTCGTTTCGCACGCGCTCGCTCGTATCCTCGTCGGCAAAGCGGCGCACCTCGGCGCGCGCCAGCGAATCGACCGTCATGCGCTCCTTGCCGTTAAGCCCCAGGTCGGACCACGCGAGCATATACGGCCAGGCACGCTCGGCAAACGAACGGGCCGAGACGATCGGCGCCATCGGCAACATGCGACGGGAAGCCTCACCCTGTCGAACGAGCATCAGCAGCAGCGAGCAAGCCTCGGGCTTGCCGGCGGCCATTGGGATGTCGTCGAAAGATCGATTGCGGTCCACGTGCGCCTCGAGCGCGCCATCGACCTCACCCGGCTCAAGCCCGCCGAGCAGCTGTGCCGCGCGGTCGAGCATATCAACCGGGCCGTCGAGCGTCGAGAGCGTCTGCGCCAGCACGCGCTCCATACAATCTTCCACTGCGTTGAGCGTCACGAGCTCTTGGGGCACCACGGCAGACGTGCGGTTGCGCACACGCGCCACAAACTCAAGCGTCGACAGGTACACATCGCCAAAGGGCGCAAAGT
>CAJMRP010000065.1 GCA_905215765.1 uncultured bacterium
ACCAGGCTCTGCACAATATAGGTCAAAAGCTCTTTCATGTGCCGGGAACTCCTTTTCAGGCCTCAATCTTCTTGAGAAGACCGCGGACGGTATCAGTGGGCTGTGCGCCGTTTGCGATCCAGTACTTTGCACGCTCCATGTTGACCGTGAGCTTATCGCTCTCAGCCATCGGGTCGTAGGTGCCGAGCTCTTCGATGAAGCGGCCGTCACGCGGGCAGCGGGAATCAGCAACGACTATGCGGTAGTAAGGAGCCTTCTTAGCGCCCATTCTGCGAAGTCTGATTTTAACCATGTATATTCACCTCCATGTAATTTCGTTTAATATATTACAAGCGCTTTCGCGTCTGTAAGCAAATTTATGCTCCCCGTTTTTCAGAAGCCGAGGCCGGGGAAGCCTCCGCCCATTCCTCCGAGGCCGCCCATGCGCCCCATCTTCTTCTGGAGCTTCTTCATATTCTTGCCGGAGAACTGCTTCATCATCTGCTGCATCGCGTCGAACTGCTTCAAAAGGCGGTTGACATCCACAACGGACGTGCCGGAACCGGCGGCGATGCGCTTCTTCCTGCTGGAATTGAGCACGGAGGGGTTCTCCCTTTCGGCGGGCGTCATGGAGAGGATGATGGCCTCCTGCCGCGCCATGGACTTTTCGTCTATCTTCGCGCCCTTGAGCGCCTTCGCGTCAAGGCCGGGGATCATGCCGGCGATATCGCCCAAATCGCCCATACTCTTGAGCTGACCCATCTGGTCAAGGTAATCGGCAAGGGTGAAGCGGTTGGCGCGAAGCTTTTCCGCGGCCTCAAGTGCCTTCTTCTCGTCGAAGCTCTGCTCCGCCTTTTCTATGAGCGTGAGCATATCGCCCATGCCGAGTATGCGCGAGGCCATGCGCTCGGGCGTGGTTCTGGGCGAGGTGGCCCGCATCGACGGCATGCTCGACATGGTGCTTGCCGAGATGCGCGCGACCAAGGCCGCGGGGGAGGGCGATGTGCCCATCGTCATTACCGGCGACGATGCCGAGGCACTTGCGGCGCTGGTCGGCCATAGCCTGACGGTCGATGACGCGTTGACGCTGCGGGGTCTCGCCGAGCTCTACCACATCAACCAAAAGCCCCGCCGCGCGTAGGGCGGGGGCTGGTGGGATAAGCGCCCCTACCTTTCACCTGCTACAATGGGTCAAACTATTGCGATTTCGGAGGTGTCTGCCATGTCGGACGATCTTCATCGAACCGCGTCGGGCAAGCGCCGCGACGTCATTAGCTGGGATGAGTTCTTTATGAGCGTGGCCATCGCCGCGCAGCGCCGCAGTAAGGACCCCAACACGCAGGTGGGTGCGTGCATCGCCAACACCAACCACCGCATCCTTTCGGTGGGCTACAACGGTACGCCCTCAGCGCTCAACGACGACTTTTTCCCGTGGGGCACGAGCGACGACCCGTTGCAGGATAAGCACAACTACGTGGTGCATGCCGAGGCCAACGCCGTGCTCAACTACCGCGGCTCGCTCAAGGACCTTGAGGGTTCCACGGTCTACGTCACGCTGTTTCCGTGCCACGACTGCGCCAAGATCCTGGCGCAGGTGGGCGTGGGCGAGGTCGTCTACCTGGACAATAAGTATGCCGATACCGACGACGGCCGTATCAGCCGCCGCATTCTCGACTCTTGCGGCATCAGCTACCGCCAGGTTATCGTCGATGTCCAGATTGGTACCGGGGGACAGGCTCAGCAGTAGCGCGTGCCAACGCCAGCTGGCGGCAAAACAGCCAAAAGAGCCCCGTCCCAAATTGACTACTCGTGAAAGTCGCGTCTGCGCGCATGGACGGCTCGTGAGCGGGTACATGGCTGTAGTAACATAGCTCTGTCCGCGGGCGCGCCCGCGTTATTGTGAGAAAGGAGCCCCTGTGGCTGTTAACGAAGAGCTGCTTAAGAAGGTTCTTGAAGAGATTCGCCCCAACCTACAGGCCGACGGCGGCGACATGGAGTATGTGGGCGTTGACGACGAGGGCGTCGTCAAACTGGAGCTGCAGGGCGCTTGCGCCGGCTGCCCCATGAGCTCGCTGACCCTGTCCATGGGTATTGAGCGCATCCTGAAGGAGCATGTGCCCGGCGTTACCCGAGTCGAGCAGGTCAATGCCTCCGGCGAGACCGATGACCTGTACGACGAGTACGCGCCGTTCTAAGATGCGAAAGCTGCGGACGGCATACTCCGCATAGACGTTACGCCCAAATATGCGGCTGCGAGCGCAAGGCCCGCGGCCGCATTTGTATGTAGGGAGTAGGAGGGTCTACATGCTCAACGACTTCTACCATATGCTTGATCCCGTCGCGATCTCGGCGGGCCCCATCACCATCTACTGGTACGGCCTGGCCTACGTGGTCGGCGCCCTGCTCACGGCGGTCGTCATGTACCGCACGCAGCGTCGCTGGGGTTTTGACATTACGGTCGACGACCTGACGAGTGTCGTGGTCGGCGTGGTCTTTGGCCTTATCATTGGCGCCCGCCTGTTCTACGTCATCTTTTACGGCGACGGCTACTACTGGGCGCATCCGCTCGAGATCTTTGCCACCAACGAGGGCGGCATGAGCTTCCATGGCGGTTTGGTGGGCGGCGTTATCGGCGGCGTGCTCGTGTGCCGCATGTACAAGCTCGACGCATGGACTTTGGCAGACCTTGCCGTCATAGGCGCGCCGCTGGCCTTGTGCCTGGGCCGTTGTGCCAACTTTGTCAACGGTGAGCTGTGGGGCAAGCCGACCGATCTGCCCTGGGGCGTGGTCTTCGGTGGCACCGCGGGCGATATGCCGCGTCACCCCTCCCAGCTCTACGAGGCATTTCTTGAGGGCATCGTGCTCTTTTGCATTCTGCAGGTGCTCAGCCGCAAAAAGCCGCTACTGCCCCAAGGCACGTTTATGGGCGTGTTTGTGATGGGTTACGGCATCGTCCGCTTCCTCATTGAGTTTGTGCGCGTGCCCGATGCGCAGCTGGGCTATCTACTGGGTGGCGTTATCACCATGGGCCAGTTGCTGAGCCTGCCGCTCGTAATCGCGGGCCTGGCGCTCATCATCTTTGCTCGTCGCCGCAACCAGCCCCAGCGCGTCTACCTGGACGCCTAACCACCAAAACCACCACAAAGGGGACAGGAACCTTTGTGGTGGTTCGCTGGGCGACGATGACAGAACCGTAACGTTTCCCCAGATAAAACCTGCCAAAATAAACCTGTCCCTTTTTGGCAGGTTTCTAGAAAGGCTTTCGGACTGTGAAGGATTCCGACCTCTCCACAACGGCTGCGCGCGACGCTGCCCGCATCGTCTGGTTTAAGCGCTACCCCGCCAAGCAGACGCTCATCGCATTTTTGCTCGCGCTGTTGGCGACCACGGCGTTTTCCATCGATCCTGCCCCGGTGTCGAGCAACGCAGTCTTGGCGATTGACCCCAAAGCCTCGGGCATGCTGTACGTGTGCTACGAGGTGCTCCTCTCGTTTGCCGGCCATACCGACGCGGTCATGCTGCTTGCACTTGCCTGCCTGCTCACCTTGCCGTTTCGCTACGTGTTCTTTGGCCGTGGCGACACCTGGCGTCCATCGGTCATTCTGCCGTCGCTGTTCTTTGCCATCTGCATGGTGTTCGGCCGCAGCTACGATCTCACCGACTCGGCCGAGATTGTTCTTGGCGATAAAGCTCGCATCATCTGCGCCTGGATTGGCGGCGCGGGCTGGATGCTCCTGGCGATCGTTGCCTTCTACCTTGCCTTTGAGTGTCTAGATTGGCTGAGCTCTCGGCGCATTCCGTTTTCCGAAGCGCACTTTGGCCGCGTATGGCGTGTGACTCACGCCGTGCTCTCGGTCCATCCCTTTGCCGGGCCCTTCCTGGTGCTTATGGTCGCCTGGGCGCCCACGCTCATCGCTTCGCTGCCCGGTCTTTTTATGGGAGATACGGGTGCGCAGATTCGCCAGTGGTTCAACTATCCCAACGGCACGAGCGACTACCTGCGCCTACTCAACCCCAACGTGCTGCTCAACGGGCATCATCCCGTAGTGCACACGGCCATTATCGGCTCGTGCGTTCAGCTGGGGCTTTCGCTGTTCAACAGCGCTAACGCGGGTCTTGCCATCTACACCTGTGCTCAGTTCGTCATCACGGCCGCCTGCATGGCCTATTCCATTTCGTCGCTGCGCAAACTGGGCGTGAGCCTGCCGGTTCGCGGTGCGATCCTGCTGTTCTTTGCGTTTATGCCGATGTTCTCTAACTACGCGGCGTTGCTCACCAAAGACGTGCTTTTTGCCGACGCGTTCTTGGTGCTGCTGGTACAGACCGTCAAGCTCGTGGCATGTGGCTTGCCCCGTCGTGATGCCAATGTTGAGCGAGCGGGCGAGAAAGCCCCCGTGCTCTTTGCGCGCCACGACTGGCTGCTGCTTGCTCTGGGCGCCATGGGTTCCACGTTTTTGCGCAACGGCGGCCTGGTGTTTCCCCTGGCGGCATGCGTAATCGCGGCGGCGTTTAGCGCATGGGACGCGCATGTGGCTCGTCGTGCAGCCAAGCAGACTGGTGCTGCGCCTTCGGGCGCCATCCCGCGCTTCCGCTGGGTCGGTGTCCTCGCGGTGCTCGCGCTCTGCCTTGCCTCTAATATGTACTTCACCAAGGTCTTTATGCCGGCGCACGATATCACGCCTGGTTCCAAGCGCGAAATCCTCTCGATTCCGTTCCAGCAGACGGCTCGTTTCGTCCAAAAGCACGACGGCCTCAACTCGGGCGTCAACCCCACGGTTAAGGAGGACGGCACCATTGTGGAGGCTCCTTGCGACGGCTTGGTGACCGACGAAGAGCGTGCCGTGATCGATCGCGTACTCAAGTACGAGAACCTGGGCCGCCGCTACAACCCCGACAAGTCCGATGCCGTCAAGAACTGCTTTAACGAGTATGCCTCGCAGGAGGACATCGATGCCTATTTTGAGGTGTGGGCCCAGATGTTCAAAAAGGATCCCGAGTGCTATATCTCGGCGCTCATCAATAACTACTACGGCTACTTTTATCCGAGTGCCCGCGATGCGTGGGTTTACAGCACGGCGCGCAGTGCCGAGATTATGGCAAAGCCCGATAACCTCAAGTACTTTGACTTCCATCCGGTCGATAGCAAGGTTGTGCGCTGGTGCGACCACCTGATCAACCTGTACCGCGTGGCGGTGCAGCGCATCCCGTTTATCTCGCTCACCATGAGCTCGGCCACCTATGTGTGGATCATGATCGCCGTGGTGGTCTATCTGCTACGTCGTCATTCGTGGCGCGGGCTGGCCATTTGGGTGCCGCTGCTGGGCGTGCTTGCCGTGTGCCTGATTGGCCCGTGCAACGGCTCGACCTACATGCGCTACCTGTATCCGGTCATCGCCTGCATGCCCTTTGCCATCGGCGCCACCATCACCCGCAGCGACCTCCTCTGGTCCTAATTTGGTGCATTGGGGTCAGGTTGCTTTGCACTAAGGGGCTGCATCATCACGACGCCTTCATTTTGGGGTTTATCTCGCAGGCCAGTAGGTATATCATAACGACGTTTGTTTATATTGCCCGAGCATCTGCGCTGGGCTTTAGGTCGAAACCGATAGGAGACACGTATGTCCGGACACTCTAAGTGGGCCACAACCAAGCATCGTAAGGGCGCGCAGGACGCCAAGCGTTCCGCCCTCTTCTCCAAGCTCAGCCGCAACATCACCGTTGCTGCCCGTCTCGGCGGTGACCCGCTGCCCGAGAACAACGCCAGCCTCGCCGCTGCCGTTGCCAAGGCCAAGGCTCAGTCCATGCCTAAGGACAAGATCAAGTCCGCTATCGACAAGGCTTTTGGTTCGGGTGCCGACGCTGCCGTCTACGAGAACATCGTGTACGAGGGCTACGGTCCCGCCGGTGTCGCCGTCTACGTCGACTGCCTGACCGACAACCGCAACCGTACCGCCGCTGATGTCCGTTCCGCCTTCTCCCACGCTGGTGGCAACCTGGGCACCTCCGGCTCCGTCGCCTTCCAGTTTGAGCGCAAGGGCCAGATCGTCGTCGCCAAAGAGATCCTGGACGAGAACGCCAAGAAGGAGACCATGATCGCCAACGGTGCTGCCGGTGACGAGGATGAGTTCATGATGGCCATCGCCGAGGCCGGCGGCGAGGACTACGAGGACGCCGGCGAGGAGTGGATCGTCTGGACTACTGCCAACGAGGTCATGGCTGTCTCCAAGGCGCTCGAGGAGCAGGGCGTCCAGGTCAAGGGCTCCGAGACCACCATGGTCCCGACCACCCCGACCGAGGTCTCCGGCGCCGACGCCAAGAAGGTTCAGCGCCTCATCGACCGTCTTGAGGAGCTCGACGACGTCCAGGATGTTTACAGCACCATGGACATGACCGACGAGGTCATCGCTGCCCTCGAGGAGGAGTAGCGCCCGCACGGGTTAAGCCGTGCATATCTGGGCATAATGAAGCGAGCATGCAAGCCTCGTGGAATAGATGAGCCGGATCCGCGTGCGTAGAGCACCGGACCCGGCTCTTTTATAATGATGCGAACCGTTTTGCATTTCGAGAGCCGAGATTTGAAGGGAGCGCCACGTGCGCGTACTCAAACGAGCCCTAGCGATCGTGTATCTTGCCGCCGCCATCGTGGCGCTGGGTACGCTTGTCTGCCAGTTTTGGGGGCCGTATACGTATCGCTTTATGCTGCTGATGCGCGACCCCATGCCGCGCATTGTCGTGACGGCATGCGGCGGAGTTGTGGCGATCGGCGTGCTGGTAAGCTTCTTCCGCCTGATGTTTGCTCGTCGCGAGCCGTCCTGTGTGCATCCGGCGGGGGAGCGCAATATCGAGGTCACGCTCGCGGCGCTTTCTTCGTGCGCCAGGGTTGCTGCCGAGCGCGACGACCGCGTGATGATCGAGCGCGTCGAGGCGCGCGTACAGGGCTCCGACGAATCGCGCGTCTGTTTTAAGGTCGACGCCATCGCGCTTGACGATAAGGACGTGGCGTCTCTGGCTACTGCGATGCAGCGGCGCATCGAGGAAGCTTGCGACACCATGCTCGGCACGCCGGGTACGACTACGCGCGTCCGTTTTTTGCCGTCCAAGACTACCGTCCAGACCGTGGAGGTTTCCGGTGAGTGATACCAATCAAGATAAGACCGCTCGTACGCCGCGCCTGACGATTGACCAGAGCGCCACGTCGGCGAACGAACCTGTTGATTCCAAAGCAGAAGCAACCGAGTTACAAGACGCGGCAGCCGCGGATTTTGACGAGGCTATGGGTCTCATCAAGGGTACGGGCGCTGCCATCTGGAGCTATGCTGTGCGTCATCCCAACACCACGCTCGGTGCTGTCGCTGGCTTTATCCTCGCCGTGTTGGTGCTCACGTTGGGCCTGTGGGACACGCTCGTCATTGCATTCTTCGTGCTGATCGGCGCCGTGATCGGCCAAATTCGCGACGGCGAGAACGGGATCGTCAACTTCTTCGGCCGTCTGTTTAGCGGCCGCTAATATGTATTCGACTGTCGCATCCGCGACAGGCATAAGGAGGAACCATGGCTTTTAATTCGAAGGTCGATGTAGCCGATACCGAGCTCGAGGCAGACGAGACCGTCACCGCCGAGGCCGAGGACGTAACGCTCGAGGACGAGGCGCTCGTCGAGGCCGAGCCCGCCGATGACGCGGACGAGGATGATGAGGAAACAGACGAGTCCGAGGACTCGCTGACCTATTCCAACGGTGTGATCGAAAAGATCGTTGCTATGGCCACTCGCGAGGTTCCACACGTTCTGGGCACGAAGGGTAACCTCATGCATTTTGTGCAGGAGCAGTTTGGTGCCGAGAATCTGACCAAGGGCGTGACGGTCGAGGTCACCGATGACAATCGCGTGGTCGTCAACATCTCCGTCATCATCGAGTACGGCGCCTATGCGCCCGCGATCTTCGACGATGTCAAGGCACGTGTCACCGAGCGCCTTGCCGCGATGACCGGCCTTGAGGTGGCGGGTGTCAACCTGCGTATCGAGGACGTCATCACCCCCGAGGAGTACGAGCACCGCACCAGCCAGCACGAATAACCTTCCAAAAAGGGACAGGTTTGTTTTGGCAGATTTTATCTGCGAAAACGTTAAACGGCCGACCGCGCAAGCAAAAGCGTGGCCGGCCGTTATTTGTATGCCCCCCCGATGTAGGCATACCGCTCGTCTAACTAGGGGTTGCAATCGTCGCGTTCCGCGTTACCCTAATGGGCGCATTGTTTCCAAATTGTTAACGAGGGGTTGCCGTAATGGCCGACGAGCACGAAACAGAAAGCAAGGCATGGGCGATTGAGGCCGCCGCGGCAGAGGCGGCATCACGTGCTGCCGAGGAGATGCATCGTCCTCCCGTGGTGCCGATGGAGCGCGTGGTCGATCGCACCGATATCGAGCGCGGCGAGCGTGCCGGTCAAAAGCGCAGCCAGGAGCCGGGCTTCCCGCGCTTTTTTGCCGAGCTCAATCTGGGCCTGATTCTTACGGCCTTTGCCATCGTTGCGTTTAAAACCCCTAATCACTTTGCTTTTGGCGGCACCTCGGGCGTGTCGGTCATTCTGTCCACGCTGTTCCCGACCCTGCCCGTCGGCGTCTTTATGTGGATTATCAACGCGGTTCTCGTCGTTTTGGGCTTTATCTTTTTGGAGCGCAAGGCAATCCTGTGGAGTGTCTTCGCCTCGTTTGCGCTGTCCGCCTATGTTTCGCTGTTTGAGCTCTTTATTCCGACCGATGTCTCGATGACGGGCGATATGTGGCTCGACCTGTGCTTTGCCGTCATCTTGCCGGCGCTCGGCAGCGCTATTGTCTTTGATATTGGCGCCTCGACGGGCGGCACGGACATTCTCGCTATGATCCTCAAACGCCGCACCACGCTCGAGATTGGTCGCGCCCTGCTGTTGGTCGATATCGGCATCGTGACCATCGCGGCCTTTTTGTATGGCCCGCGTGTCGGTCTGTATTGCGTGCTCGGCCTGTTTGCCAAGACGCTTGTGGTCGACAAGGCCATCGAGAGCATCCATCTTCGTAAGGTCTGCACGGTCATTTGTTCCGAGCCCCTTAAGGTCGAGGAGTTTATCGTCAAGCATCTCAACCGCACGGCGACCATCAGCCGCGGCTACGGTGCCTTCTCGGGCAAGTGCGTGACGGTGATCATGAGCGTGCTGAGCCGTCGCGAGGCCGTGCAACTGCGCCGCTATGCGCGCGAAGTCGATCCGGGTGCCTTTATCACGATTGTCGACAGCTCCGAGATCGTCGGCAAGGGTTTCCGCGGCACGAACTAGCGCGGACACACTCATCAAACAATCGAAAAGCGCCTTGCGCGTTGCAAATACGTCATCTAAGAGTATTTGTCCTCACATTGGGTGATAATGATGCCAAAGACATCGTTTGCGATCCAGGTGATTCGCTCTAGATGCGAAGGGATGATTCTATGTTCTGCTCGCAGTGTGGCGCCCCCATGGGCGATAACGACAAGTTCTGCGGTGTGTGTGGTGCTCCTAATGCCGGTGCCGCTGGCCCCGCTCCCCAGGGACAGCCTCAGCCCCAGCAGTTTGTTCCGCAACCGCCCGTGGCGAATGCGCCAAAGGGCTGTGTGGCTCAGGCGTTCCAAGATATGACCAAGACTCCGGGCGTGCTTCAGCGTGTATGCCAAATCGCGTTTTTGCCGGCGCTGATTTGCGTTGTGTCGGTGCTCGTGTTGTTTATTCCCGTTATTGGCGGCATTGCGGCTGCCATCGGCTTTTTGGCAGCTTGCATTGCGAGCGTGTGCGGTTCCGGCTTTGGTATCGAGTGGGGTCGCGATCTGTCGCTCAAGGTTGATGACGGCATGGATCGTCCACTCATGCGTTCCACGTCGTTTGGCCTCGGAGTCTTTTCGAGCGTTATCTCGGTCGTGCTCGAGGTTATCGCTGCCATTCCCGTTATCGGTGTAGTGCTTTCGCTGGTGGAGGGCGTGGTAATTGGCGCCGCGGGCTCGTATTCTTATTACGGCTCTTATGCGCTCGAGGCTGCGCTGTTTGGCTCGCTTGGCCTGCTTGTCCTGGCGCTAATTGCCTCGGCGATTCTGGGTGTCTTCTTTAAGATGTTCGCCGACATCGCCGTGATGCACTTTGCGGTGACCGGGCGTGTCGAGAGCGCGTTTTCGCTCGATAAGGTCTGGGCGGCGTTTAAGCACAACAAGACCAAGCTGTTCTGTGCTTCGTTCCTTCCCGAGTTTTTGACGGGCCTGGTCGCCAACGTTGTCACATGGATCTTGACGGTCGTCTTTGGCGCCATTGCCTCTGTCGGTATGTATAGCTACTACTATCGTCCTACGGGTATTGAGGCAATTGTTACCGGCGGTGGCGTCACGCTCGCGCTGTTCTTGGTGCTGGTCGCTTTCGTCACCGTATTTCTTACGGTCTTTGGCAAGATGCTCAAGCACCGTGCCGTTGGCTATTGGGCCGCACGCTATGCAAGCGAGTGGGCCGATGAGGATAAGGACGACGTCCTGACTTTTGTGTTGCCCTTCGAGAAGAAGTCCACCCCTTCGGGTTACGGTGCTCCGGATGCTTCGCCGGCACCTGCACCCGCTCCCGCGACCGAGCCTGAGCCGGCGCCCGAGCCTGAACCGGCGCCCGAGTCTGAGACGGCATCTGAGCCCGAGCCTGCGCCTGAGCCTGAGCCGGCACCTGCACCTGAGTCGGCGTCCGAGCCAAGCTCCGACGAGGAACCTCA
>CAJMRP010000066.1 GCA_905215765.1 uncultured bacterium
AGGCCAATCACATTGCGCGGGCCCAGAGCGTCGACGGCCAGCGCCGCCAGCAGGGACGACGGCAAGTCACCCTCGAGTGCCACCACAGCACGCGACGCACCGTGGGCTCGGGCGTTGTCGCGCACGGCGAGCACCAGCGCCTGCCACAGCCACTCCTCGGAACGGAACTCGGGCAGTTCGTGATCCTCCAGGGCATCGAGC
Source organism: uncultured bacterium (assembly GCA_905215765.1). Lineage (GTDB taxonomy): Bacteria > Actinomycetota > Coriobacteriia > Coriobacteriales > Coriobacteriaceae > Collinsella. The sequence continues at coordinate 202 of CAJMRP010000066.1, forward strand.
ATCACGCCGCGCTGAATCTCCTGAACCAGCAGGCTCTCCTCAAAGCACGGCGCCTGGGCCACCACGCGACCGCAGTCGTCGAGCACAAACGAACCGCCAGTATACACCGACTCGTCATAGGCACCGACCGGCGCCATGCAGGCAAACCACACGCTGCGCTTGGATGCGATCTTGCGGTAGGCGCCGCTGCGAACGGCAGCAATGGCGGCAGTCTCGCGGTCGGTCATGTCAAACGCGTTGAATTGGAAATACGCAATGAGGTCAACACCGGTCGGCAGCATCTCGAGTTCGCGGTCCAAGTCAAAAATCACGGCGATGCGCACGCCGTCCACGTCGAATACCGGCGGCGCCCAACGTGTGTCGTTGTTCTCGCCACGCTGCAGGGCAATGCTCGAACGCGCCGGCACCACATGACCGTCCTTGAGCATCATGTAGTCGAGCAGCGGCTGGCCCTCAAACGAAACCGCCGCGGGCACGATGCAGATCATGTCAAGCTCCTGGATACGCTCGGCGACACCAGTCAAACCGGCAAGCACGTCGTGCTCAAAGTCGGCAGCGCCCACCAGGCCACCGGGCATGGCGCCCATAAAGAGCGGAGCCGGAACGCACAGCACGCGCGCCCCGCGCTCGTGGGCCAGACGAGCCTGGTCCTCGATGCGGCCGCAAATGCCCTCAATATCACCCAGGCGCATATCGATCTGTGCAAGCGCGAGCTTCATGGCCCAGCCCTTTCCGTCGTAAACCATCGAAATCGTAGTAAAAGCGCCGGCCGCATAATGCAGTCGGCGCTTGCATGTGCATATGCTAGCTATGATACCCCGAGCGGGGGCGCGCTCCTAGAATGTCGCGGACCACAGCCCGTGCAGGTTGCAGTAGGCATAGACGGTACCGGTCTTGGAGCCGCCCGCGAAAAACGTCGCGGGTTTCATGCCGGGTTCAAGGTAATGAACCTCTAAGCGGCCCTCGGCCTCAAGGGCGATCCACTCAATGTAGTGCTCGGGCAGGCTGGGGTGCTCGACCGAGCCAACGCGTGCGCGAATCACGTGACCGTCACGCTCGGTCTCGACAACAGGCACGTGCTTCTCGTGCGCCGCGTCCTCAGTGTTTGCAGTCAGTTCCGTGCAACCGGCAGGGGTCGCAACGTCGTCGCCAAGGGCAGCGATGAGCTTGCCGTCGGGGTCCTTAAAGAATTTCGCCATGATGTTCTCCTTTGCTGATGTGCCAATGTTCTTGATGGTTCTTATGCCCAAAGGCAGACAAACCATCCACGGCATTGCAAATGAACACATAACGGACCAGGCAAGCGGTCGGGCCAAAATGCGTCGACCGTCCTGCCCACTCCAGCAGTCCCACCCCGCGCGCGGCTAGCGACCGTCGCCGCCCAGCAGCGCCAGAACATCTTCGCGGGTAAACAGCGCCGACGAGATGCCGTCGCCGCCGAGCACGCTGTTGACCAGGTCGCGTTTGGACTCCTGCATCTGCATAATGCGTTCCTCGATCGTGTCCTTGGCGATGAGCTTGTACACGGTCACGGTATGTTGCTGACCAATACGGTGTGCACGGTCGGTCGCTTGGTCCTGCGCCGCCACGTTCCACCACGGGTCGTAGTGGATGACCACGTCGGCAGCCGTCAGGTTAAGGCCCACGCCGCCCGCCTTGAGCGAAATCAAAAAGACCGGAACCTCGCCCGCTTGGAACTGCGCGACCATCTTGGCGCGGCTCTCCTTAGACGAAGCGCCCGTGAGCTTAAGGAAGGCGATGTCCTCCTTGGCCAGGCGCTTACCGATAATATCGAGCATACCCGTAAACTGGCTGAACAACAGGATGCGATGTCCGCCGTCGAGTGCGCCGTGCACGAGCTCCATGCACGTATCGAGTTTGGCGCTCCCCGCCTTGTAATCCTCGTAGTGCAGACGCGGGTCGCAGCAGATCTGGCGCAACTTGGTGAGCTCGGCAAGCACCTTGAGCTTGTCTTTCTTAAACTCGGATGCCTCGCGGTGCTGCACCTGCTGGGCGATGCGGTCCTGGTTTGCCAGGTAAAGCTTGCGCTGCTCGCCGGCAAGCTGCGCCATGACAGTGTCCTCGATCTTCTCGGGCAGGTCTGCCACCACGTCTTCCTTGACGCGGCGCAGCACAAACGGCGACACGAGCGCCTGCAGGCGGGCGGCGCTGTCGCCCTCGGCGTGCTCGACTGGGCTTTCGAAGCGCTTGGCAAACGACTCGCGCGTGCCAAGTAAGCCCGGCATCAAAAAGTCGAAGATGCTCCAGAGCTCGGATAGGCGGTTTTCGATGGGCGTGCCCGTCAGGGCAAAGCGCACGCCGGCAGGCAGGCGCTTTGCGGCGCGCGCCACCTGGGTGAGCGGGTTTTTAATGTACTGGGCCTCATCGAGCACCACACGGGCAAAGTCCTGCTCGACGTACTCGTCGATATCGCGCCGCATAAGGTCATACGACGTCACGACCACGTTATGCTCGGCCACGCCGGCGATTTGCACGCGACGCTGCGCCTTGGCGCCCACGATGGCGCACACATCGAGCGACGGGGCAAAGCGCTCCAGCTCGGCGGTCCAGTTGTACACAAGCGACGCGGGGCACACCACAAGCGTGGGCTTAATGTCCCCCGCTTCCACACGCGCCAGGATATGCGCGATCATCTGGAGCGTTTTGCCCAGGCCCATGTCGTCGGCCAAGATGCCGCCAAGGCCCAGATGCTCAAGCGAGCCGAGCCACTGGTAGCCGTCGACCTGGTAGCCACGCAGCGTGGCCTTGAGCGAGGCGGGTACCGTAAAGTCCATCTTGCCGAGCGTGTCCAGGCGCTCGACGGTACGGCGGAACGCGGCGTCACGATCGGCCTCGAGCGCGGGCGTGCGTGCGAGCATGCTATCGACGAACAGGGTGCTCGATGCGGAAAGCGACACGCCGTCGAGCAGGTCGACGGCATCGACGCCCAGGTCCTCGGCGAGGCCAAACGCGGCTCGAGCGCCCTCGTCCAGGCGAATGATGTCGCCGGACGTAAGGCGCGCAAACGTTTGATGGCGCTTGTAGGAGTCGAGGTAGATGGCAAGATCTGCCGCCGAAAGACCGCTCGCGCCCAGTTCAACATCGAGCAGGTTGCTCTTGACGGTGGCACGCACCGAAAGCTTGGGCGCAGGGCGCACCGAGATCTGGCGTAGGCGGTCGCTGAGCATGACCTCGCCCAGCTCGGACAGGGCAGACAGGCCCTCGGTCAGCAAGCAGAACAGGCTCTCGTCGTCGCGCTCCTCAAACGCCAGGCCGCCCTCGTAAAAGTCGAAATACAGGGCCGCCGTGTCCATAACGCGAAACTCCGCCACCTCGTCGCGAGGGGGCACGCCCGGGCGCTGTTCTTCGAAGGGGCTTCCCGGAGCACCCAGGCTAAAGAGATCTGCCGACCAGTCGCCGTAGGAAACCGTAATCTTGCAGGTCACGAGCCCGTCGTCGACACCGATTGCCATGGCAAAGCTCGGCTCGGGCGCCACGGTGTCGAGCGCGGCGGGCGCGGTAAGGTCGGTGTAGTCGCGCAAAATGGGCAGCGCCATACGGCAGAACTCCCCCACCTGGTCGACAGCGATATGGATCGGCGTGCGACAGGGCAGTAAGCGCGATAGGAACGGTGCCGCATGCTGGGCAAACGCTACATCGGCGCGGCGCGCACGGCGGGTGTCGACCAGATAGGCAACGTCGCCCGAAGCAAAGCAGTATGCATCGGCCGGCAGGCGTAGATCGTAGCTGCCACCAGCCGCCGGCGCGATTTTGGCGGCAAGGAGCGGTGGGCGCTTAGACAGCGCCTCGTCCTCCCCTTCCGGAGGCATCTCAACCGCCACGTCATAGGTGCGATGCGTCGTCGTCCCCCGCGACCAGGCGGGCTCAAAAGAGATGGTCTGACCGCGCAACAGGTCCAGCACATATACGATGCTATGCTCGGACAGCGGCAACTGACGCTCGGCGACAAAACCGCTGCGGGCAAAGTCGTACGACGCCGAACGCGAGCTTGTGATGTCATCGAGATAAGCAACTGTCGTCACGACAAGGTTGAGCAGCTTTGTCGACACGTCTTCGAAGGCTTCGGGCGTATGGACAAACGTGAGCTTCTTGCCGTACGAGAAGGTGCCACCGCGCACGTAGGCATCGGCCATGCCGTCGATGTCCTTGACCACGTAGGAGACCGATCCACAGCGAATGCGAAGCTCGAGCGCCCAGCTAAAGCGGTCGGCAAACAGTGGATTGTAGTACGGCACCAGCGAGGGTTCCAACACCGCCTTGGGGGCATCGGGATCCACACTGCCGGCGAGCTTGCGGCGCATGCTCGCCAGCTCATCCATGCGCGCGTCCGAAAGATCGGAGAGCGCTGCCATGAGGCTGGGACTCGTGGGAACGGGCGCCGGAAAGGGAAAGTTGGGATTGACGGCCGGCGCTTTGGGCGCGGTGCGCGCAGGCTGTTTCGGCTGCGCCGTAAACGTGCGGACCGGCGTGCGCAAACCTTCGACGGGCTCGGCGCCGCTGGCATCCAAATACGCCAGAGCTGTGGCAATAGCGTGCTTGCACATACCGGGGTAACGATAGGCGGCGGGGCAATCGCAGTCGTAGTCGATCACCTCGCGCTCGTCCATGTCGAGCGCCACGTGCGTCTTGTACAGGTCGCCGCGCGAACCGCGCACCGAGCCCTCAACCGTCACGTTTTTGGAGAAGCGCGAGCCGCTGTCCTCGATCGACAGCACGGCGCCGTTGAGCATGAGCGAACGCCCCTTCATAAAGGTGCCGCTCAACGCCGCCTCTTTGCGAAGCGCCTGCACAAACGTCCCCTGCGCCATCACTTCCTCCAATCTCACCCGGGGTAGCTTAGATAACCGTCACGCGGCCTTGGTTGCCGACGATGGCCTTTGCCTCTGCCAGCAGCGGAATCGAGCGTGCGTTGACCTTGGCCGGTACCTCGGCACGCAGTACGCGCCCGTCCACCTGCTCGATAAAGATCTCCACGCGGTCGCCGCCCGGGTTGGCGGTAAGCACCGTGGCAAGACGCGCCATATTGCCCTGGCTAAAGCGGCTGTTGGGCACCATGACCTCAAACACCTTGGGCTTGTTGTTCTCCTCGTTAAGCTCAAGCGGCACGATCTCCTGCGCGATGATCTGGTCGCCGCGGTCCGAACGCTCGAGCTTGCCCTTAATGCGCACAAACGCATCGGACAGCTGCGCACCGGTCTCGGGATCGACCTCGCCGTACAGGTACCCCTCGGCCTCCTTGTAGGTCTTGGGGAACACCACGACCGTGGCCTCGCCTTCCATGTCCTCGAGCTGCACGATGCCCATGGGGTCGCCGTTTTTGGTCACGCGCTTGGACACGCTCGAGACCATGCCGGCCCACCACAGCGCCTTGCCCTCGGGAATCTCCTGGTTGATGGTACCGCCCGTAGGATTCTGAACTTCGTAGCCAGTGTCGATCTGCGAGAACGAGAAGTCGCGTGCCTTGGCTAGTGCATACTCAAACGGGCGCAGCGGGTGGTCCGAGACATAGATGCCCAGAACCTCCTTCTCCTGGCTCAGCTTAAGGTGGCGGTCCCACTCCTGGCCGTCCGGATCGGGCACGCTCACCTCAAAGCCCGAGCCCTCAACGTCGCCAAACATGTCGAAGAACGACGTCTGGCCGCTCGCGCGGTCCTTCTGGCGCTTTACCGCGGCATCGATGATGTTCTCAGGGTTGTTCTTATCCACAAAGTGCATCATCTGGCGACGCGGATACCCCGTGGAGTCGAAGGCGCCTGCCTTGATGAGCGATTCGATCACACGGCGGTTGGCCTGGCTCGAGTCCACGCGCTCGACAAAGTCGTGCAGCGTCTTAAACGGACCGCCCGCCTCGCGCTCGGCGATAATCGCCTGCGCCACGCCGGTGCCCACGCCGCGGATGCCAGCCAAACCAAAGCGCACGCCTTCCTTGGTAGCCGTGAACTCGGTACCGGACTCGTTGACATCTGGCGAAAGCACGGGGATGCCGTCGTGACGGCACGCCGAGACGTAATGCACGATCTTGTCGGTCTTGCCCGTATAGGACGTCAGAACGGCCGCCATGTACTCGTGCGGATAATGCGCCTTGAGCCACGCCGTCTGCATAACCAGGATGGCGTAGCCGGCGGAGTGCGACTTGTTAAAGGCGTAGGACGCGAACTCGAGAACATCGTCCCAAATCTTCTGGGCGACCTCGCGCGTGTAGTTGTTCTTGATGGCGCCGTTCATCCAGTGGTCGTAGGTGGTCTCGTCCGAGCCATCCTCCCAGTGGAGCACCGTTGACGTGAGCAGTTTGATCTTCTTTTTAGCCACGGGCTTACGGATACGCGAGTCCGATTCGCCCTTGGAGAAGCCGCACATCTCGACGGAGATGAGCATAACCTGCTCCTGGTAGACCATGGTGCCGTAGGTTTCGCCCAGGATGTCGTCCAGGCGGTCGTCGTAGGAGACCGCCGGCTCCTTACCATTCATACGGTTGATGTAGGACGAGACCATGCCGGCGCCCAACGGGCCCGGGCGGTACAGGGCGATCAATGCTACGACGTGTTTGTACTCGGTGGGCTTCATGTTCTTGATCGTGGCCGTCATGCCGGCGGACTCGACCTGGAAGACGCCGGCGGTGTGGCCGGAGCCCATGAGCTTAAAGATCTCGGGATCGTCAAAGGGGATCTCTTCCTCTTTGATGTCGATGCCGAAGTTCTTTTTGATGTTGGCCTTGGCCTTGGAGATAACCGTCAGCGTGCGCAGGCCCAGGAAGTCCATCTTGAGCAGGCCCATGTCGGCAACGGTATGGCCCTCGTACTGGGTAATCTCGACGCCGCCCTTGGTATCGAGCTTGGTGGGCACGTGCTCGTTGACGGGGTCACGGCAGATCAAAACGGCGCACGCGTGCACGCCCTCGCCACGAGTGAGGCCCTCGATCGAGAGCGCCGTGTCGATGATGCGGCGAGCGTCGTCGTCCTTTTTATAGGCCTCGGCAAAATCGGGGTTAAACAGATCCTCTTTGCCGGGTTGCTTTTCGAGCACCTGCTTGAGCTTGACCTTGGGGTCGCTCGAGACCATCTTGGACAGGCGCTGGCCCATGTAGACCGGATAGTCCAGCACGCGCGCGGCGTCGTTGATGGCCTGCTTGGCCTTAATGGTCGAGTAGGTGATGACGTGGGTGACCTTCTCGGGGCCGTAGAGCTGGCGAACGTGCTCCACGACCTCGAGGCGCCGCTCATCGTCGAAGTCCATATCGATATCGGGCATCTCGGTACGCTGAGGAGACAGGAACCTCTCGAACATCAGGCCGTTCTCGAGCGGGTCGAACGCGGTGATGTTCATGGCGTAGGCGACGATAGCGCCGGCGGCCGAGCCACGGCCGGGGCCGACGCCGATGCCGTTGTCCTTGGCCCATTGCACGTACTCGGCAACGATCAAAAAGTAGGCGGCAAAGCCCTTGTCGCAGATGACCTTGTATTCGTACTCAAAGCGTTCTTTGATGTTGACGCCACCGATCTCGCGTGTGGCCCAGTCGTCACCATAGTGCTGGCGCAGACCTTTCTCGCACTCGCGGCGGAACTGGCTCTCATGCGTCTCGCCGGGATCGAGCAACGGGAAGCGCGGCAGGATGATGGAGTCCCAGTCCAGCTCAACGTAGCACTTGTCGGCGATCTCGAGCGTGTTGTCGCAGGCCTCGGGGCAATACGGGAACATCGCCCGCATCTCCTCCTCGGTCTTCATGTAAAACTCCGAGCCGGTCATGCGCATGCGGTTGGGGTCGTCGACCTTGGCGTTCATGCCAATACACATGATGACGTCCTGCACGGGCGCATCCTCGCGGCGCAGGTAGTGGAAGTCGTTGGTGGCGATGACCTTGACGCCCACCTGCTTGGCGATATCGATGAGCGTGCGGTCCATCTGCTCGTCAGTCAGGCCGTTGTCGGTGGTGATGCCGTGTTCCTGGATCTCGATGTAGAAGTCGCCGGGCTCGAAGGTATCACGGAAGGTCTCGGCCCACTTGATGGCGCCTTCCATGTCGCCGCGGTCGATGTATTTGGGGATGATGCCCGCGATACAGGCGCTCGTGCAGATCATGCCCTTGGCATGGCGGCGCAGGTTGTCGAGCGTCACGCGCGGCTTGTAGTAAAAGCCCTGCACGGCGGCCTCGGAGACCGTCTGCATCAGGTTGACGTAGCCTTCCTGGTCTTTGGCCAGGAGGATCATATGGTAGAGCTCGGGCTTGTGGTCGCGGGCAAGGGTCTCGTCCGGCGTAAAGTAGACCTCGCAGCCAAAGATGGGCTTGATGACCAGGGGCGGCTTGAGCTCGTCGATGTTGCCCTTCTCGTCCCACATGGCCATGTCTTTGACGTACTGGGCATGCTCACGCGGGTTTGCCTCGGGGTCGGGCTCCACCAGCTCGTCGCGGCGGTCCTTTTCCAAGAAGGCCTTGTCGTGGCTCCAGGTTTTGTACTCGGGCGTGTTGTGGTTGACGGCGTCGCAGGCCAGCGCCAGATCGGGCACGCCATACATGTAGCCGTGGTCGGTAATGGCCACGGCGGGCATGCCCAGCTCAACGGCACGGTTGACCATATCCTGGATACGGGTTGCGCCGTCGAGCATGGAAAAGACAGTGTGGTTGTGCAGATGGACGAATGCCATGTGATGAGCTCCGATGCGGGTTCGTGTTCTGACTGAACGATTTTACCCCACGGCACGGACAGCACCCGAACCTAGCCAAACCAACACGGCTCCTCTTGCAGTTGCGGTGAAATGCGGACTGTTTGGCGGCTTTTTTGGCCAAAACAGTCCGCATTCCACCGCAAGTTATCTGAGGGCTAGAGATTGTAGATGACTACTTGAGGTTCGGCGGGTTCGACGAAGATGGCTGGATTCGCCTGCTCCACGCGAACGAACTTGACCGTCACCGTCTCAAAGCCCGCCTTGTGCAACACGTCGGCGTAGACGCGCGCCTGCAGGGCGTGCTTCTCGAGCAGCTGGTCCGGCGTCTCATCCGGCGTGCCACCCGTCTTGTAATCGATGACCAGTGCGCGTGACGGATCGGCCGGGTCGGTCGCCAAAGCGTCGATGGCGCCTTCGGCATATGCACCGTAGCGGGCGATGTCCTCGTCCTCGCAGCCCAGCGAGAAGAACGGCACCTCGGCGCGAACGCACGGCCACGCGAACAGCTCGGCACGAACCGACGACTTGAGCCAGCGCTCCAGAGCGACATCGAAGCGCTCGCGCTGTTCTGGCGTCAGGTGCCACAGGCGAGCCAGGGCGTCGGCACGCTCAGCGGGCAGCGCATCGGCACCCATCTCGATGAGCCACTGGCAGGCGGCGTGGAAGGCCGAGCCCAGCGCCATGGGATTGCCGGCGGGCTCGACAGCGGCCACGTCTGCGTCCGTCATCTCGGAACCATCCGACTCCGCATCATCGCCGGCCTCGTCCATGGGAACACGAGCCTCGGCGGCACGGTCTTCCGTCTCGGCATGGAGTGCCGCGGCGATTGACGAGTAGCTATACGAGTCACGCATCGGATACGGACAGATGCCCATGCGCATGTCCACTGCCTGGGGATACACAAGCTCGAACGAATCGGGCTTGGGGTCGACAGGACCGGGGACGATTGTACTGGCCAAATCGTCGGCAGCATCCGTATCGGCATCGCCACGAACAAGCCTGCCCTCGGCATCCAGCGAAGCGTTGGCCTCAAACGTCTGCTCGCCAAAGGTAAAGCCCGCGAGCGAAATGAGCTCGTAGTCGCCCAGCTGGGAGTTGTCGAACACCAAGCGGTCGGCATCGAGCTGCGGCATATCCAGAGCATCGGTCGGCAAAATACGGCGCAGCACATCGTAGGTCAGATCGGTCTCGACGTCGAAGGTCGGCGCCGCCACCTTGTCACGGCTCACGCCGGCATCCATCGCCAAGATCACCAGCTCGCGCGCACGCGTCATGGCAACGTAGAGCAAGCGAGCCCGCTCCTCGAGCGAAAGCTGCAGGTCGTCGTTGCGCAGGCGAGCAAATGCCTCGGCGGGAGAACCCGTCGCACAGACGTCCTCCATGAGCTCCGGCGGCAGCCACAGCGACGTGCCCTTGCCCTTAAACGCATGCTCAAACTGCTTTTTGACGTCATCGCCCTTCACAAAGGTCCCATCGGCAAGCTTAACGCCATCAAAACGAGCTGGCAGTGCCACGACCTGCGCTCCGCCCTCGACACGCCCCATCTGAGCCGCACCGGACGGCTTGCGCACGCCAAAACACTCGGCAACCGCTACGACCGGATACTCCAGACCCTTGGACGCATGCACGGTCATGATGCGCACCGCGCCGTCGCCCTCCTCGTTGAGGGCACCCGGGGCCTCCTTGCCCGCCAAGAAGCGGTCGAAGGCCAGCGCGATGGAACGCGGCGAGTTGCCGAACTCGGCCTCCTCCTCGGCCACGGCGTCGAGCGCCTTGAGCACGTTGGCGGCGATGGCCTTGCCCTC
>CAJMRP010000067.1 GCA_905215765.1 uncultured bacterium
ATGCCCTCTCCCGCGGGCATGGGGGTGCGTCCGGAAAGCCGCGTGATCACGACCGACTGGCTGATTCCCGGCAGCGTGTATTCCTGGCGAAGCGCCGCCGCGGCACCGCAAAAGCTCGACACGCCGGGCACCACCTCGTAGTCCACGCCGCGCGCATCGAGTGCGTCCATCTGCTCCTGGATGGCGCCGTATAGGCACGGGTCACCCGTGTGCAGGCGCACCACTTCCTCGCCCCGCGCATCCGCCGCGCACATCACGTCGAGCACTTCCTCCAAGGTCATGTGCGCGCTGTCGTAGACGACGCAGGATTCCTTGCACTCGGCGAGCAGCTCGGGGTTCACAAGGCTCCCCGCCCAAACGACCACGTCGGCCGCGCGCAGAAGGCGCGCCCCGCGCAGCGTGATAAGGTCGGCGGCGCCCGAGCCTGCGCCAACGATATGAATCATCCGAGCCTTCCCTTCCCGTTTCTCATCGCAACCGTTTACGCCGCCATTCGCGCAGCGGGCAAAACACGGCGCCTGCGGCGGCAATCGGCGCAAATACGCAGGCAGGAGGCGCAATGCCGCCCGCCCTGGCTTTGACACGTTCACAAGTGCCCACTATCATAGTAAAAGATTCGGCAACGAGCATATGACAATCGGATAAAAGGAAATGACCGGCGCGGCGCCCGCACAGCCCGCGCTGGCTTGCGGAGGGAACCAGGTGGGAATCCTGGGCAAGGGACATTACTGTATAGGACGCGCGGGCGAACCGCCTCGCGCCCCAAGCCAGACTGCTTCGCCTTTTCCTCACGGCATCGCCGTGGCGTTAGCTCCTTGTGAACCCCGAGGGGTGCGCTTTTCTTTCGCTTGTGCCGACAAGCAACTGTCGCCGGGGGACCGGCAAACCGAGGAAAGGAAAAACCATGTCCGACCAGATGTCACGCCGCGGCTTCATGGGCGCCGCAGCAACCGGAGCCGTCGCGCTCGCCGGATTCGCGCTCGCGGGCTGCTCCAGCACCTCTGCGAGTTCCGAGAAATCGAGCGAAAAGGAGAAGGCCGTGAAGCCGGTCATCCTCGTCACGAGCTTCGGCACGAGCTACAACGACTCGCGCCACATCACCATCGGCGCCATCGAAGACGCTATCCGCGAGAAGTACTGGCAGGACTACGACATCCGCCGCGCCTTCACCGCGCAGATCATCATCGACAAGCTGAAGAAGCGCGACGGCATCACGATCGACAACATGACCGAGGCGCTCGACCGCTGCGTGGAAGACGGCGTAAAGGAAATCGTCGTGCAGCCGACGCATCTCATGGGTGGCCTGGAATACACCGACGTGAAAGACGAGCTCGACAAGTACGCCGACAAGTTCGACAAAATCTCGCTCGGCGACCCGCTGCTCACCTCCGACGACGACTACAAGAAGGTGGCCGCAGCCATTAAGGAGAACATGGCGTCCTTCGACGACGGCAAAACGGCGCTGTGCCTCATGGGCCACGGCACCGAAGCCGATTCCAACGCCGACTATGCCAAGATGCAGGAAGTGTTTAAGAACGAGGGCTTGACGCAGTTCTTCGTCGGCACCGTCGAGGCTGAACCGACCTGCGAGGATGTTATCGCCGCCGCGAGCGCCGCAGGCTACAAGAAGGCCGTGCTCGCGCCGTTCATGGTGGTCGCGGGCGACCACGCGAATAACGACATGGCAGACGAGACCGACCCCGACAGCTGGGCTGCGAAGTTCGTGGCCGCCGGCTTCGAAGTGACATGCCTGCTCCAGGGTCTGGGACAGAACGTCGCGGTCGACGACATCTACGTCTCGCACGTGGACGACGCCATCGCCAAGCTGTAAACTCGCCGCGCACGGGGGCGCCGGTCGCGTCCCCGTGCAACGGGCATGCGCCTTCCCCGACTGACGGCGCATGCCCGTTGCATTCGCATCCCGCCCGCCCACCGCACGGCGCGGGCGGTCGAAGCGATTGAAAGGAACCCCCTCCATGTTGAAGAAAACCCTCGCCTTCGCCCTGTCAGCGACGCTTTTCGCGTTCTCGCTCGCCGGCTGCGGCGGAAATTCAATCGACAGCGCAAAGGCAAGCGATGCCGATTCCCAGGAAAAGACCGAACAGGCGGCCGATGCGCCCGAGGGCGCAAGCGCTGCCCCCATCACCGCCGACAAGGTGGCCGACGGCACCTATCCGATCACCGTAGATTCCAGCTCGAACATGTTCAGAATTGTGGACGCCCAGCTCATCGTGGAAAACGGCTCCATGCACTGCGTGATGACGCTTTCCGGCACGGGCTACGGCAAGCTCTTCATGGGCACGGGCGACGAGGCTGCCGCCGCGAGCGAGGCCGACTTCATCCCCTATGTGGAAAACGCGGAAGGCAAGTACACCTACGACGTGCCCGTTGAAGCGCTCGACAAGGACACCGCCTGCGCTGCGTGGAGCATTAAAAGGGAGCGGTGGTACGACCGCACGCTCGTATTCGAATCCGCCGGCGTCGATCTGCGCGCCGACGCACTGAAGTAACGCCATGCGGTCGATTCTTCCCAAGGGGGAAAACAGGAAGCGCCGCAGCATCGCGGCGCGCGCGATCGCCTGCGTTCTCGTCGCCCTGCTCGCGCTTCCCTTCGCGGGGTGCAGTGCGAGCCCGAACGCGACCGGTGGCACGGCGGGCTCTCAGGAATACACTGTGAGCGTCTCGCTTTCCGGTGGGTCAGGACGCGCAAGCATCGCCTCACCGACCACAATTGTGAAGGATGGCGACACCTACACCGCGACCATCACCTGGTCGAGTTCGAACTACGACAAGATGACCGCCGACGGCGTGGACTACGCGCCCGTGAACGACGGCGGCAACTCCACGTTCGAGATACCCGTCACGCTCGACGAGGACATCGCCGTGTCGGCCGAGACCGTCGCCATGTCGACGCCGCACACCATCGACTACACGCTCCACTTCGATTCATCCACCATGAAGGAGAAATCGGGCGACGATGCAAGCGGCGGCTCCCCTGCGGGAACGGCTTCAAACGCCGCGGCCGACTTCCACAACGCCGATTTGGGCTGCGGCTGGAAGCCGACGGGGACGCTTCAGCTTGAATACGCCGAGCACTTCACTGTCGACAAGTTCGAAGGCGGCCTGCGGCTTATCTGCGTTTCGAACGGGGAGCGCTTCCTCGTGGTGCCGCAAAATGCAAAGGTACCTGATGGGTTGAGCTCCGACATCGCGGTCATAAGGCGCCCCGCCGACAAGGTGTACCTCGTGTCGTCGGCGACGATGTGCCTGGTCGACGCGCTCGATGCGAACGACAATATCCTCATGTCGGGCACGAAGGCCGACGATTGCTCGGTCGGGGGCTTCAAAAGCGCGCTCGAAAGTGGGGCGATCGCCTACGGCGGCAAGTACAGCGCGCCCGACTACGAGCGAATATCGGCCTCGGGCTGCACGCTCGCCATCGAGAACACCATGATCAACCACACGCCCGATGTGAAGGAAAAGCTGCAGAAGCTCGGGCTCGTCGTGCTCACCGAACAGTCGTCGAGCGAGCCCGAAGCACTCGGGCGCGTCGAGTGGATTAAGCTTTTCGGCGTCCTGTTCGACAAGGAAAACGAGGCCGCGCACCTGTTCAACGAGCAGAAGGCCCGCGTCGAGCAAACGTCGAGGCTCGCGTCGTCAGGTAAAACCGTGGCGTATTTCTACATTAACTCGAACGGGGCCGCCGTCACGCGGCGGGCGGGCGACTACGTGGCGCAGATGATCGAGCTTGCAGGCGGCAGCTACGCGCTCGATGACGCGCAGAAGGCGTCGACGTCAGGTTCGTCAGTAACGCTCGAAATGGAGCGCTTCTACGCGACGGCGAAGGATGCCGACATCATCGTCTACAACGGCACCATCGACGAATCGGTTGCCACCTTGAAAGACTTCGTAGGCAAAAACGCGCTATTGTCGCAGTTCAAAGCTGTAAAGAACGGCAACGTCTGGGTCACAAGCGCCGACATGTACCAGCAGATGACTTCTACCGCCGACATTATCGACGAGCTGCACGGGGCGTTCACCGGCGATGACGCGAGCGACTTCCATTATCTGAGGAAGCTTGGCTAGCGTCATGAGAAGCCGGCTTTCCATGACATACGACGAATCGGGGCGCGCCGCGCGGTGTCGCGTCGTGACGGCGCTGCTCGCTGTTGTTCTCATCGTGCTCGTCGGGGCCAACCTGTGCATCGGGAGCGTGCTCGTGCCCGCAGACCACATCCCCGGCATCCTTTCGGGCGGCGCGGCCAATTCCATGGAAAGCCAGGTCATCTGGGAGATTCGCCTGCCGCGCGTGCTTTCAGCCGTGCTTCTCGGCGGGGCACTTTCGCTCTCCGGGTTCCTGCTGCAGACGTTTTTCAACAACCCCATCGCCGACCCGTTCATCTTGGGCGTCTCCTCGGGCGCAAAGTTCGTCGTCGCGCTTACGATGATCGTGCTTCTGGGCGCGAACCAGGCCACGTCCTCGCCGGCCATGGTGGCCGCAGCGTTTCTGGGATCGCTTATCACCATCGGCTTCGTGCTCCTCATCGCACGGCGCATAAGTTCCATGGCCATGCTCATCGTGGCGGGCGTCATGGTGGGATACATCTGCTCGGCGGCGACGAACTTCCTCATCGCCTTCGCCGACGACCAGTCCATCGTGAACCTGCACAACTGGTCTTTGGGTAGCTTCTCGGGTTCGAGCTGGGACGACGTCGCGGTCATCGCGGTCGTGGTGATCACCGTGAGCGCATGCGTATTCGCGATATCGAAGCCCCTTTCCGCCTTCCAGCTGGGAGAAGCCTACGCGAAAAGCGTCGGCGTGAACGTCGCACGCTTCCGCGTGGTGCTCGTCCTTCTAGCGAGCATGCTCTCCGCCTGCGTGACCGCGTTCGCTGGTCCGGTGTCGTTCGTAGGCATCGCGGTTCCGCATCTCGTTAAGTCGGCGCTGAAGTCGTCGAAGCCCATCCGCGTGATTCCTGCGTGCTTCTTGGGAGGCGCCATCTTCTGCGCGGGCTGCGATTTGATCGCGCGCACGCTGTTCTCCCCCGTCGAGCTTTCCATCAGCGCCGTCACCGCCATCTTCGGCGCGCCGGTGGTTATCGCACTCATGTTGAAGAAGCGGGTGAGGTAGATGGGGAAATTCGTGCCGCAGCCCAAAACGCTCGGAGGGGACATTCCATGCTTAAACAGTCCTAAGCTCGCACGAAAGCGCCAGAAGGCACTTTCGACTCGTGCGGAACTGCGCGCGGGACGCCTCCTCCGAGCGGAGTCGAACCTCGAAACCCCGGTCGAAACGCAGACTGACGGAGCGCCGCTTTTCCGCATAAGCGACCTGTCGGCGGGCTACGACAAGAAGGTCGTAGTCGAAGGCGTCGATCTGGAGGTTCGCGCGGGCGACGTCGTGGCGCTCATCGGGCCGAACGGCTCGGGCAAGTCGACCATCTTGAAAACCATCACACGCCATCTGGCACCGCTTGCCGGCGCGGTCGAGCTCGACGGGCGGGAGATTTCCCGATGGAAGACGGCGGAGTTCGCAAGGAACCTTGCCGTTATGCTGACAGATCGCCCCCGGACCGAGCTCCTCACCTGCCGCGATATCGTAGAGGCGGGAAGGCATCCCTACACCGGGCGAATGGGCACACTCTCGCCCGACGACCATAGTCGGGTCGATGAGGCCATGAAAACCGCACATGTGGAAGAGCTCGCCGAGCGCGACTTCATGCAGATAAGCGACGGGCAACGCCAGCGCGTCATGCTCGCACGCGCCATCGCGCAGGATCCGCGTGTGCTCGTGCTCGACGAGCCCACGTCGTATCTCGATATCCGCTACCAGATCGACCTGCTGCGAATACTTCGCCACCTTGCGAAATCGCGGAATGTGGCTGTCATCATGTCCATCCACGAACTCGAGCTCGCGCAGAAAAGCGCCGACAAGGTGATTTGCGTGAAGGACGGCCGGGTCTTCCGCGCCGGCGCACCCGAGGACATATTCACGCGCGAGACGATTGGCGAGCTCTACGGCCTTCAACATGGCACCTTCAACGAGCGCTTCGGCAGCGTGGAAATTGGGCGCCCGCACGGCGATGCGCACACGTTCGTCATCGCCGGCGCAGGTACGGGGTCGGCTGTGTTTCGCCAGCTCATCCGGCAGGGCAAGGCGTTCTACGCGGGCGTTCTGCACGAAGGGGACATCGACTGCGAGCTCGCGCGCGACCTGGCGACGGAATGCGTGGCCGAGCGCGCCTTCGAGCCGATCGGGGATAAAACCATAGCCCGCGCCAAAGAGCTCCTCGTCCACTGCGCGCGCCTTATCGTGTGCCCCGCCGCCTTCGGCACCATAAACGCCCGCAACGCAGAGCTCGTCGAGTTCGCACGATCGCATGGTATCGAGGTCATGCGAGCGTGCGAAGGCGCATCGGAGGATTCCAATGGATACGCCTAGGCGCGGCCCAAGAAATCGTCCGCATCCCCATCTGACACTATTTCACCGCAACTTAGAAGGTGTCGGCGTATAACGCTTCACCCCAAATTAAATTGATTCGTTGAATAGACACATTCCAAATCTTTAGACTTCGTTTAATCTACAAGTGGGTATTATCACACATTAAGCACACGTGAAAGGATATACCCATGTCGCTTACACAGTCAGCAGAGCGTGCAGCGCTTAACAAGCTCATCGATTATCTCGACGACAACCCGCAAGAAAACATCGACAAAATCATGGACCTCGTGAACAAGCTGGTCCCCAATCGCGTATTTCCTGTACAGCGAGAGGCATTCACCAATGTCATCAAGAGCCGCGGCAATTGGTATGACCTGATCATGCGTGTGTTCAGCCTTAATCCCCAGATGCGAACCAAACTGCTTAAGACCCTCATTGTCGACGCCAACCTGCTTGCTTGGCCAGAGCAGGAAAAGAACCGCGAAAAGTACCAGTGCAACGTTCCGTGGGCCATCCTGCTCGATCCCACGAGCGCCTGCAACCTGCATTGCACGGGCTGCTGGGCCGCCGAGTACGGCTACAAGCAGAATCTCTCGTTCGAAGACATCGACTCTATCGTTACGCAGGGCAAAGAGCTCGGTACGCATATCTACATCTATACCGGCGGCGAGCCGCTCGTCCGCAAGCACGACCTGATCAGAATTTGCGAAAAACATCAGGACTGCGTGTTTCTCTGCTTTACCAACTCCACGCTGATCGACGAGGCCTTCTGCGACGATATGATTCGCGTAGGTAATTTTGTCCCCGCCATCAGCGCCGAGGGCAATGAGCACACCACCGACGCCCGTCGCGGCGAGGGTACCTACGCAAAGATCGAGCACGCAATGAAACTCCTGCGCGAGCGCGACTTGCCATTTGGTATCTCCACCTGTTGGACCAGCGCCAATGCCGATACGGTTGCTACCGAGGAGAACATGGACTGGATGATCGACGAGGGAGCACTCTTCTGCTGGTACTTCCACTTTATGCCGGTTGGCCGAAATGCAACCTCCGAGCTCATGCCCACGCCCGAGCAGCGCGAGCACATGTATCACTTTATCCGCGAAATGCGTGAGAAGAAGCCGCTGTTTACGCTCGACTTCCAAAACGACGGCGAGTTTGTAGGCGGATGCATCGCCGGCGGCCGCCGCTACCTGCACATCAACGCCGCCGGAGACGTGGAGCCGTGCGTGTTCATCCACTACTCAAACGCCAACATCCACGATGTGAGCTTACTCGACGCGCTGCGCTCTCCCCTCTTTATGAAGTACTACGAAAACATGCCGTTCAACGACAACTACCTCAAACCATGCCCCATGCTCGAGAATCCCGACGTGCTGCCCAAAATGGTCGCCGAGAGTGGCGCAATGAGCACCGACCTAATCGAGAAGGAGTCACCCGAGCAGCTGCGCGAAAAGACCCAGGCTGCCGCCGAGGCATGGTCACCTGTCGCCGACCGCATCTGGAACGACTCCGACGATCCGTTATACGCCAAGCGTCACGAGGACAAGTCGCAGGGCATGGCCGATAGCGACATGCACAAGTTCGAAAAACAGGGCCGCATACTCAAAAACGGCGATTAATGCCGCTTCACACGACAAACGCTCAGAAATAAGGCGGAGCAGTCTCGAGGCTCATCTTCGAGGCTGCTCCGCCTTACCATCAAAACAGTTTTACTAAGTTGCGGTGAAATAGGGACCAGAACGGCCTTCCAATAACCAAAACAATCCCTATTCCACCGCAACTTCTATAAGTTGTTGAATTATCGATGCTATTCGAAGCGAGATTCAAGACTCGACAGACCGTTGAGAGTCAGATCGTTGGCGACCTCAGAGACGCGCTCGATGGGAACCGAACCGTCAGACAGCGCCCACGTGCGATAGATACCGATAATACCCGACAGCAAAAACGCCAGATAGTATTCGAACATCTCGTCCTTGAGACCTTGGGGCAGCAGATCGCGCTCGGCAATCTCGTGTTCGAGCGGCGCACGAAGACGAGCCATAAAATCATCGAGCGGAATATTCTCGATCAGCTGACGATTGAGCACTAAGTTGTTGCACAGTGCCTCATTAACGGTTTTAAAGAAGGTCGCCGCCGCGCCAAGAGCGCGCTCGCTGGTGTCACCGTCCATGGAAGCAAGCGTTTTCTCGACCGAGTCGACAATCATCTCCACCACATCGGCGGCAATGGCATCGAGCAGGCCGTCAACCGTGCCAAAGTGAACGTAAAAGGTCTTGCGGTCGACATTGGCCTCGCGCGCTATGGCACTCACCGTAATGTCTGCCAGCGGCTTTTCCATGAGCAGGCGCTCGAAAGCCGAAAGGATGGCATTACGGCTGCGAACAATGCGGCGGTCAAGACGCGGTTTGCTGGTTGCCATGGGCGTGTCCCTTCGATATGCGAGCATTCATCAACAGATGAGAGATAATCTACGTAAGAGGATTATCCCCCATACAGCACAAATATGCCCCGCATCATGAAGAACGCACGACTGCCCTACTGCGACTTAGGGTGCTTCTTCTTATTGAGTGCCGACGGAGATACGCGAATACCGTCGCCTGTCTGGCGCACATAGGCTTTATGAGCCGGCTTAGCGGCCCCAGAAGCCTTCTGAGCCTGCTTCTTGGGATCAACGGTAACAGCATTCGTGGGGTGGGGCTTTGTGGGCGCAGAGGGCGTTTGAGGCGTGCGACCGAGCTTGCGCATCACGCGATCCCAGCGCGCATGGATGCTCTCGTTGTGGGCACTCTTAAGGCCCAGCAGGGGCGCAGCCAAAATGGTCGGCGCAATAAACGTAATGAGGCGCCACAGCAGATAGCCAGCGGTCGAAGCCGACCCAAAGAAATGACCCAAGAACAATGCAAAGCCGCCCTCAGCGCCACCAGTTCCACCGGGCAGGGGGACCGCAGAGCTCAGCAGCTGGACAAAGGCGCTCGCGGCCATGACCGAGAAAAAGTCGACCTCGTGGTGGCTAAAGGCAAGCATCAGGAAATACGGCACGAGGTAGAAAAACGCGAGTTGCAGCATGGTGATGACCACCGTGAGCAGCATGGAAGAAAAATGTCCGGCTGAAAGCTTGAACTTCTCGGAGAAGGAGTAGATCTCGCCATCGACAAACGTGCGCCATCCCTCGATCTTAGTGGCCGAGACACCAATGCGCTCAAGCCAATTGATGATGCAATGGGCGACGCGCGTGACGGTCTTAGGCATGAGCGCGACGGCGAAGATGCCCAGCAAGATGCAGCAGTGCCCACCAAAGCTAAAGACGCACAGCAACGTCATGTCGCCATAGCGCTCGGCAAAAAACGGCATGCGAGCAAGCAGTAGGATAGCGCCCCAGGCAACGAGGCCAAACTGGTACACGATAAAGCGCGTGAACTGCGTTGCTCCGGCCTCGCCGACATTTTGGCCCGCTTTGGTCAGGCGGTAGATCTGGGCGGGAGTCGAGCCCATCATCATAGGCGTCAGGTTGCCAAAGAAGATGCCACTCGCCTCGACCGAGATCAGGTCGCGGATGCCGACGGGTGAATCGGGGTCGAGCCAGACGGCGATCGCATAGGCCACAATGCCAAAGAACAGATACATGAACATGCAGAGACACGCAACAACGAGCCATGGCGCCTGGACGCTCGACATAGCGGCCCAGAACTGCCCCATCTGCCCGGTTACCACCAGATAGACGATATAACCAACCAGCACGACGCCGATAAAGATGGCGCCGCGGCGTGCGCTCTTATTGTCATCGCCGCCCGAGACCTCAACCTCGACCTGGGGTTTAGACGTATGCTGAGAGGACTCCGTCATGAGACTCCTTCTAACAGTCAAAATATCTTGGATATTGTACCCGTAAGGGCCATAGGCAGAACGCAAAGCTCTGGTTCAAACGGGAATTGCAGACGGTTGTTTGAAAATAAAAAACCCGGCCTTCCATGGGAAGTCCGGGTATCAGATGCGTGGTAGCCCGTACCAGATTCGAACTGGTGATCTCCGCCTTGAGAGGGCGGCGTC
>CAJMRP010000068.1 GCA_905215765.1 uncultured bacterium
CGATGATGGCCTTCTTGCCCTTGAGGTTCTTCACCTCGTGGCGAGCGCCCTCACCAAAGTACAGATCGCGAGGATTGGTAAAACGTCCCATACTGTGCCTCCTAAACAAGCCCCTCTTAGACTTGCGTATATAACGGAGCACCCAATTGGCTCCGTTAGGACCGGTTTGCGCGTTGCCGGCGATGACAATGCGCGATGTCTAAACGTCTCAACGCTCAGACAAACACTATTTTACCGTTCTGGTTGGTCAGTTATTCACCTAAAGCCGCCAATGATGAAACGTTTTTTCTATCCCTGAAGACCCTTGTGCGGCATTCATACTCCCAAGCTGGGCAAACGTTTTATCAAGGTTGACTACATATCCCGGGCAGGACGGTGCCCCTCCAAAATATGCACCGTTCGCCGCCAAAAATCGACCGTTTGCGGCACCGTGATACCACTCGGCCGTCCATGGTGCCGACATTTGTGCGACATCCGACTTCGTGGTGCAAAGGTGCAAGTCCAAGTGCGGCACCCCCGGTGTGCCACATGCGGGTAAACTAGAACCTTATATAGAAACATCTGAACCCTAACCGCAGCAAAGGAGGCCCCATGGCATTCGATCCCATTCAAGAGGATTGCCATCGCCTCGTTCTTGAGGCCTTGCGCCGCGACAATATCCCGCTCACCGACGGTGCCGCCGTAGAGCATTTGATGGAACAATTCACCCGCAACCCCGCACCGCTCATCGTGCACGACCGCGACCGCGCCGGGCATCTGATTGCCAAGGTGGTCGAGGCCGTCGACTACCGCATTCCCTTTATCCCCGACGATGCCCAGGCAGAGCAGGAAGAGGCAGCTGCCGAGAACATGCTCCGCGAGGCGGCCGCACTCGATCCGGCCAACTGGGATGCCCAGCGCATGCTGACGGCCCTCACCGCCAACTCCAACGAGGAATACGTACAGTACCTGGTGTCCAAGTGCGATGAGGTCGAGCACGACTTGGCGCTCAAAATCGCCTCAGCGCAGGATCCCTACGAGCGCGAGGCCGCAGGCGACCTTACGCGCCGCCCCTATCTGCGCTGGCTTGCCGCCTTGGCATCGCGCGCCCTCATTAGCGGACGCTACCGCATGTCGCTCGAAGCCGCAAACCGCAGCCTGGACTTTGCGCCCAACGACCCCGCTGGTGTCCGCCACACCGCGATGCTCGCCATGGCAAAGCTCGAATACCCCGCCGAGGAGCTCAAGCGTTTTCGCTCCGCACACTCCGTGCCGTACCTCGCGAATACCCCACTGCGCCGTCGTCCCAAGGATGCGGAGCGTGACTTGGACCCGTGGACGCTCATCGCGCTGATGAGCGCTGCCTGGCGCGAGTTGGACTACGAGGGCGCCGAGCACTACCTGCGTATCCTTGTGCGCTCGTGTCCGCACGCAGCCGAGGCACTCTACTTCCAAACCGAGTTTCCCGATGGCGTCTATGCCCGCGTCAATGTGAGTGTGGGCTCCACCGACGAGCTTGTCCTTGCGCTGTCCGAGGCGACGCCGGTACTGCAGGAGGGCCTGGGCGCCCCCGACAACGCCAGCTTTGCTGCCTGGGTCGCCACCAACGACATCGTGCGTTCCCAAATCGATGAGCGCATACTGCGGGCGGCCGAGCAGGGTTTGCCGTTTAAGGGAGGAGACCTCTAATGGATCCGAGCGTCTACATCCCCGCCTACCTGGAGCGCACCTATCTGGCGTCGCACCCCGAGCTCACCGATGCAGCACGCGAGCTTGTCCATAACGACGTGAACGTCAACCCTCATAAGTATGCGCAGTCCGAGCATGCCCAGGCGCTGCTGTCCTACGCCGGTGTTCATCGCCACCTGCTCGACGAGCTCCATCGCATCGAGGACATGGGCAGCGACGAGGAGTTCGAGCAGACGCGCAACCGCCTGTTCGACGACATGCGCGATGAGCTGCTCAAGATCGTCCGCATCGATGCGTATGTCCTCGATGCCCAGCTGCTCGCCATCATTTTGGCGGACACGCCCGTCGATGCCTGCCTGGGCGACCTGATGAAGCTCGAAGCGACCACGGCCGATTACCTGCAGCAAAGCGTGCCCGGGTTCGATATGGAGGCCCCACACTACTGGGCCAATAATGTTTTGGCCGACGGTATCACCGCAGCAGACCTTACCGTGAGCGAGCCGACTCTTATCGGGTGGCTTCACACACTCGAGGCCATCTCGCAGCTGTGCATGGCGAGCGCTCGTTACCGTGCTGCCGCCAACTACGCCCGCCGCGTCCTTAAGGCGGAAGGCTACCCCACCCGAGCCGCAGGCACCGTGTTGCTCGCCCTCGCTCGTCTGGAAGACCAGGACGGCTTTTTTGCCCTGGCCCACCAGCTCGAGGAAGAGATCGGGGCTGACGCGCTCGAGAACTCTCCTTGGTATCTGCTCGGCCGCACGATTCTGCTATTCAAAACAAACAAGATGCGCCCGGCGACACGCGCGCTGCGTGAGTTTGCCAACCGCTGCGAGGGCGGCGCGTTCTTCTTGCTGAACCCCATGTACCAGACGCCGTACCTTCCCTGCCGACCCGAGCCGCGCGACCCCTGGGATCTCTCGCACCAGGCGGTTTGGGAAGCCGACGGCATCATCTCGGATACCCCCGACTTTGCCCCCTGGGCCAATGCCTGTGAAGACGTTTCGCAGCTTGCCCAGGAGTTTGCGCGCCGCTACGGCTTTTAACGGCGCAAACGCCACGACCATGTCATTCACGTTAGGAACGGCTTCATGAACTTCCGCTCATCTCTCGCCTGCACCTCGAGCGATATCGCCCGCTGGGGGCTGCGCTCCATCCTTAAGCGCCAGGGCGGCGTACTCCCCGGCCGCATCGCCATGAAGATCGACCCCGAGCTGCTGAGCGACCTCGCTGGCCTTGTCGACCGCAGCGTGGTGATCACCGGCACCAACGGCAAGACCACCACCTCAAACCTCATCGCCGACGCTGTTGCCGCCAGCGGTGCCACCGTGGTATGCAACCGCGCCGGCAACAACATGGAGCCGGGCGTGGTGGGTGCACTGCTCGAGGCGCGCAGCGGCCTCAAGCGAGCCGGCGGCAAGCGCGTGGGCGTTTTTGAATGCGATGAGCTCTACACCGTGCGCGTCCTGCCCAAGCTCAAGCCGACGTACTTCGTGCTGCTCAACCTGTTCCGCGACCAGCTGGATCGCTATGGCGAGATCGATCACACCCAGGAGGTCATCGCCCACGCGTTGGAGCTCTCTCCGGCAACAACGCTCATCTACAACGCAGACGACCCGCTGTGTGCCGCGATCGCCGCACGCGTTCCCAATGCAAGCATCGCCTTTGGCATCGACGGCGCCACCAACACCGAGTCCGACCGTATTAGCGACTCGCGCTTTTGCTCACAGTGCAACGCGCCGCTGGAGTATGACTACGTGCAATACGGCCAGCTCGGCGCCTACCATTGCCCCTCGTGCGGCTGGGCCCGCCCTGCGCTTGTCCGTCGCGTGACGGGCGTGGAGCTCGGCTGCGACGGCTACGGCTTTGACCTGGTCTTTGGATCTGCGCCCGACGCGGCTGCCGTACACATCGCCACACGCTACAACGGTCTGTACATGGTCTATAACGTTGCCGCTGCATTCTTTGCCGCACATGAGTTGGGCGTGGACCCGGCGCATCTGCAGCCCACGCTCGATGCCTACGTCCCCGCCGGCGGACGTATGGGCCGCTGGGGTATCGCCGGCCGCACCGTCGAGGCCAACCTGGCTAAGAATCCCGTAGGCTTTGATCGACAAATCCAGTCCATCAAGACGGCAGGCGGCAGACTCTGCGCTTTCTTCCTCAACGACAACGACGCCGACGGACACGATGTATCGTGGATCTACGACGTCGACTTTGAGCGCATCGCCGACACGCCGGGTCTTGTCGCCTTTGCCGGAGGCACGCGCGCGCACGACATGCAGGTGCGCCTCAAGTACGCCGGCATCGATGCCGCGATTATCTCGGACGTCGCGCAGGCAATTGGCGCCGTGGCAGACGAGGCCGCCAATGATACCTTCTATGCCGTCGCCAACTACACGGCCTTCCCGCCGCTGGTCAAGGAGCTCAACGGACTGAAGGGAGCCACTTCCGACGCTGTTGCCGGGCGCGCCGTAGCCCGTGCCGACGGCAGCGCTCTTCCTGTCGGCATCGCACCAGTCGAGCTTTCGCGCCCGCTGCGCATCGTCTACCTGTATCCCGATGCCCTTAACCTCTACGGCGACGGCGGCAACGTCATCGCCCTCGAGCGCCGCTGCGCCTGGCGTGGCATTCCCGTGCGCGTGGACGAGGTCCGTATGGGTGAGACGCTCGATCTCACCGACGCCGACATCGTCATGATGGGCGGTGGCTCCGACCGCGACCAGCTGGCGGTTGCACACGAGCTGCTCGCCCAAAAAGACAAGGTCGCGGCCTATGTTGAGGATGGCGGTTCGCTGCTTGCCATCTGTGGCAGCTATCAGCTGCTCGGCCGTTCGTACTATATGGGCGAAGATCGCATCGAGGGTCTGGGGGTCATTGCCGCAGAAACCGTACGTGGCTCCGATCGCCTGATCGGCAACGTAGCCGTCAAAACCGATCTGGCACCTGAGCCCTTTGTGGGATTTGAGAACCATGGAGGTCGCACCCTGCTCGACGCGGAGGCAACGCCGCTCGGAACGTCCGTCGTCGCGGGCACCGGCAACAACGGCGACGATGGCCTTGAGGGCCTGATCTACAAGGGCGTCATCGGCACGTACCTACACGGACCGGCACTGCCCAAGAACCCCGAGCTCGCCGACTGGCTGATCGCGCACGCCCTCGAGCGCCGCGGCGATGCGCAGGCCAACGCTCTGCTTCCGCTCAAGCCCCTCGACGACACCTACGAGCACGCCGCCCACGACGCCGCCATGAAGCTCCTTCCCTAACACCCCACCACCACAAAGGGGACAGGCACCTTTGTGGTGGTTTTGCCCCATCCCAGCTGTTTGTCTCAATCTGTAACATCTAGACCGTTAAAAGTCGTCTTACTGTTACAGAATGAGATGTTCGTCCCGACGTCTGCCTTTTGTCTCGATCTGTAACACATAGAGCCGATTTGCCCGCCCAGATGTTACAGATTGAGATATTTGAAAATCGGAACAGAAGCCTACTCCTTTGTGGTGGTTTTCCAGTTTGCCAACGATATACGCGCCGGCAAAAAAGTCTGCTATACTCTTTCCCGCTGTCCCCATCGTCTAGCGGCCAAGGACGCCACCCTTTCAAGGTGGATATCGCGGGTTCGAATCCCGCTGGGGGCACCACAGAATCTGAGAAGCCCGTTACCAATTCGGTAGCGGGCTTTTTGCTACCGATATGCCGGGATTCGAACCCGACAGGGTGCGAATCCCGGCATCATCGCAAAGCCTGTGGGCAAAAAATAGCAAATATGAGTACTGTCACCAATTTAGTAACAGCGATTTCATGCCATCAGAAGGCGATTTAGACGCCAGGGGTCCTACGGCGAAAGAATTGCAGGCGTTTATCAGCTAAGTACATGAACATATGTTGTGTAACACTGCATATTTTGCAAAAAATAATGCTACAGGACTTGTGACAGTACTCATATTTGACGTTTTTTGTCCACGCCCCCTTATTGCGTGGGCGAATCAGGTGCAAAACGGGCTTCAAAGCGTCCTTCGCAAACAAAAACCGGGGCCCGCACGATGCGGACCCCGGCTCAATGCCGTGACGATATGTCAGTTACGCTCTACACGTAGAACAGGATGTCGTCGTAGGTCGGGACCGGCCAGTAGTCGGCTGCCACGATCTCTTCCATGGCGTCCACGGCGGCGCGCAGCGTATCCATAGCGGGAACGACCTCGTGTGCATACACATTGGCCTGCTCCTGACCATCGAGGGCTTCGGCCTTCTGATGCACGGCGTCGAGCGCCTTGATGGAGTCATTGATGGTGGTGATGCCGTTGCAGAGCTTGTTGAGCGTGTTCTGCTCACACTGCATGGCGGCCTCGGCGCCGGCGGCACGAATAGTCTCAAGGCCCTTAGCGACCTTGGTGGCATAGGCGGTAATGACCGGGCGATAGGTACGACGCGCCTCGCGAACCATCGTGGTAGCCTCGATGTTCATGAGCTTGTTGTACTTCTCGAGCTTGCAGTCGTAGCGGCACTGAGCCTCGGCCTTGGTCAGGACACCCGTCTCCTCAAAGAGCGCGATGGCCTTATCGGAAACAAAGGCGGGCAGGGCGTCGGCCGTGGTCTTGTTGTTGGCAAGGCCGCGCTTCTTCGCCTCGACGGGCCACTCATCGGAGTAGCCGTCACCGGAGAACAGGATGCGCTGGTGATCGGTCAGCACCTTTTTGCAGTATTCGAGCGCGGCGTCCTGGAACTCATCCTCGGGCGTACCCTCAAGCGCGTCGGCGAAGGACTTGAGCGACTTGGCCACGGCGGCATCGAGCACCAGGTTGGAGTCGGAGACGTTCTGCTCGGAGCCGCAGGCACGGAACTCGAACTTGTTGCCGGTGAAGGCGAACGGGGAGGTGCGGTTGCGGTCGGTGTTGTCCTGCATCAGCTTGGGCAGGGTATCGGCGCCCAGGTCGAGCACGCCGCGCGTGGCATGGACGGAAGCCTTGCCATCGATGATCTTCTCGACGACCTCGGTAAGCTGGTCGCCCAGGAAGATGGACATAATCGCCGGAGGAGCCTCATTGGCGCCCAGACGATGGTCGTTACCGGCCGAGGCAACGGAGGCACGCAGGAGCTCCTGATAGTTATCGACGGCCTCGATCACCGCGGTGAGGAAGACGATGAACTGCAGGTTGTCGAGCGGGGTGTCGCCCGGATCGAGCAGGTTCTCGGACTCGGTGCCAAGCGACCAGTTGTTGTGCTTGCCCGAACCATTGATGCCCTCAAAGGGCTTCTCGTGCAGCAGGCAGACCAAGTCGTGGCGGGAGGCGATGAGCTTCATCTTCTCCATCATGACCAGATTCTGGTCGATGGCCTCGTTGACCTCGCCATAGACCGGTGCGAGCTCATGCTGGCAGGGAGCAACCTCGTTGTGCTTGGTCTTGGCGGGAATGCCGAGCGCCCACAGCTCATCGTCCAGGTCCTTCATGTAGGCCGAGACGGTGGGGCGGATAGCGCCAAAGTAGTGCTCCTC
This sequence comes from uncultured bacterium, assembly GCA_905215765.1. Classification (GTDB taxonomy): domain Bacteria; phylum Actinomycetota; class Coriobacteriia; order Coriobacteriales; family Coriobacteriaceae; genus Collinsella. Next base: position 7,160 of record CAJMRP010000068.1, read on the forward strand.
GAGCTCCTGGCCCTTGCAGGGAGCGGCGCCAAAGAGGGTGCGGCCGGTGATGACCAGGTCCTTGCGCTTGCGGTAAGCGTCCTTCTTGATCAGGAAGTACTCCTGCTCGTCGCCCACGGAAGGAACGACCTTCTTGGGGGTCTTGCCAAACAGCGCCAAAACGCGCTTGGACTCACGCGAGAGCGCGGTCATGGAGCGCAGCAGCGGGGTCTTCTTGTCCAGGGCCTCGCCCGTGTAGGAGCAGAAAGCCGTGGGGATGCACAGGACATCGTCCTTGATAAAGGCGGGGCTAGTGGGGTCCCAAGCGGTGTAGCCACGGGCCTCGAAGGTAGCACGCAGGCCGCCGTTGGGGAAGCTCGAGGCATCGGGCTCGCCCTGGATGAGGTTCTTGCCCGTAAACTTGGTAATGGCGGTGCCGTCGTGGTTGGGCTCCAGGAAGCTGTCGTGCTTCTCGGAAGTAATGCCCGAAAGCGGCTGGAACCAGTGTGCGTAGTGCGTCGCGCCCTTGGAGATGGCCCAGACCTTCATGGCATGGGCAACGGCGTTGGCCACATCCAGGTCGAGCGGCTCACCGCCCTCGAGGGTTGCAGCGAGGCGCTTCCAAATGTCCTTGGGGAGGTAGTCCTTCATGACTTCCTCAGAGAACACCATGGTCCCGAAGCGGTCAGTAAGTTCGGCCATACGGAACTCCCTTCGTATCGGCACCGCGTGAGAAGCGGTGTTGATTACTAACGAACGAGTCATAGCTTAGACTCGCCGTGTTTCCGCGACATTACCGTTATGTTGCTGTCGCGAAACCAATCAATGAGGTTACCCTATCGAGGCGGCGTTGCCACCCTCAACAGCCAATCAACTGTATAAATAGCAGACCTCTTCCCATGGTTTAAGGGTAGTCAATGTAGGATGGGGCTCTATTAACTGGTATTTTGCATCAGATACCAGTCTTTATAGTCCGTGCCTAGATTAGCCGCTCTGTTATAGAGAAAGCCGATAGCAAGGCATCTTTGATTGGTATCCTCAAATAGCGAGTGAAACTCCACCGTGACACAGCGGTGCTGTAGAATCCTTACAACACATCGCACTATTACGTATCTAGAGGAGCACGATATGCGCGTCGACGAGGTTTTTAAGCAGGCAGCATCCCAGGGCACCGCGCCCATTTCGTTTGAGATGTTCCCGCCCAAGGGCGAGCTGACCCTCGACACGGCTCGCGAAGTGGCAGGCAATCTGTGCAAGCTTTCGCCGAGCTTTGTCTCGGTCACCTGCTCGGCTGGCGGCTCGGGCAACGGCGCCACCACCGCCCCCATCGCGCATATGATTACGAGCGAATTCGATACACCCTCGGTGGCACACCTTACCTGCGTGGGCCGCTCACATGCCGATATCGCCGCCAAGATCGACGAGTATCGCACCGCCGGCGTGGAAAACATCCTGGCCCTGCGTGGCGATCTCCCTGCCGGCGCAACCGAGGACGACAAGCCCGCCTCCGACTACGCCTACGCCCGCGACCTCATCCCCGAGCTCGTCGACGCCGGCTTTTGCGTGGGCGCCGCAGCCTACCCCGAGGGCCACATTGCCTGTGAGGATCTCAACCTCTCGGTCGAACACCTCAAGCAAAAACAGGACGCTGGCGCGAGCTTCTTTGTGACGCAGCTCTTCTTTGATAACGAGTGCTTCTACCGTTTTCGCGAGCTTGCCGACAAGGTCGGCATCACCGTGCCCATTACCGCGGGCATCATGCCGTTTATGGGCAAGTCACAGATCAGCCGCATGGTCTTTATGTGCGGCGCGTCGCTGCCCTCCCCCGTCATCAAGATTCTCGCCAAGTACGAGAATGACCCCGAGAGCCTGCAGGCAGCTGGTGTAGATTATGCAGCCCGCCAGCTTTGCGACCTCAAGGAGCACGGCGCCGACGGCCTGCACCTGTACACTATGAACCGTCCTGCGATCGCCGCGACCATTATGGAGCGCCTGGGGTAATGGAAAAACCGCACATCGATACAATCGCTGTCGAAGTGCCGGCCGACCTTGCGTCGCCGGCGCTTTACCGTGTCGATGCTGCGCACCATCCCCGTGTCGACCGTGCCGAGATGCTGCGGTATCTGGGTTACGGCGGCCAGCAGATTGAGCCCGAGCTGTCGCAGCGTATTGAGCTTGTCGTTGAACGTCTGGAACTGGACATTGAGCCCCGTGGCGTGCGCCGCGTATTTGCCATCGATGCCACGGGCGTTGACGAGCAGGGCGAGCCCAGCATCCGTCTGGTTGGCACCAACGTTGAGCTGCGAGGTCGCGATATCTATCGACATCTCAAAGATGCCCGCTTTGCCGCGCTCATGGCATGCACCCTCGGCATGGACGCCGAGCGTCGCCTGCGCACCACGGGAGCCCAACATCCCCTGGAGGGCGCCGTGCTCGACGCCGCGTGCTCCGCTTACGTGGAAGCCGCCGTTGAGCAAATGGACCAGCAGGTCAAGACGGACGCCGCCGTTCATGGGCTCGCCGGCAACTGGCGCTTTAGTCCCGGCTATGGCGACTGCCCGCTCTCGGCCCAGCGCTCGATCGTCAATGCGCTCAACGCCACGCGGCTCATCGGCCTGACCGTCACGCCCACCAGCCTGCTCATGCCCACCAAAAGCGTGACCGCGGTGATCGGCCTGTTTGACGGCGAGGTCCACGACGCCCAGACCCGCCCCACCTGCAATATCTGCCGCATGCGCGAGAACTGCCGCTTCCGTGCCGCCCACACCACCTGCTATTCCAGCCATTAGGAGCCCTCGATGTTTACTCCGCTTATCACTCATGATTCTGACGGCACTGCATTGGCGGCACCCGTTGATGCCGCACGTCGCAACGGTGCCACGTACAAGACGCGCACGATCGACGATCTGCGCATTAAGGATGACCGCCTGCGCGCCGCCATCGAGGGAACGGGGCACCTGCTGTTCGACGGCGGCATGGGCACCATGCTGCAGGCCGCCGGCATGAAGGCAGGCGCCCTGCCCGAGCTGCTCAACTTTGAGGAGCCCCAGGTCATCACCGATATCCAGCGTCAGTACGTCGAGGCTGGCTGCGACGTGATCACCGCCAACACCTTTGGCGCCAACGCTCACAAGCTCGACGGCGCCGCCACCGTGGCAGACGTCTTTGCCGCGGCA
>CAJMRP010000069.1 GCA_905215765.1 uncultured bacterium
TTTCCTTGGTTGTAGTGGAATGGCTTTCGTCGATGATGAGTCTATCTGGCACACCTCGCTCTGCGAGATACCGATGCATGGCGCTAGCCTCGCTTGCGCATTCGTCGGAGCCCTGCCCGCCCGAAACTATGATATGCGCGCAACACCCCTGTTCGCGCCACAGCTCGAGTGCTCGCTCGAGACGCGAGGCGAGAAACGGGGAGGGGCGACTGCCCCTAAGCGCTGCGCCGGGCACGATGATGGCATCTACGTAATCTTTTGGGTTACATCGATGCGTGTGAGCGTACCGATCGAGCGCGGCGATGCTCAGTGAGAACCAAAGGCCGCACGCGTGCAGTGCGTTCGCGCAGAAAAGAGCTGCTCCGTGCCATTTTGCACCCATCGCGACGGGCAAGGCGAGGGAGCAGGCAACAATACAAAGCGAGAGGACGCATCCCAGGCAAGCGATTAAAGAGGGGCCACGGGTGCGCATTGATGTGCAAAGCAAGCGACCCTGCGCACCACCAGCAAATCGTGATGACTATGATGGCGGCACCCAGACGGGGAGCCTGCACTGCCTGCGCGCAGGCACGCTCAAGCACCCATGTTGTTGCGGTCATAAGGGGAATCACACAGGTAAAGGAGTCGGGGTGTCGCCTGCGACAAATCGCATAAGCGATAATGCACGCCAGGGGAACAAGCAATTCGAATGCCATGGCTGCCATGATGCTCCGAGCACGATGCCGAGGGCTAATAAAAAAGCCCCAACAAGGTTGGAGCTTGAAACGTCAGGGTGGAGACGAAGGGAGTCGAACCCTCGGCCTCTGCCATGCGACGGCAGCGCTCTCCCAACTGAGCTACGTCCCCAGTACAAGTCGATATTTTACCTACGGCTCGCCAACTGTCAACGCCCAATAACCAGTCTTTTTGGGGCGCGGCTATTTTGGCAACTTTTCGAACAGGCGATCCTCTCGATGATTTTTTATCCCCGTCCCAGAAAAATCATCGACGAACGCACTACTTTGCGCTGGTAAGAACACCGGTGGTGTCGAAGGCCGGGGTGAAGCTCTCGTCTACCGCGCCGCCCTCTTGCCAGAACATCGTCGTAAAACCCAGGTCGTCGGCATGGTCGAGCACCTGCTCGTACTCCTCACGCGTCACGGCGCGTGCCAGGTCGCCGCCCTGCTCGCGCATGAGCGCATTGGGCGTGTACTGGTTCATAACCGAGATCGGCACGTCGCCCACCGTCTGCCACACCAGGTCCAGCACGCGACACGAATCGTCTGCATGCCCCGGAAGCACCAGATGACGCACGATCATGCCACGCTTCATAAGCCCGTCCTCGTCCACCAACTCTCCCCCGCGGCGCTCGATCTCGCGCGCCATCTGGGCCAGACCCGACACGGCCACACGCGGGTAATCCTTTATATGGGAGAGCGACTGCGCAAGCCCGGCATCGGCATATTTAAAGTCGGTGAGCCACACATCGACCAGGTCGCCCAGCGCCGCCACGGCACTCGCGCGCTCGTAACCACTCGTGTTGTAGACGATTGGGATAACCAGTCCGCGCGCCCGTGCCGCGGCAATCGCGGCAGGCAACAGGTGCGCATAGTGCGTCGCCGTCACCAAATTGATGTTGTTGGCACCCTGGTCCTGCAGTTCCAGCATAATCTCGACCAGGCGCTCAGGCGAAATCTCAAGGCCAAAATTGCCGGTCGAGATCTCGTGGTTCTGGCAGTAGATACATTTAAGCGAGCAGCCGCTAAAGAAGATCGTGCCCGAACCGGCCTCGCCCGAGATAGGCGGCTCCTCCCACATATGAAGCGCGGCGCGGGCCACCTTGAGCGTGTCGTTAGCACCGCAGACGCCGTGCGCGCCCTCATCGCGCGCCGCACCGCAACGGCGCGGACACAAATGGCAGGCGGGCGAAAAAAGTTCGGTCAACGACGTCGGCATAAAACCATGCTCCAAAACAACGATTCAGCAGCTCAAACGTAAAGGGATCAACCCCACAGACGGCTCGAGCCCAAGGCGCCGTAATCGTCCGACACGATTTTTGTAATGTCAAGACTGGAATCGATAAAGTGCCGCTTTATGATGTAGGTATTCCGCCCCCCGCGGAGCAACTGGGTGAACCGTCGCGTTTATTTAGGGAGCCCACACAGTCGTACCTAGTACAGGTATCCTTCGTTGTTAAGGACGCTGGAACAGTCGATGAGGGCACCCACCTGTTTTAGGTGGGTTCATTTTCGTAACGTGGGGGGTGGTTTTCTTTTGCCGAAAATCACCATTACAGTCCATATGGATCCCCGCCGGCATCCCGACAAGCCATCGACAACATCCCAATATCTGGTAAGCGCGTGATTATCGCTGCGTGCAATTCCATGTACCCCCCTTGGTCGAGTATTATGGTTCGGCTATGCCCTTTGCGCATGGCGTTCTTCTGACCTTTTCCTTCGACGCTTGGCGGTTTTTAGATTCATGGCTTCATCCCCGAGCTACATACCGTACCTATGCGTGGCAGCGGCGGCCTTTATCACGACCTTCCTCGCGGTGCCCCTGGTCAAGCGCTTGGCAATTAAGCTCGATGCCGTCGACTATCCTTCTAAGCGCCGCATCAACACCAAGCCCATCCCGCGTTTGGGCGGAACGGCGGTGTTTTTGGGCCTGGTCGTCGCCTGCACTGTGCAAATCCTAGGCACCTGGTACCTGGGTTGGCCGCCCGTTTTGGTGCCCCACCCCCGTCTGCACATCAGCTACCCCATGCTGGCGCTCTCCTTTACCGTCATCTTTGCGACCGGCGCTATCGACGACGTCTTCCAGCTCACGCCCAAGCAAAAGCTGGCCGGACAAGTCCTCGCCGCGCTTATCGCCTGTATCGGCGGCCTAAAAATCGGCGTCATCGTCAACCCGTTTGCCCCCGGCGAGATCATGCTCGGATGGCTCGCCTACCCCATCACCGTAATCTATCTGGTGGCATTCACCAACATCATTAACCTCATCGACGGTCTCGACGGCTTGGCCACGGGCATCTGCGGCATCGCGTCGTTCACCATGTTTTCGATGGCCGTTCTCTCGGGCCGCATCGACGCCGCCGCGCTCTCCATTGCGCTCTTTGGCGCCTGTCTGGCCTTTTTGCGCTACAACTTCAACCCCGCAAGCATCTTCTTGGGCGACTCGGGGTCGCTGCTTCTGGGCTTTGCGCTGGGCTCCATCTCGCTGCTCAACGTGAGCCGCACCGCCGCACTCACCTCGCTTATCATCCCGCTCATCGTTGCCGGCGTGCCCATCATCGACACGTTTAGCGCCATTGTGCGCCGCAAGCGCGCCCACATTAGCATCGGGCAGGCCGACAAGGGCCACATCCACCACCGCCTGATCCAAGAAGGCTACAACCAAAAACAGGCCGTGCTGCTCATCTATGCCTGGTGCATCATGCTTTCGGCCGGCGCCGCCGCGATTAACCAGGTCGAGGTGCCCATGCGTGTGCTCATCTTTACCGTGCTCGCCATTGGCTCGGCGGCCTTTGCCAAGCATCTGCATCTGTTTGAGCCCGTGCTGCGCCACCATTACAACAAGCGCACGCACGAGGACGAGCTCGTCACCCCCGACGACCCCGCTTTTAAGCAGGAGGAGCAGGCAGCCGAGGAGCGCAAAGAAGAGCGCCACCACAAGCTCTAGGGCAAGCTGCCAAGGATGTGCCAAGGCACCGTTGGCCAAGCGCGGCCGCGCCGCACCCACCGCACAAGCCACCCCTCTCCCGCCCCTCGCCTACTTACGTCCCGCCCCTCCAATAAACGCGTTATCATCTTGACCCATGAACATACGTTAGGAGCAATCATGCCAAACGAGAACAGCTACGAAGTCGCGCTGCAAAAGAGCAACGCCATTCGCGAGGGCCTGGCCAATACGCCCGAGAAGTTCACCATGCTCACCGGTGATCGCCCCACCGGCCGTCTGCACCTGGGCCACTACTTCGGTACCCTCAAGGGCCGTGTTGAGCTGCAGGACATGGGCGCCAAGACCAACGTGCTCATCGCCGACTACCAGGTCATCACTGACCGCGACACCACCGAGCACATCCAGGACAACGTGTACAACATGGTCATGGACTACCTTGCCTGCGGCATCGACCCCGACAAGACCATGATCTACGCGCACTCCGCCGTGCCCGCCGCCAACCAGCTCATGCTGCCGTTCCTGTCGCTGGTGTCCGAGGCCGAGCTGGCGCGCAACCCCACGGTCAAGGCCGAGATGGAGGCCTCGGGCCACGAGCTTACCGGCCTCCTGCTCACCTACCCGGTGCACCAGGCCTGCGACATCCTGTTCTGCAAGGGCAACGTGGTGCCGGTCGGTCGCGACCAGCTGCCGCACATCGAGCTCACCCGCACCATCGCCCGCCGCTTTAACAACCGCTACGGCAAGGTGTTCCCCGAGGTCGAGGCGCTGCTGTCCGAGACCCCGCTGCTGCCCGGCCTGGACGGCCGCAAGATGAGCAAGAGCTACGGCAACGCCATCAATATTTCGATGACCGCCGAGGAGACGGCCAAACGCATCAAGAAGAGCCAGACCGACTCCGAGCGCATGATCACGTTCGATCCCGAGAACCGCCCCGGCGTGTCCGGCCTGCTTTCGACCGCCGCCATCTGCACCGGTCGCTCCGAGGTCGAGATTGCCGAGGAGATCGGCATGGGCGGCTCCGGCCAGCTCAAGAAGTACGTGACCGAGGCCGTCAACGAGTACTTCGCGCCGATCCGCGAGCGCCGTCAGCGCTACGAGAACGATCTGGACTATGTAAAGGACGTCCTGCACGAGGGCAACCGTCGCGCCAACGAGATCGCCGATCAGACCCTGGCAGAGGTTCAGGACGCCATGGGCATGGTGTACTAGACCGATCTGCTGGCTTGAGCTTTCGATTGCTTTAGGGCGGGCGCTACGGCGTCCGCCTTTTTTGATGCCCGACCTGTTCGGCTCCGCCCATCGCACTCCCCCGACAAACAGGAACAGGCCCGCCGGCAGTTAGTTGCCAGCGGGCCTGTTCCCGAAGTACACCGTTGAATCGCACAGAGGGGAGGAATGCGAATCAAACTCAACAGGGCAGGCTTTTTCATCGCCTATTGCCTGCTCCGTTGCTGAATACAATATAGTTCACCGTGGTTTACTTTCTAGCGTCAATATGCTCCGCCACACCTTCTCCATAAGTTAGCCCAGGTAAACCTGCAACGGAAAACCACCACAAAGGGGACAGGCACCTTTGTGGTGGTTTTGACCACGGCAGAGCTGTTAGAGTCCGGCAGGCCAACGACAGACGGCCAGGTCGACGTGCATGTCGTCCTTAAACGCCACACCCTCCCCTAGCAAAAGCTCACGTTGAGCATCGGGACCGCCAAAAGCAAAACCCTCGCATATGCGCCCGTCGGCAAACACCACGCGGTGACAGGGAATCTCGCCGGGGCGCGGATTGCTATGCAGGGCATACCCCACATACCGCGCACTTCGTGGTCGACCGGCAAGCAGCGCCACCTGACCATACGTGGCGACCATCCCCTCGGGGATCTGCTCGACCACCTCGTACACCCGTTCAAAAAAGCCCTCAGACGCCATTGCTCGCTCCCTTCCACCCGGAAAAGCATAAACCACCGCAAAGGGGACAGGCACCTTTGTGGTGGTTTATGGCAGGTCAGTTAGTTGGCGGGCTGGAAGAAGGCTACGGCTACGGCGCCAGGGCCTACGTGGGTACCGATGGTGGCGCCGATGGTGTGAACGGGCAGCTCGCCCTCGGTGTGGCCAGCCCAAAGTGCCGCGCTGTCCTCGATATACTTCTTGAGCACCGCATCCGAAAGACCCGTATAGCCGAGCGCCAGCGGCATGGAAAAGTCGATGCCGCCCGCCTTTTCGACCTTTTGGTTCAGCAGGTTGCGGCCGTTCTTGGAACCGCGCGCCTTGCCAAGCTGCACGATCAGACCGTCCTCGACAGCCACCACAGGCTTTACGTTGAGCAGCGTGCCCACGGCGCCGGCCGCAGCAGACAGACGACCGCCGCGCACCAGGTACTCCAGCGTCTCGAGCAGGCCGATAACCACCACACGGTCGCGCACGGCCTCGACAGCCGCCGCGATCTGAGATGCACTGCGGCCCTCGTCCACCAAGCGCAGCGCATACTCGACCAGGACGCGCTCGCCCAGGGTGACGTTGTTGCTGTCTACCACGAACACGTCGCCACCTGGCGCCTCGGCAAGTGCGGTACGGGCACTCTGATTGGTGCCTGATAGCTTAGCGCCCACGGTAATAATCACAGCCTCATCGCCGGCTTCACGAACCTTGGCAATCGCCTGCGAAAACGCGTACGGGTTGACCTGGCCGGTCTTGGGCAGCTCATCGCGCTCCACGAGCATCTCGTAAAAGCGCTGGTGATCGATGTCGATGCCATCCATGTACACATCGGTGCCAAAGGTGACGGACAGCGGCAAAACGGCCAGTGCTGGGTGCTCGACCGGCGACATATCGCTTGCGGAATCGGTAATAATGCGGACGGACATAGCGAATCCTTTCTTGCGCAGGTCCCGCGCAGGGAATTTTGACAGCAAGGCCCCGGCACGGTATACGCGCTCAAACGGGACTATGCAGTTGTTAATGGGAAGCAAATACCTTGGCGGCCTTAGATCTCGCGCAAGGTATTGAGAATCGTGCGCAGCGACGCGTACATCTGCTCGCGCTGCTCCACGCCCATGGCCTTACCGGTGGTGTCGAGCACTTCGCGAATGATGCGATCGGCCTCGCTCATGCTCTCGCCGCCCAGGGCAGTCAGGCGCACCGGGGCACGATACTTAACGGCGGCATCGCCCGAATCGTCGACCTCGACGTAGCCGCCCTCCTCCAGATGCGCGAGCGTACGCGAGACGGCGGCGCGGGTCACGCCTGCCATGCGAGCCAGGTCAGCGCCAGTCAGGCCGTCCTTGCTGCGCTCAAGATAGTAAAGGCACATAACGTCGGAGCCCTTGAGGCCCAGCCTTGCGCCCTCGGATGTCTTAATGCGCTGAATCTCCTTGTAGAGCCCGCTGATCAGTCCGACAAAGTCCTCGAAACGTGTCTCGTCGTTCTGCTGCATGGGAGACGACCGCCTTTCGCTTGCATAATGCTTACGGGTAAACATCTTAGTCGCATAAGGCGACACCCGTACCCAAATACCCCATTTGTTAACCCATCAACATAAAAACCACCACAAAGGGGACAGGCACCTTTGTGGTGGTTTTGACCGGCGAACATGATCCGCAGGCGTCGCTACAGCTCCACGCAGGGATTGTCGCGGGTCACAAGCGTCTTAACGACAACCGTCGCTCCCAGATAGCGCTCGAGCAGCTCGGCTAAGCGATCGATCGCGGCCTGGCAATCCCCCATCCGCTCGGGCTCCACGCACTCAATCGCCAGGAACGCATCGGCCGAATCATCGGACAGCGCCGTGCGAACGCCGTCGCGCCAGTTCCAGCAGCGGCACACAGCGCCCGCATCGTCGATGTAGGCGAGCTCGCCGGGCAGCGTCGGATCGTCCGCCTCCTCGCCAAGTGGCAAGAACGCATCGCCACCATCGGTCACCTTCAAGCGAAGATCTCCCTCAATCGCATGCAGGTCCTCGCCGCCAACGGGCAGCGCATAAGTCAACGAAATCGTGTTGTAGATATCCACCGCCGGTGTGATGTGGCCGACCGGCTTGCCTTTGAGCACGCGCTTGAGCAGGTTCTCAACTGAGCAACGCGCGCCCTTCTTGGTCTTGAACAGGCGATACGCCTCGCGCCATGCCTTAACCGGCGCGTTCTCGCTGATGGTATCGCTTGTCAGGTGACGCTCCGCATCGATATTGGCGCGATTGAGCAACGTGGCGATCGCATCCACGTCCTCCTGGGGAATCTGGGCCGCGGGCTTCATGCCCTTTACGACTACGACGCCGACCGCCGCCTGCGGAAACAGCTCCCAAAACGAATCCTCGGCAACGAAACTCTTCATATGCTCTCCCTTCATAGCGTACGCCCGAGCGAGGGCGCCTAAACAAAAAGCGCCCTCACAGCGGCCACCTTCAAAGTCCTACGGTGCCGCCACAAGAGCGCTTACGCTGTCCCCATCCGGAGAAGGGGACGATATGTCAAGCGTATTGTAACCCGAGTCATCCACGCGAGCAAAACCACCATAAAGGCGCCTGTCCCCTTTGTGGTGGATATGGACTCACGGCGAAGCTAGTGGCGAAGTCCCAGCAGCCCGCGGCCGCGATGACGAGCGTCGGCGTGTACTTGGGCGTGCGGGCCGGCGGCTTTGACGGACTCGGGCAGGTGCGAGTACTTCTTCTCGAAGTTCTCCTCGAACATCACCGCCAGGTTGTGCGCGGCCTCGTCATAGCGCGCGGTGCTCTGCCAGTATTGGCGCGGCACCAGGATGCAATCGGGCACGCCGTGGCACGTCGTGGGAATGTCGACGTTAAAGATGTCGTCGTGCAAGAACTCGCTGTCCTCGATGGTACCGTCGAGGGCGCGGGCCACCAGGGCGCGCGTGTAGGCAAGCTCGATGCGATGGCCCACACCATAACCGCCGCCAATCCAGCCGGTGTTGACCAGGTACACGCGCGTACGACCGTCGGCGATACGCTCGCCGAGCATCTTGGCATAGACCATGGGGTCGAGCGGCATAAACGGCTCGCCAAACAGCGAGGAGAACGTGGGCGTGGGCTCGGTGACGCCAACCTCGGTGCCGGGAATCTTAGCCGTAAAGCCCGTCACAAAGTGGTACATGGCGGCATCGGCCGTCAGACGTGAGATGGGTGGCAGCACGCCAAAAGCGTCGCAAGTCAGGAACAGCACGACACTCGGAGTGGTGCCCATGCCCTTAGTCCACGCGTTAGGAATGTGCTCCACGGGATAGGCCACGCGCGTGTTGTGCGTGATCGAGATGTCGTCGTAGTTGGGCTTGCGGTTCTCGTCGAGCACCACGTTTTCGCAAATGGCGCCAAAACGGACGGCGTTGAAGATCTCGGGCTCGTGGAAGGCGTCCAGGCCCTCGCATTTTGCGTAGCAGCCACCTTCGATGTTGAAGATACCCATGTCGGACCAACCGTGCTCGTCGTCGCCGATCAGCAGGCGCGTGGGATTGGCCGAAAGCGTGGTCTTGCCGGTGCCGGACAGGCCAAAGAACACGGCGGTCTCGTGCGTGACGGGATCCATGCTGGCCGAGCAGTGCATGGGCAGCACGTCGTCCTCGACGGGCAGCAGATAGTTCATGACGCTAAAGATCGACTTTTTAATCTCGCCGGAGTAGCCGGTGCCGGCGACCAGAATCACGCGTTCCTGGAAGTTGATGACCACCGCGGCGCTGGAGTTGAGGCCCTTGATGGCGGGGTCGCACTGGTAACCGGGCGCTGCGAGCACGCAGAAGTCGGGCTCGCCGGTGCGCGCGATTTCGCGAGCGAGCGGGCGGGCGAGCATCTGCTTAATAAAAAGTGCCTGGCTGGCACGCTCGCAGGCAACGAGCAGTCGACGCGTGTGGTTGCGGTCGGCACCTGCCATGCCGCGGGTGACGAACATGTCGCGCTCGTTGAGATAGTCGACGATGCCGGCCTTGATGGCCTCATAGCTCTCGACGGACAGCGGGCGGTTGACCGCGCCCCAGGCAATCTTGTCGTGAACATCGGGGGTGTCAACGATAAAGCGGTCATTGGGGGAACGGCCGGTACGCTCCCCCGTCTCGATCACCAGCGCGCCGTTGGATGCCATGCGGCCTTCTTCGCGGCGGATAGCGTGCTCGACGAGCTCCGCGGCGGGCAGATCGACCAGCAGACGGGGTTGATTCTCGGCGGGATCTTCGACCAGCGTAATACCAAAATTGGACAGAACTTCTGCAGGGGTAACACCAGGCATGGGGCCTCCTTTAAAAACGCGGCACGTGGACGCGGCGCGCACTTTACTCACGTAAAGCCCGTTGTACCCGATATGCAAAAACGTTTTTGCGGCAAGGGCGGCAAGCCCGCCCAACGGTCAAAAATCGCAGGCAAGCGGCCCAGTCATTGGGGACGTTCTTAAACGACTAGTCATTTAAGTCTGTCCCCAATGACTG
>CAJMRP010000070.1 GCA_905215765.1 uncultured bacterium
TCCCCGCCGGCGCCGTCGTGGCCGGTATCCCCGCCCGCGTCATCAAGATGCGCGACGAGAAGACCAACAGCAAGACCGGCCTGGAAGAGGGCTTACGTCAACTTTAATAGTTACGCGGTTTTGACAAACCGCGTTTTCGCTGACGTATGCCCAACCTGCGGCGCAATGTCAGCAACCAAGCCGAAAACAAAAAAGGCCGAAACCCCATCCAGGGCTCCGGCCTTTGCTTTCCCGCTGTAGGCGTAACACAACTTATCGATTCTCGATGCTGCCGATGTTTTTGAGCTCGATGGAGATGAGGCCGTTGGGCTCGTTGACGAACTCAATGTACTCGGAGTTCGAACCCATCTCGGCCGGGAAGCTGATCTCGATACCCGTGTCGGTACGAATCTTGTGATTGCGCACGGCCGCGCGCTCGACCTGCTTGCGCTCCACGGGCACACGCTCAGGCACCTTCTCCTCGGTCAGTGCCGCGCGCACGCTCTCCTTGATGACCGGCTCGTCCTCAAAGACCTCATCGACGATATCCCAAGGGGGCAGTTCCTCGTCATCCTCAACTTTCTCGGCAACAGCAGCCTTAACCTTGGCGAGTGCTACAGCCGTGTTGGCGCCGTGCTCTTCAGCGACCTCCTCGACCACGCGCGTCACCGTGTCGATGACCTCCTTACCCGAAACGCCCGTGTCGCACTGCAGCAGGCCATCGGGGATAAGCATACGGTCCCCGCCGGCAATCTTGCGTTTCTTGTCCACATAGCCGATCTCCATGGTGCTCGCGCGCACGATGGCATAGCTCGGCACCTTTTGCGAGGGGTTCGGCAGAATGGCGTAGTGGCGCGCGATGTCGTTGCGCACCTCCCCCTCCTCGCGGCCCACTTCGTGCATAAAAGCCTGCTTGGAGCCCAGCAGCATCACGGCAAACCAGCGGGCATCCTCATCGTCATCAAAGTCCGCCACAAGCACGTCAGTGGACTCGGCTTTCTCGGCCTTGGTAAGTTCGGAAGAGATGAACTCCGCAATCTGCTGAGACAGGTCCACGAACTCACGCTCACCGAAGAAATAGCCCTTGAGCTCGCCGCCGAATGCGGAGTTCTCGGCAAACGTGGCACGCTTGTTATCGGCCGAAGTACGCGCGCGGCGCAGATGCGTGGTCACGAAGTTGCGCACGGTACGGCTCTCGATATCGAGCTCGCGCTGGCTCATGACGTTGACGGCAGAGTCAAAGTCCAGGATATGCAGGATCGCGTGATTGATTTTCATATACGGCATTCCGTTCTAGATCGAATTGAGCACGAACCAGTATAGCGGTCGAGCCCGCCTATAGCGGTCGAGCCCGCCCCAGGCGCATCGAAGATTGGTGCATCGGGGATAGGTTGCTTTGCACCAATGGTTAGCGCATGAGCTCGGACTGCCAAGCCTCGAGCTGTTCTGCCAGGCTCTTACCACTAGAAGGCACGCTGAACTCTGGACGTTTGGGCAGCAGCGCACACTTAAGAATCGCAACGATGGTCTGCGAGACAAAGCGTCGCGTATCCTTGTCAAAGCCTTGCGCAGCCTGGAGCATCACGGGCAGGCTCTCGCGTAGATTCCCAGCGATATCCGCAAACCGCTCAGCACCCGTAGCCTCAAACACGGAGAACAACGCATCCACAAAACGCTCGCGCTCGCTAGGCGATACTGCAAGCAGCATCTCGCGAATGGAGCCATCAACGTATCGAGCACCAGCGGACAGGCGCTCGCAGTACACGAAGTTGCAACCATCAACCACCCAGCTAAAGGGATTGTGCTGCAGCAGGCTGAACTCGGTGCTCTCAACGATGGCATAGTCCTCCTGCGTCTCGAACATCATGCCAAAGATCGACGACCGAGGTAGCGTCTTGTCGATTCGACCGGAAAGATCGGCAAAGGCGTTGCCGTTCAGAAACTCCTCGACGAAGCCCGGACCATCATGGGAATACGCCCGTTCGATTCGCTCACGGGCGACATCGGAGCACATCGCCGCACCGTACACCGCAAGGTTTCCACCCTTGGAATGACCTCCGCACAAAAGCGGCCCGTCAATCGCATCCGCCGCCTCGTCCACATAACGCGCCGCGGATTCCTGAGCCGGCACAGGACACCGGAACGCCATGTTAAAGTCCTCTTTCCAGCCCACAATCGTGCTGTCAGTCCCCCGGAAGGAAAGATAACTAAACCCCGCCGGAAACCGGAACGTCATGGCTGCAAACTGCTCCGTCGCCACCACATCGCTCACAGCACGATAGCCGCAAACGTGCACGCCACGGTAGCGAGGACTTGCTGCCACGGCCTCCAACAAGGCCCTGCTCCCCTCCGGGTCCCACAAGTCGTCAATCATGTCCCGGTAGCACTCGGCACGCAGCAGCTCGCGTACGTCTAGGCCCTGCCAGTTCGTCAGCTCCGCCATATCACCCGGCAAACGCAAATAGGACAACCACGCAAAGACGAGGCTATCCACCGCGCAGAACGGCCGCTCCTCAAACGGATCAAACGCCGTCTGGGCATAGGTCAAAAAATTAGGCGAATCCGACATGGCCCTCCCATCAACTATGGTGCATTGGGATGGTGCATTGGGGTCAGGTTACTTTGCACCAAAAAGGCGCCCGGACCGTGTGGGCCCGGACGCCTTCATTGTAGCTTTTCGCTCTAGCGAGCTTGATTTAGCAGGAGAAATCGACGCTGTCGATGATGTCCTTGAGGGCCTTGGCGGAGACGGTGAGCTCATGCTGCTCGTCATCGTTCAGCGGCACGGGGACGCGGCAGACAACGCCGTCGCGGCCAACGACGGTCGGCATGGAGATGGCAAGATCGGACAGGCCATACTCGCCCACCATGAGCGAGGAGACAGGCAGAACGGTCTGCTCATCGCGCATAACGGCGGTGCAGATGCGCTTGACGGCCATGGCGACGCCATAGTAGGTGGCGTGCTTCTTCTCGATGATGGTGTAGGCGGAGTTCTTGACGTCCTCGGCGATGCGCTTCTCGGCAGCCTCATGCTCCAGGTGGCCGTGAAGCTCACAGAAGGTGTTCAGCGGAACACCGGCAACCTGAGCGCTGGACCAAGCGACAAACTCGGAGTCGCCGTGCTCGCCCATGACATAGGCCTGGACATCGCGCGGGTCAACCTCGACGTGGGCACCAAGCATCTGCTGCAGGCGACCGGTGTCGAGCACGGTGCCGGAACCGATGACGTGGCCCTCGGGCAGGCCGGACATCTTGATGGCGGCGTAGGTCAGAACATCGACCGGGTTGGAGACGATGAGCAGAATACCGTCGAAGCCGGACTTCTTAATCTCGGGGATAATGGACTTAAAGATGCTGACGTTCTTGTTGACCAGGTCCAGGCGGGTCTCACCGGGCTTCTGGGCAGCGCCAGCAGTGACGACGATCATGGCGGCGTCGGCGACATCGGAATAATCGCCGGCGTAGATCTTCATCGGCTCGGCAAACGTCATGCCGTGCGCGATATCCAGGGCCTCACCCTCGGCGCGGTTCTTGTCCACGTCGATGAGGACCATCTCGGAGAACAGACCGCTCTGCATCAGTGCGAACGCCGAAGACGAACCGACGAAACCGCACCCGACAATAGCGACCTTCTTCTCGTTAACCATTAGAAACTCCCATCTCTCTCCACAAACAAGCCGCCCGGGAACGACCCGAGCGGCTTGCCGTGATCCCAATACATCCAATCGGGACTTTGATTATGCTCCTATTCGCAGCCAAAAATCGACCGTTTACCGAAATTGTTTGCAGAATTCGTAAAATAACTGCACGAAATCGGTTTCGAGCTATTGACGAGCCGAAATAGCTTTCTAATACAGGCCCGCCTCGCGAATGGCCTCGACAGCCAAAGCGATCTGGTCGGGCGGCAAGACCAGCGCCATGCGCACGTGCCCCTCACCCGAAGGACCAAAGCTCGCGCCCGGCGTCACCACAACGCCGGCCTTCTCCATGAGCTCCTCGCAAAACGCCATGGAATCGGTGCGGCCACCGGGAAGCTTGGCCCACACAAACATAGAGCCATGCGCGTTGGGGCGCTCCCAGCCCAGGCCCTCAAGACCGTCGCACAGGGCATCGCGGCGCTCCTGGTACTTCAGACGCTGCGCCTCGACCTCATCGCGCGGACCGTTCAGGCAGGCGATGGCGGCCTTCTGGATCGGGAAGAACATGCCAAAGTCGATCTGGCCGCGCAGCTTGGCAAAGGCCGAGACCACATCCTCGCGACCGACCAAAAAGCCGATGCGGGCACCGGTGACGTTAAACGACTTGGAGAGCGAGAAGAACTCCACGCCCACCTCAAGCGCACCGGGATACTGCAAGAAGCTGCCGCCCGGCTCGCCGTCGAACACGATGTCGGAGTATGCGTTGTCGTGAACGATCAACAGATCATGTTCGCGGGCAAAGGCGATAATCTCCTCGTAGACCTCGGGCGTGCCCACCGAGCCGACCGGGTTCGCAGGCAGCGACACGATCATATACTTGGCACGATCGGCGACCTCGGGGTCGATGCCCGCCACATAGGGCAGGTAATTGTGCTCGGCGACCAGTGGATAGTACTCGAGCTTGGCGTCGGCGATCTTGGCGCCCGCCTCAAAGACCGGATAGCACGGATCGGGAACCAGAATGGTGTCACCCGGATCGAGCAGGGCCAGGCCCAAATGGCCCACGCCCTCCTGCGTGCCGTTGCACGACTGCACCATAGACGGCGTAATGCCCGAAACGCCAAAGCGGCGCTCGTAGTAATCGCACACGGCCTGCTTAAGCTCGGGCAGATCGCGCAGGGCATACTTCCACATCTCGGGATCTTGGGCCGCCTGCGTGAGCGCCTCGACCACGTGGTCGTACGGCTTAAAGTCGGGCGTGCCCACGCTCATGTTGTAAATGGTCTTGCCCTGAGCCTTCAGCGCGAGAAGCTTGTTGTTGAGCGAGGCGAAGACCTCCGCGCCAAAGCGGTCGAGACGCTGCGATGCCTGCATGGTGCCACCTTTCGATATAAAAAACGCGGCGCTCCGACAAGAGCGCCGCGCGATACGGGCCATCAGATTGCAAAAGTGTAACGCTTACAACCCCCGTATTGGTTCAATTTAGCCAACCTTAGTCAACTGGATTGAGCGCGTCGATCTGCGCAAGCCACAGACGCGAGCTAGCGTCACTCGGCATACGCCAATCGCCGCGCGGGCTGAGCGTCACCGAGCCCACCTTGGGACCATCGGGCAGACAGCTGCGCTTAAACTGCTGGGCAAAGAAGCGACGGTAGAACGTACGTAGCCACGTGTGGACGGTCTTGGCGTCGTAGACGCCCTCGAAGCTCTTGAGAGCCATGCGGTAGATCTTGCCCGGCTCAAAGCCAAAACGCAGCAGGTAGTAGAGGAAGTAGTCGTGCAACTCGTACGGGCCCACCAAATCCTCGGTCTTCTGCGCAATCTCGCCGTCGCCCGTGGGCGGCAGAAGCTCGGGGGACACCGGCGTATCGAGGATATCGAGCAAGACCTCGGCAATGCGCCCGCCAAAGACATCGGCGGCATAGCGTACCAGATGGCGCACAAGCGTCTTGGGCACGCTCGCGTTGACGGCGTACATGCTCATGTGGTCGCCGTTATAGGTAGCCCAGCCGAGCGCCAGCTCCGACAGGTCGCCCGTGCCAATGACAAAACCGCCAGCCTGGTTGGCCAAATCCATCAGAATCTGCGTACGCTCGCGCGCCTGGCTGTTCTCGTAGGTCACGTCCTGCACGGTCGGATCATGCTCGATATCCTTAAAGTGCTGCTCCACGGCAGCATGGATCGAGACCTCGCGAAAGCTCACGCCTAGGTCGCGAGCGAGCGACTCGGCATTGGACTTGGTGCGGTGCGTCGTGCCAAAGCCGGGCATGGACACGGCCGTGATACCGGTGCGCGGCAGGCCCAAGGCGTCGAACGCACGCACGGTCACGAGGAGCGCCAGCGTGGAATCGAGGCCGCCCGAAAGGCCGATGACGGCCGCCTTGGTGCCCGTATGGGCAAGGCGGGTCTTGAGGCCGGCGGTCTGCAGGTCGAGGATAGTCTCGCAACGCTCAGCCAGATCACCGTGGTCGGCCGGCACAAAGGGAGCGCGGGGGAAGACTCGGTCGATGTCGAGCGCATCGCGCAGGACAGGTTCTTCGGCCAGTACGCCCTCAAACGAAAACTCAACGGTCGCGGATTCCGGCGCATTGTCGGTGCGCGTCCACGTCGTCGAGCGACGGCGCTCGGCAACCAGGCGGTCAAGGTCAACGTCGGCGATGGCCATATCGCAGGTAAGCAGTTTGGTCGCGGCGAGCTTGGAGCCGTTTTCGTAGACGAGGTTCTCACCCGCAAAGACCATGTCGGTCGTGGACTCGCCCTCGCTCGCGTCCGCGTAGGCATAGGCGCAGTACAGGCGCGCGCTCTGATTGGAGATAAGGCTGCGGCGGTAATCTGCCTTACCGATAATCTCGTCCGAGGCCGACGGGTTGAGAATCACCGTCGCACCGGCAAGCGCCATCTCGGTCGAAGGGGGCGCCGGCACCCACAGGTCCTCGCAGACTTCAACGCCCAGCACCATATCCTCGGCACCCTCATCACAGCAGCGGTAGACAAGCCCCGAACCCAGCGGAACCGGACCCTGACCGGCAAATTCAACCCACACGGGATCCGCAGGCGACGGAGCAAACCAGCGACGCTCATAGAACTCGCCATAGTTGGGCAGATACTTCTTGGCCGTGAGGCCCAAAAGCTCGCCCGCGCAGCACACGGCGGCACAGTTGTAGATATTCTCGGCAACCGCAACGGGAAGACCGATGGTAAAGACGATCGGCAGCTCACGGGTTTCATCGAGGATATGCACCAGAGCAGCCTCGCAGGCATGCAGCAGTGTGCGATTATGGAACAGATCGGCCGCGGTATAGCCAGTCAGATTAAGCTCGGGCAACACCAACGCGCGAACGCCACGCCCGGCAGCATCGCGAACAGCCGCCAGCGCAACCTCGGCATTGCCCTCGACATCGGCCACGCGAATCTGCGGCGACGCCGCCGCCACACGCAAAAAGCCATCAGACTGAGAAAGGTGAAGATTCATAAGAATGCTCCCGTGCGTAAACGCCATTCACAACAATTAGCAAGCCCTATTGTAGTTCAACCGCCGGGTGTAACCGCATCCCACCAACTTGGTGAGCTATTGATGAGTTGATGGTATCTGTTAAATGTCACGTACGATTCACATCTGGTGGGTACCCTGATGGCTACACGAAACGAAGCAGATTTACACCGGGAGGACCCCGTATGACAACCAAGTACACCGACGCGCCACGCACACGCGTCATGACGCCGGCATCGCTCAACAACGGCGTGCACGAGAACCATTCCATCGGACAGACCATGGCCATCGCGCCCAAAAAGGGCCTGTTTGACGACATTTCCATTCCCCAGATCATCGCCGGCGCCGCAGCTGCCGCCACGAGCGTGGCGCTTGCTTCAAAGATCGGCATTGCCGGCTCGGTGATTGGTGCCGCTGTGAGCTCAGTCATCACTGTTGTGTCCTCGCAGGTCTATCGCCACTTTATCTCCGCCAGCGCCGAAGCAATCAAGGGCACGCATGCCGACGTCGACTACCCCGCCGGCGCCTATGAGCCCGTTGAGCCCAATGTCGAGGAGCACCTAGGTGGCGCCGCGACCACGCAGGAGATACGCCAGGTTGCGGGACGCGCGACCACGGCGCGCGTCGCCCCCAACAGCCTGCGCGCCAAGGCGGCGGCAGAGCGCAGCCAGACGCAAAAGAAGGTCATCGTCTTCTCGATCGCTATCGCCATCGTCGCGGTCATCGCCTGCGCCGGCGCCATCCTTATCACCACTGCCGGTGAGGGTCTGGGCGAGCGTCCCGAGCCAATCCTGTCGTCGCGCACGACCGAGAGCGATGCAAATGGCAACACCCAGTCGCAGGATCAGCAGGCACAGACGGACGATACGCAAGACAGTTCTACCTCTGCCAATTCGTCCTCGAACGCCCAAAACCAATCGCAGGGCACCGATTCCTCTACGGCCAACAGCAGCACGCCGTCCGGCACGACCGACTCAAGCCAAACGACTGACGGTTCGCAGCCGAGCACGGGCGGCCAGACGAGCGACACCACGTCGGGAACGGGCACAACAGACAGCAGCAACACCAACAGCTCGAACAGCTCGAGCGGAACCGCGTCCGGCACGGCATCTGACAACTCGAGCCAAGGCACGGCATCGGGCAACTAAGCACATTTGCCTCTCATAGATAACCGACCTGTATAACGGGCGCGAATCGACAGCGGTTCGCGCCCGTTTGCCTTGGGCGCCGCCATGGCGAACGCTATGCGATGGTAAGATGCTTTACATGTGTAAAGAGGAGATTTGCCATGAGCAAGACAATAGTTAGGCCCACGCTTTCGCTGGGCAACCACATCTATCTGTATCGCCTGCTACGCGATGCGATTGGATGCGGCAAGCAAACGTTTATGACGCAGGTCGAGGAGGCGCTCGCCGCAGGCGACATGACTGCTTATGACCTGGGCTTTGAGTCCACGCGCGAGCTGCTCGAGGAACTTAACGACTGCATTAAGCTGACCGTCTTTAAAGGCGGCCGCCTGTATGCCACGGTCATCGCCAACGAGGCCTGGGATGCTGCGCTTGCCAAGGGCGAGGACAAGCCCAAGACCGCCAAGGGCGCCAAGCAGTCCTACAAAAAGAAAAAGCGCGGTGAGAAGGACCTCAAGGCCGTGCGCCCCAAGCACGTTAAACGTCCTGAGCCCGAACCCGAACCCGTGGCTGAAGTTGTGCCGGAGCCCGAGCCCGAGACAGAGATCGAAGTCGCTATCGAGGTGACGGCAGAAGCCAGAACCGAAATCGCCGCCACGACCGATCCCGAAGTTATGTCAGAGCAGGAAGCCACTGCGGGGCTCAACGAGGCTCCCAAGTTGACAACCGAAGAAGCCGCTAACCAACCCGAGACGTCTGCGTTCCAAAACAGCGATATCTTTGGCGACGAGGCCGAGGACGAACAGCCCGACGAGCCCGACGATCAAGACGCTACTGAGTCGACGCCGGAGCCCGAGACGCCGCGGCCTGCCATCTCGCTTACGGTCGTCTATGACCCCGAAAACGCCAACGCCGGCATCACCACCATGGCATCCACGCCGGTCGAGGCAAAGTCGAGCGTCGAGAATGAGAGCGCTCCGCAGATTGAAGTTGAAACCGCAGCTGCAGACGCGCCCATCACCGTGAAGCCCGCAGATTCCACGATCAAGTCGGAAGCGACGCCGGAGCTCGCGCCCGTCATCGAATCCGTGCCCGCCGCTGCTTGCGACCAAATTCCCGCACCGGCACCGGCTCCGGCCCCCGCTGCAGCACCAGCCCCCGCACCTGCAGTGCCCGCCATCCCCGAGGACTTCCCCGTCGATTTCGCAACCGAGGTCTTCTGCCCCGGCCCATTGCTACACCAGCTGTCGACCTATCTCCCCTATGGCGCTGACACGCTCGGCATCGTCGGCGAGTACTACTGGATCGCCCGCGAGCGGGGCACCATCGACGCCACCCGCAACCGCGCGTCTTTCACCCTACGTTACACCCAAGCCGGAAAACGTCACGAGGCAATCGTGCACTTGCGACGCCATCCCAATACCCCAGGTTCCACTTGGGTCATCGATCAAATCGAAGCCTCCGAGCTGTAACGAAAAAACGCCTCGAATCCAAAACGGATTCGAGGCGTTTTTGACTCAAGCGATAAGCCTAAATCGTCGATACGGCAGGCTTGCCGGCGCCTAGTCGCGCGTGAGCTTGCGATGGATGCGGTGCGGCTGAGCAGCGTCCTCGCCCAGGCGCGCCACACGATTTTCCTGATAGGACTCGAAGTTGCCCTCGAACCAATACCAGTTGCCGGGATTTTCGTCCGTACCCTCCCAGGCCAGGATGTGCGTAGCCACACGGTCAAGGAACATACGGTCATGGCTGATGACCACCGAGCAGCCCGGGAACTCAAGCAGCGCTGCCTCG
>CAJMRP010000071.1 GCA_905215765.1 uncultured bacterium
CAGCGCCTTCCTGGTGCCCTCGGGAACAAGCCAGCCACGGCCGCCAGGGCCCAACAGGTTGGACTTGGAGCCGGGGGCCATCTGCGACAGGCGACGGGTGTCGTCGCCCACGACGGCGTACCACAGCTCGACAGTGCCGGCCTCGGCGTCGGCGCGATAGAAGCTCAGGGGCACGCGAAGCAGCGAGGAAGCATCGCCGGGCACGGCAATGTTCACAAACTGGCCGGGCTTGAGCGCACTTGCAAGCTTGGGGGCCGAGATGACGAGCGAGAAGATGCCGTCGGCGATCTCCCGGTTCGAGACGACCTCGAAGTCGTGCATGCGTGCAGTGGAAGGTGTGGGCATAGACGCTCCAATCCCCCATGCGGTTGCATGGTCCAAACGAATAGAAAGCGCGGCACCGCAAGGGCGCCGCGCACAAAAGCGATAAGGCTATGCTAGCAGATGCAGCCGTCGGCAAGCGTCTGCTTACCGCCGACAAACACATCGGTGGCACGACCGGTGAGCGTGCGGCCGGCAAAACCGGAGTTCTCGGCGCGCGACTCGTAACCGTCCTCGCCCACCGTCCAGGTGGCGGACGCGTCGAACACGGTCAGGTCGGCAACGGAGCCCGCCTTGACCTGAACC
The DNA here is from genome assembly GCA_905215765.1 of uncultured bacterium. GTDB lineage: Bacteria > Actinomycetota > Coriobacteriia > Coriobacteriales > Coriobacteriaceae > Collinsella. Next base: position 628 of record CAJMRP010000071.1, read on the forward strand.
TGGTCGAGGCCCAGGATCTCACGCGGCTTGATGGCCATGAGCTCGACCATGCGGCCCATGCTCATCTTGCCCGTGTTGACCAGCTCGGTGAGTACGAGCGACAGCGAGGTCTCGAGGCCGATCATGCCAAAGGGCGCAAGCTCGAACTCGCGGGCCTTCTCCCACGGGGTGTGGGGGGCGTGATCGGTGACGATAACGTCGACGGTGCCGTCGATGACGCCCTGACGGATGGCCTCGGCATCCTCCTCGGTACGCAGCGGCGGGTTGACCTTGAGCGAGGTGTTGTAGGTCTCGTCCAGGTCGTTCTCGGTCAGGAACATGTGGTGCGGGGTGGCCTCACAGGTAACCTGGACGCCAGCGGCCTTGCCGGCACGCACGATCTCCAGGCCATGGGCGGTGGAGATGTGCTGGATGTGCAGCTTGGCACCAGTCAGCTTGGCGATCTCGATGTCGCGGGCGATCTGGAGCTCCTCGCCGGCAGCCGGCCAACCCTCGAGAGCCAGACGGGTCGAGACCTTGCCCTCGTTGATCTGGCCGTGGCCGACCAGGTCCTCGTCCTGGCAGTGGCTCATAAAGACCTTGCCGAACATCTTGCCGTAGTCCATGCAGCGACGGAGCATGCCCGCACCCTGCACGCCGCGACCGTCGTCGGTGAAGGCGACGGCGCCGTGGGCGACCATATCGCCCATCTCGGACATGGCCTCGCCCTTAAGACCGCGGGTCATGGCGCCTGACGGATAGACGCGGCAGTGACCGACCTCGGCAGCACGGGACTTGACGAACTCCACGACAGTGCCGTTATCGGTGACGGGATCGGTGTTGGGCATGGAGCACACGCCGGTAAAGCCGCCCTTGGCAGCTGCGCGGGTACCGCTCTCGATGTCCTCTTTGACCTCGTAGCCAGGCTCGCGAAGGTGAACGTGCATATCCACCAGGCCGGGGACGAGGTACTTGCCGGAAAGGTCGCGGACCTCGGCTCCCTCGAAGGCGAGATTCTCGCCGACCTCGGCGATCTTGTCGCCGTCAATCAGGACGTCAACGACACCGTCAAGCTCGACGGACGGGTCGACGACGTGGGCATTCTTAAGAAGAAAGGCCATTATCGGCACCTCCAAGCAGCAGATACAGGATAGCCATACGCACGCAGATACCGGCGTAGACCTGCTCCAGGATGACGGAGCGTTGCGGGTGGTCGGCCATATAGGAGTCGAACTCGACGCCGCGGTTGATGGGGCCCGGGTGGCAGATGATCGCATCGGGCTTCATGAGCTTCTCGCGGTCCTTGGTCAGGCCGAAGAGTTTGTGGTACTCGCGAATGGTCGGGAACGGGGCACCCTCGAGGCGCTCCTGCTGCACGCGCAGCATGTAGACGACGTCCAGCTCGGGCAGGACGGAATCGAGATCGCTCGTCACGTGGTCGCAGCCCAGAACCTCGGGCGCCGGCGGCAGCAGCGTGCCGGGGGCGACGGCGTAGGTCTCGCAGCCCATGATCTTCAACGCGGGAATCAGCGAGCCGCAGACACGGGAGTGTGAGATATCGCCGACGACGGCGACCTTCAGACCGTGGAAGTCACCCTTGTGCTCCCAGATGGTGTACAGGTCGAGCAGAGCCTGCGTGGGGTGGTTGTGTTTGCCGTCACCGGCGCAGATAACGCTCGCGGGCGAGTTCTGCGTGACGATGTAGGGAGCACCGGCGTGCTTATCGCGCACGACGATGCAGTCGATCTTATAGGCGTTGAGGGTCTCGACGGTGTCGACGAGGCTCTCGCCCTTGACCGTAGAGGTCGAGGAGCCGCCAAAGTTGAGGCTGTCGGCCGAAAGGCGCTTCTCGGCGAGCTCGAAGGAGCTGCGGGTGCGCGTCGAGGGCTCGTTGAACATGTTGACGATGGTCTTGCCCTTGAGCGTGGGGACCTTCTTGATCGCACGCTCGTTGACCTCGGAGAACGCCTTGGCGGTCTCGAGGATGAGCTTGATATCCTCTTCGGAGTACTCGGTAATGTCGATCAGGTGCTTATGGTTGAACGTCACGGTACTACTCACCTCCCAGCGGCGCGGAACCCACGTGGGAGCCCGGCGCGACGTCGTTGATCTCGACGGCGGTGTGGCCGTCGACTTCCTTCATATATAGATGCACGTTCTCCTCATGCGACGAGGGAACGTTCTTGCCGACAAAGTCCGGCGAGATGGGGAGCTCGCGGTGGCCGCGGTCAACGAGGACTGCCAACTCAATGCGGCTCGGACGGCCCAGGTCCATGACGGCGTCGAGAGCGGCGCGGATGGTACGGCCCGTATACAGGATGTCGTCCACCAGCACGACGCGCTTGCCGTCGACGCTGAAGGGAATGTTGGTAGCGTGGATCGCGGGAGCGAAATTGGTAGCGTAGTCATCGCGGTAGAAGCTGATGTCCAGGCTGCCGAGCGGAACTTCGACGCCCTCGATCTCCTTGATCTCCTCGGCGAGCTTCTTTGCCAGAAGGTCGCCGCGCGTGACGATGCCAACCAGAGCGAGGTCTTCACAGCCCTCGTTGCGCTCGAGAATCTCGTGCGCGATGCGAGTCATCGCTCGATTGACGGCGGTCTCGTCCATGATGACCGCCTTGGGGGAAGTCGTGCCCATCGATCTCCTTCCTCACATGTCTTGACTGCTGACACAGTCAAAAAAATAGATGCCCGACCGCTTAAAGCGGACCAGACACCCACAGGAAAGGCTGCTCTTTGGCAGCTATGTAATTCCATGTGGGTATCTCGTACCCCTTTAATGGTCAAGGGATAGTGTAGCCAACCTCGAGCTTAATTGCGAGCATAAATACAGAGCAATCCGTAAACGGAGCCCAATGCTCCATAAACCTATATATATTTGTGGGACGAGCTTGAAAACGCACGCACGAGCTGGCATAATCCCCTCTGCTGCACGCAAATCGGATCTACGTCCAGGGCCGTAGCGTGGGCACTATCGCCAAAAGAGGAATATCTCTGTGTAGATTGCGCACAGGGAGCGACTTCTGTGCTATAGTTCAGGCTTGTTTGTTAACGCGACATGTTCGTTTGTCGCCCAAGGAGGGTCAGTTATGTCCAAAGTTTGCGAAGTTTGCGGTAAGCACCCCGTTGCCGGTCGCTCCATCAGCCACTCTCACCGCGTCACCAACCGTAAGTTCCGCCCCAACATCCAGCGTGTCTACGTCGTCGTCGATGGCCACCGTCGCAAGATGAACGTTTGCTCCACCTGCCTCAAGTCTGGCAAGGTTGCGCGCTCCTAAATAAGGTCTTACCAACAAGTACCTCGGACTCTCCGGGTCAAAGACCTCGCGTTCATATAGAACTTACCAAAGGCGTCCTCCCCTACGGAGGGCGCCTTTTTGCACTCATTGGGGACAGACTTACATGAGTGTTTTCACGCATTGGGGACAGACTTAGATGAGTGCTTTCCAAAGCTCACAGTGCATCGACGAACTCACGGTGCTTCGATCGTCACCAGTACGTACCTCACGCCGCCTCGTTCCAGCCCGCGGTGGCCTTGGTTACGCTTGTAGCGCCGATGCCGGTGATACGGGCAATTTGCTTGACCGTGAGATGTGCCCGCCTGAGCCTCAGCAGACAGGCATCGCGATCGGGGCGTGGCAGGGCCTTGAGCAGCGCAGGATCTATGCTCGGCAGGACTTCGTGCGCAATGGAAAGGGCCTCCTCATCGGGGATCCGCCGGCGTGGAAGAACCTCCACTGACCAAGTGCGCCCGGCAACTTCCTTGAGATGCTCGCAATAGCAACGGGAGCCTCCGACGATATCGAGCATAGGAGCCGCGTCACAGATGTCAAAGGGATCATAGCCCAGCTGATATGCCTTGTAGCTTGACCAGCGGTACGCCTCGAGCGAGTCGAGCGCACCTTTCACGGGATTGAGATGGATATAATCGAGCAGCTGTACCGCCTGCGTGTCCGACTCGACCGCGACCCGTGAATAGCGATTGTCAAACAGATGGCCTGTTCTCCCCGTTTTCCCATTGAAATACTTGGCATACGCCGTCAGCGCACACTGCATTGCCTTTGAAAGATTGTCAAATGGGTCATCAACCATCAAATGGAAGTGATTGTCCATAAGGCACCAAGCCAACACCGCCACTTTATGGTGCGCGAACCTGTCCGAGATGTCCGATAAGAAACGATATCGGTCAGAGTCATCTTCAAAAATAATCTGTTTAGAGTTACCACGGTCAAACACGTGGTAATAACCGGTGAGCGAAACGGCGCGGGCACATCGAGGCATAATCTCTCCTTTCAAAAACTGAACAGGCAACACCTAAAAGGAGAGAAGGAACGCGAAATGCTGAGCCTGTGACCTATTTATATCCAATGAGCGGCAAAAATAGGTCAAGAACGGCAAAATGGCAAATCGATGTCTGTCCCCAATGAGTGAAAGCACTCATGTAAGTCTGTCCCCAATGAGTGAAAGCACTCATGTAAGTCTGTCCCCAATGAGCGGGGCGATGCGCAGGGCAGATAGATTTAGTTGAAACGGTTCATTTGATTGAAGCGTTTTAGTTTGTCTTTTACGGGAATCTGCCCGTTCACCGAATTATTTCTTGCTATCATGCATCTTGTAGGGTAAATCTCCGATCGCAAGGAGACACAAATGGTGAAAAAGTCACCGGAAAACACTACTCCCGCAATTGTGGACAACGTAGAGGCGCTTGAGGCCAAGCTCGCTCAGATGCGAGAGGCCCAGGCGCTTTTTGCTACGTACACGCAGGAGCAGGTCGACAAGATCTTCTATGAGGCCGCCATGGCCGCCAACAAGGCTCGTATCCCGTTGGCGAAGATGGCCATCGAGGAGACCGGCCGCGGCGTTCTTGAGGACAAGGTCATCAAGAACCACTACGCCGCAGAGTACATCTACAACGCTTACAAGAACACCAAGACCTGTGGTGTCCTGGAGCGCGACGAGGCTTACGGCATCACCAAGATCGCCGAGCCCATCGGCATCGTGGGCGCCGTCATCCCGACGACCAACCCCACCTCCACCGCGATCTTCAAGACGCTGATCTGCCTGAAGACCCGCAACGCCATCATCATCTCCCCGCACCCGGCTGCCGCCAAGTGCACCATCGCCGCCGCCAAGCTCGTGCTTGACGCCGCCGTCAAGGCCGGCGCCCCCGAGGGCATCATCGGCTGGGTCGATGTCCCCTCCATCGAGCTGACTAACATGGTCATGCGCGACGTCGACATCATCCTCGCCACCGGTGGCCCGGGCATGGTCAAGGCCGCTTACTCCTCGGGCAAGCCCGCCCTGGGCGTTGGCGCCGGTAACACCCCGGTCGTCATCGACGACACCGCCGACGTGCTGCTCGCCGTCAACTCCATCATCCACTCCAAGACCTTCGACAACGGCATGATCTGCGCTTCCGAGCAGTCCGTGACCGTCATCGACAGCATCTATGACCAGGTTAAGGCCGAGTTCCAGAAGCGCGGCTGCTACTTCGTCAAGCAGGGTGCCGAGATGGAGGCCCTGCGTGCCGCCATGTTCAAGAACGGCGCTCTCGATCACCGCATCCCCGGCATGGCCGCTGCCAAGATCGCCGAGCTCGCCGGCATCGAGGTTCCCGCCAAGACCAAGATCCTGATCGCCGAGGTCACCTCCACCGACCCCGCCAAGGAGGAGTTCTCCCACGAGAAGCTCTCCCCGGTCCTGGCCATGTACCACGCCAAGGACTTCCAGGAGGCCGTCGACAAGGCCGAGCACCTCGTGCTCGCCGGTGGCCCGGGCCACACCGCCTCTCTGTACGTGCACCCCGCCCAGGCCGAGAAGATCAGCCTGTTCGAGCACGTCATGAAGGCCTGCCGTATCGTCATCAACACCCCGTCCTCGCACGGCGGCATCGGTGACCTGTACAACTTTGGCATGAAGCCGTCTCTGACCCTGGGCTGCGGCTCCTGGGGCGGCAACTCCGTCTCCGAGAACGTTGGGGTGAAGCACTTGATCAACGTTAAGACTGTGGCCGAGCGCCGTGAGAACATGCTGTGGTTCCGCGCTCCCGAGAAGGTCTACTTCAAGAAGGGTTCCACGCCCGTCGCCCTCGACGAGCTGGGCAACGTCATGGGCAAGAAGCGCGCCTTCATCGTCACCGACCAGTTCCTCTTCAAGAATGGCAACACCCGCGCCATCGAGGCCAAGCTCGACGAGATGGGCATCGCCCACGACTGCTTCTACGACGTCGAGCCCGATCCGTCGCTGCAGTGCGCACGTCGCGGCGCCAAGCAGATGGCTCTCTTTGAGCCGGACGTCATCATCGCCGTCGGCGGTGGCTCCGCTATGGACGCCGGCAAGATCATGTGGATGATGTACGAGCACCCCGAGTGCAAGTTTGAGGACATGGCCATGGACTTCATGGACATCCGCAAGCGTATCTTCACCTTCCCCGAGATGGGCAAGAAGGCCTACTTCGTCGCCGTCCCGACCTCCTCGGGTACCGGCTCCGAGTGCACGCCGTTCGCCATCATCACCGACAAGGAGACCGGCATCAAGTGGCCGCTCGCCGACTACGCGCTGCTCCCCAACATGGCTATCGTCGACGCCGACAACTGCATGACCGCCCCGCGCGGCCTGACCGCTGCCTCCGGCATCGACGTCATGACCCACGCCATCGAGTCCTACGTCTCCATCATGGCTTCCGACTACACCAAGGGCCTCTCCGAGCGCGCTGCCAAGCTCGTCTTCGAGAACCTGCCCTCCAGCTTCACGAACGGCGCCAAGGACCCGCACGCCCGCGAGGAGATGCACAACGCCTCCTGCATGGCCGGTATGGCCTTCGCCAACGCCTTCCTGGGCCTCAACCACTCCATGGCCCACAAGCTCGGCGCTTTCCATCACCTGCCCCACGGCCTCGCAAACGCTGTCATCCTGACCCGCGTCATGCGCTACAACGCCGCCGAGGCTCCCGTCAAGATGGGTACCTTCTCCCAGTATCCTTACCCCAACGCGCTGCACAACTACGCCGAGATGGCCAAGTACTGCGGCATCGAGGGCAAGGACGACAAGGAGGTCTTCGAGAACTTCATCACGAAGCTCGAAGAGCTCAAGGACTTCATCGGCGTCAAGAAGACCATCGCCGACTACGGTGTTGACGAGCAGTACTTCCTCGACACCCTCGACGAAATGACCGAGCAGGCATTCAACGACCAGTGCACCGGCGCCAACCCGCGCTACCCGCTCATGAGCGAGATCAAGGAGCTCTACCTGGACGCCTACTACGGCCGCGAGCCCCAGGATTACGCCGTCTGCTAGTTTTAGCACGGTTTTTAACGGCGGGGGTGCACGGGTGTTTCACACACCCCCGCCGTCGCTTCTATCGCATCGTTGAAAGGATGCAACCATGCTGCTACCCGATTCCAAGACCGAGCTCGTCCGCCGTGGCAACAAGGTCGTTTACGACCTGGGCGACAAGATTGTCAAGGTCTTTAACGAGACCAAGCCTGTCTCCGACGTGTTCAACGAGGCTTTGAATCTTGCCCGCATCAATGAGTGCGGCATCCGCAGCCCCAAGGCGCTCGAGGTTTCCCAGCTCGAGAACGCCAACGGCTGGGCGCTCGTGACCGAGAAGGTTCCGGGCACCACCCTTGCCGAGAAGATAACTGCCGAGCCCCAGCGCTTTGGTGAGTACCTCGAGATGTTCGTCGACCTCCAGATCGAGATCAACGGCTACACCTCCCCGCTGCTCAACCGTCAGCGCGACAAGTACGCCCGCATGATCGACAGCCTTGATCAGCTCAATGCCACCACGCGCTACAACCTTCAGGAGCGTCTGGACGGCATGACCAAGGAGTTCAAGGTCTGCCACGGCGACTTCAACCCCTCCAACGTCATCGTCGGCGACGACGGCCAGCTCTATGTGTGCGACTGGGCACACGCCACCCAGGGCTCCCCTGCTGCCGACGTTGCCACCACCTACCTGCTCTTTGCCCTCAACAGCAAGGATCAGGCTGAGGCCTACCTGGAGCTCTACTGCGACCGCGCCGACATGCCCATGCAGGTCGTGCGTCAGTGGACGAGCATCGTCGCCGCTTCCGAGCTCGCTCGTAAGCGCAACGTGAACGATGAGTTCCTGAAGAACTGGATCGACGTCGTCGATTATCAGTAATATCTGAGCGATTTATTTCGCATCGGAGGCACAAGGAAAACCCCGCAGCTCGCATGGGCTGTGGGGTTTTCCTTTTAGATATCGAGGATGCCACAAGATAAAAGGACGGCCCCGCATCTCCCCGATCTGGAGAAATGCGGGGCCGTCCCGTATATCGAACTACAAGCGAAATCGTCGATTAACGGCGTGCTGCCTTCACAAGCTCGGCGACCTTGGCGACGACCTCGTCGATCGCCACATCCTCGCGCTCACCCGTGGCACGGTCCTTGAGCTCAACGGTGCCATTCTTAAGGCCACGCTTACCCAGAACGACCTGATACGGGAAGCCCATAAGGTCGTTGTCGGCAAACTTAAAGCCGGGACGCTCGTCGCGGTCGTCGACGACAACCTCGATACCCTCGGCGCACAGGCCATCAACGATCTGCTCGCAGACGGTAGCGCACTCCTCCTTCTTGGGATCGAGCGGAATCACCGCGACCTCGTACGGGGCAACGGAGACCGGCCAGACGATACCGTGCTCGTCGTTGTGCTGCTCCACGACGGCAGCGAGCGAGCGGGACACACCAACGCCGTAGCAGCCCATGATGAACGGGTGCTCCACGCCGTCCTCGTCGTGGAAGGTGGCGCCCATGGTTTCGGAGTAACGGGTACCCAGCTGGAACACCTGGGAAACCTCGATGCCGCGGGAACCCGAAAGCGGCAGGCCGCAGTCGGGGCAGCAGTCACCGGGCTTCACGACGCACAGGTCGGCCCATTCGTCCACCGTGAAATCGCGGCCCTCTTCGGCGCCCACGTAATGGTAGTCGTCCTCGTTCGCACCGACGACCCAATGGCTGATGCCCTTCAGGCTGCGGGCAGCGACGATGCGCGCGCCCTCGGGCAGGCCGACCGGGCCCATGGAGCCCTTGTGCAGGCCGTAGGCCTCCATATCCTCGTCGGTGAGGATGGTGAAGCCGCCGGCAGCGCGAGCGGCCTTCTCCTCGTTCACCTCATGGTCGCCGGGGACGAACAGCACGACGAGCTTGCCCTCGTCGTTCTTACCGGAGAGCGCCTTGACCGTGGAGGATTCC
>CAJMRP010000072.1 GCA_905215765.1 uncultured bacterium
GGGCGCATCCTCGGCCACGTCCTCGCCGTTCGCAGTGGCAACGGCCTCGTGCGGGTCCTTGCCCTCGGCCTCGGCACGCATGCCCAGCACCAGGTTGCGCAGGCCCGCGACCGTACCTTCCACGTCGGGAGCCGGCTGGTCGGCGTGCAGGTAGGCCCAGTCCATCATAAAGGTCGCCGATGACAGCGCGCCAATGGCCAACGCGTCATCGGGACACGAAAGCTCAACCTCAAAGACACGCTCGTCATGCTCGCTCACGCGGGTGCGGCCGCACGAAATGCTGCCGGCAAGCCCGGTCTCGTTCATGAGCTCGACCGTCACGTGCTCCAGCAGGTGGCAAAGCTCGGTCTGGCCCATGCAGTCCTGGAACTCGCGACCCGAATCGCCCAGGCACAGATGCTTGGCAATCGCGGGCACCAGGTAGTACACGCGCGCCGTGGCCTCGATATCCTCCGAGGTCATAAGCGGCATGCCGGGGTTCACCAGCACATGCGCGCAAATCTTGTCCTCGCTGACGGTGACCTTAAGGATGTTGAACAGGCCTGCCATAACTCTCCCCTACTCTTCCTTGCCCTACTCGTCGCCATCGTGCGGGTCCGCAGAGCCCGCACCCGACGCCGCCGGCTTCTCTGCCGAGGACTCGGAATCCTTCTTATCGGTTTCGGCCGGAGCGATCACGCGAATGAGCGAGATGCGCTGGCCACGCATCGACTGTACCTTGAACTTGTACCCTGCGACCTCAAACACCTCTCCGATGTCGGGCACCGAGTCGCAAAGCTCCAAAATCCAGCCGGCGATGGTCTCATAATCATCGCTTTCCTCGAGCGGCCAACCAAGCTCAATCGCGTCATCGCACGAAAAACGCCCATCGACGAGCCACTCGCGGCGCGAAAGGCGCGTGAGGTACTTGTTGTCGGGGTCGAACTCGTCCTCGATCTCGCCGACGATCTCCTCGACGATGTCCTCGATGGTGATGATGCCGGCCGTGCCGCCGTACTCGTCCACGACCACCACGATCTGGTCGTGCGAGGTCTGCATCTCGGACAGCAGCGGCAGGATGTCCTTGGTATCGGGCACAAAGGTGGCATCGCGCAAATAGCCGGCGATGGGCTGGTCGCCCTTGCCGTCGAGCGCGGGCTGGATCAGGTCCTTGATGTGCGCGATGCCCGCGACGTTGTCGGGGTCCTCGTGATACACCGGGATGCGGCTAAAGCCGGTCTGGCGCATGGTGGACAGCACGTCGGCGACCGTCTCGTCGTCCTCGCACATAGTGGTGTCCACGCGCGGCACCATGACCTCGCGGGCAACGGTGTCGCCCAGGTCGAAGATCTCGTGGATCATGCGCTTTTCCTCGTCGAGCAGGTCGTCCTGCTCCGAGACCATGTACTTGATCTCTTCCTCCGAAACGTTCTGGCGGTCGTCGGCGCTCTTGATGCGCAGGATGCGGGCCAGGCCATCGGAGCAGGCGCCGGTCAGCCACACGAGCGGACGGGCGATCTTTTGGAACACGGAGAGCGGTCCCACGACCTGCTTGGATACGCCCTCGGCGTTAGCGAGGCCGATGCGCTTGGGCACGAGCTCGCCGATCACGATGGACACAAAGGCGACGGCAACGGTGATGATGACCGGCGCCAGGCCGCGCGCGATGGCGGAAAGCGGCGCGATGCCAAAGCTCATGAGCCACGTGGCAAGCGGGTCGGACAGGCTCGTCGAGGCGACGGCGGACGAGGCAAAGCCCACGAGTGTGATGGCGACCTGGATGGTGGCCAACAGCTGATCGGAGTCGGCAGCAAGCTGGACGGCGCGCTCGGCGCGCTTATCGCCCTCCTCGGCATCGTGCTCCAACACGGCGCGCTTAGCCGTGGTGAGAGCCATCTCGGACATGGAGAAGTAGCCGTTGATAAGCGTCAGGACGAGGGTAGTGATAAGGGAGATGGTTATGTCCATCGGGAGTTTCTCGAACCTCCAAGATTCGGGACGTTAGGTAGTAAGCGTAGGTGGCGGATAGGGCAGTTGCGCCCGACGGCCGCTTGGATGGGTCCGCGGGCGCGCAGGCATGGTCGCTAGATTACGAAGAGGATCACCGCCATGAACTGGAAGATGCTGCCGGCGAGCACCCACAGGTGAAACACGCTGTGCAGATAGCGCACGTTTTTGGCGATATAGAACGGCACGCCCACGGTATAGCACACGCCGCCGACGGCGAGCAGGGCAAGCGCGACGGGGTTCAGCAGTGCCACGAGCTCGGGCAGCTTAAAGACGACAAGCCAGCCCATCAGCAGGTAGACCAGGCCGCTTACCCAGTGCGGTTGACGCTCACGCATAAAGCACTCGAGGGCGATGCCGATAATGGCGATGGCCCATACGGCAAAGAACAGCGCAGGACCGCCGTCGTTTGCGAGCGTGATGAGGCAAAACGGCGTATAGCTGCCGGCTATGAGCAGGTAGATGCAGCTGTGGTCGATGATGCGAAACACGCGCTTGGCGCGCGCGGGTTGAATCGCGTGGTAGAGCGTGGAGGCCAGATATTCGAGAATAATGCTGACGCCATAGACAATCGCCGCGGCCATGTGGGCCGGGCCTCCGCCGCGCAGGGCAGCGAATACGATCAGGAGCACCAGGCCCGCGATACCCAGCAGGCAGCCGACACCATGGGTGACGGAGTTCATGATCTCCTCGCCCACCGTGTAGTGTGGAACGGCCGCGGTCTTGGGTCGCGGCTTAGAACTGTCGCTCGAATCGGGCATGCCGGTTACATCCTCCAACGTAAAGAGTTCTCAACACTATATCAAAGCGTCTAGGTACGTGCGAAATTTGCACCATACGTGACCCTTTGTTTACCCATTCTTTGTCTGTTGACGCATCAACGGCGAACGTCCATAATGCGCTTGCATTAAATGTTGATGTATTAACATCTTATAGGAGAATACCGCATGGCTCAAAACGCACGTTCCCATCGAAAGCTCAAGATAGCCGGCATCGTTGCACTGGTGGTTGTCGTTGCGCTGCTCGGATTTGCCGGCAACTTTCTGTTTGACTTCGCGCTGAATCCCCAAGCGCCGTACACCATGAAGATGATGCAGGATAGCAAGAACGACAAAGAAGGCGAGCAGCCGGATGCCGAGGAAACCGAGGCGCGGGCGTGGTTTAAAGAGAATCGCGAGAGCAGCAGCCTCACCGCAGATGACGGAACCGAGCTCGCCGCTTGGTATTTTGCCGCCTCGGAGAACACCCACGATTACGCCGTCTGCCTGCATGGATATACCAATGAGCCCATCGGCATGGCCCGATACGCCAAGCGCTTCCACGACCGCGGCATGAACGTGCTCGCGCCTGCCGCCCGCGCCCACGAGCGCTCCGGCGGCGACTATATCGGCATGGGCTGGCCCGAGCGCCTCGACATCGTTGCATGGATTGGGCGAATCGTTCAGGCTGACCCCGAGGCGCGTATCCTGGTCTTTGGCGAGTCGATGGGTGCGGCAACCGCCATGAACGTCGCGGGGGAATCTCTGCCCGCAAACGTGAAATGCATTATCGAGGACTGCGGTTATACGAGTGTTTGGGACGAGTTTTCCCTGCAGCTCAAGGACGTATTCGGCCTGCCCAGCTTTCCCTTGCTCGATGTAGCAAACTTGGTGTGCAACGTGCGCGCGGGCTACGACTTTCATAAGGCGAGCAGCGTGGAGCAACTCAAACACGCGACGGTTCCCATGCTGTTTATCCACGGTGACCAGGACACCTTTGTGCCGTACAGTATGCTCGACCAAAACTACGACGCGTGCGCCAGCAAGGTCAAGCAAAAGCTCACTATCCATGGCGCCACCCACGCCAAGAGTGCGCAAGTTGACCCCGAGCTCTACTGGAACACGGTCAACAACTTCCTCGACGAGTATTTTTAGGCAAAAAGCAACGTCTGGAGCTTTATCTGACCCCCTATTTTCGGAAGTATGCGGCAAAATCTGGAACTGCCGACCAGACCGCAGTTTTACCAACAATTTATCAGGGGTTTTGTTGCCAAAAAATGTCGTGTGCTCGGCGATCTCGAAATTTGCCGCATACTTCCGAAAAGCCGCCCGTGGACACTGTGCTCACGGGCGGCTTTTGCTAACGTTGCGCTACAAAAGCGCTTGATATGTCCAATAGACAGGTGCTACTTGACCTCAATGAGCTCGTACTCGCTCGTGCCCAGGCCGATCTTCTCGGCATGCGCGATGCACGCACGCCAGTCGGTGTCGGGATGCGTGATGCAGAAGGGATCCTTGGCCTGCTCGCCCTCCAGATGCTCGTGGTTGTGCTCCATCTTGGCCGCGCTATCGGTGAGCTCGGTGTTGGGCAGCGGCTCGGGTGCCATGACGGCATCGGCGCAGGCCTGATCGATAGCGACCGGGTCGAAGCTCGCGAACATGCCGATGTCGTTGACGATAGGCGTATCGTTTTCGGGATGGCAATCGCAGTTGGGGCTGATATCCATGGCAAGCGAGATATGGAAGCTGGGGCGATCCTGGACAACAGCCTTGGTATACTCGGCGATCTTGCAGTTGAGCACGTCGGCCGCGGCTTCATAGCCGGGCTTGATGGCGTCCTGGTTGCACACGCCGATGCAGCGGCCGCAGCCCACGCAGCGATCGTGGTCGATGGCAGCCACGTGCACCGTGCGAGTAGCGCCGTTGGCAAGCTCGCGCTCGCGGGTGTCGTCGAACGAGATGGCGCTGTGCGCGCAGATCTTCTCGCAGGCACGGCAGCCAATGCAGGGCTCGGTCGCGACGTTCGGCTTGCCGGCGGCATGCTGCTCCATCTTGCCAGCACGGCTGCCGCCTCCCATGCCCAGGTTCTTCATGGCGCCGCCAAAACCGGCCTGCTCATGGCCCTTAAAGTGGGTGAGGCTAATCACGATATCGGCGTCCATGAGCGCCTGACCAATCTTGGCCTCGTGTACGTACTCGCCGCCCTCGACCGGGACGAGTGCCTCGTCGGTGCCCTTGAGGCCGTCGGCGATGATGATCTGGCAGCCCGTGGCATACGGGGTAAAGCCGTTCTGATAGGCGGTATCGATGTGCTCGAGCGCGTTTTTGCGGCTACCGACGTAGAGCGTGTTGCAGTCGGTGAGGAAGGGCTTGCCGCCCAGTTCCTTCACGACATCCGCGACGGCGCGGGCGTAGTTGGGGCGCAAAAAGCTCAGGTTGCCCAGCTCGCCAAAGTGAATCTTGATGGCGACGAACTTGTTCTCAAAGTCGATCTGCTCAATTCCGGCGTGACGGATGAGGCGCTTGAGCTTGTCGAGCTGGCTCTCGCGAGCATGCGTGCGCAGGTTGGTGAAGTACACCTTAGCGGGTGCTGCGGGTGCAGTTGCGGTCATAGATCTATCCCCTCGGTCTATATGGCGTTACAGACATAGAGGATGGTACCAGTTAAAGCAGAGGTAAAGTCAAGTACGGCACCTAGTCATTGGGGACAGACTTAAATGACTGAAACCACTCATTGGGGACAGACTTAAATGAGTGTCTCGCCACCTGGCAGCTAAGGACGTTCCTTTCCCGCCGGAAGCTGGGGACAGTCCTTGCCAGCCCAGCCAGCGAGCTGGCAAATCGGCAAAGACCGTCCCCGATGACTAGTCGTTTAAGAACGTCCCCGATGACTACTCTTGGACTTTGAGGGCTTCGGCCAGGCTGACGCGCTTGATAGAGCGCGTGTGTAGCAGCGCCACGACCAGGTAGGTCGCAAAGCCAATGCCGACGCATGCAGCCATGGACCAAGCGGGCACGTAGATCTCGATATTGCCGTTGTAGGCGAGCAGCATCGAGCGGAAAATGGCCGTGAGCGAGCCAATGATGACCGGCAGGCTCAGCACGAGCGACGCCGCCACGCACAGCGTGATCGAGCGAATGTACAGATGCGAGATCTCGCTATCTCGATAGCCAAAGACCTTCATGTAGCTGATCGACCGGGCGCTATGGTCGATCACAGCCTTGGTCAGCAGGTACATAAACAGCAGGAAGATAAACACCGCGAGCCCAACCATCATGCCGATCATTTTGCTCATCATGCCGATGAACTGGTCGCCCACGGCGCGCATGTCGTCGGGCGTGGTGTCGCCGGCAAAGTAACGAGCATCGAGGTCGAGCTTCTCGTCGCTCACATAGCCGTTAAAGTAGGCGGCGTCGTTGTCGAACAGCTCGTTAAAGTCTTCGATACTCATATAGATATTCATGTCCGACTTGGAGCCCCAGGCACAGTCCTTGCCCACGTACTCAAAGGAATAATGCTCGCCCTCATACTTGTCGTGGAACGTGACCTTCTGCCCCTCGCTCCAGCCAAACTTATCGAGCAGACCACCGCCAAAGACGACGCGTCCGTCGCCGACGTCCAGCCCTTTCCAGTAGCGCGAATCGGACGAGATGCCGTAGACGGAAATCGTCTCCTCGCCATTTCCATCGCCGCGGTCGTATTGCAGCTGGTAAACGGCATATTTCTCGGCCTGTGCGATTGTGCTCGCGCCGTTGCCGGTCGTATTGACCGGGTGGATATCGTCGTTGTCAGTGTCGATCTTAGAGGCCTTGTCGATCAGGCCGATGGCCTCATCGCGGTCGCAGCCGAGGGCATCGGCAAGGTCATCGAGGCGCGCATAAAGCGCATCCTTCTTGTCCTGGACTTTGGCGAGCGCGTCCTGCACTGCGGTCAGGCTCTCGGCAGACGGAGATGTGGTCGCGGCATCGGCTGCCGCCTGCGCCGCATCGGCCGCGTCGTCGAGTTCGTCATCGGCATCTTGGGCGGCGGAAAGCAGCGCGCCGTCAACCGATTGCAAGCGCTCGAGTGCCGACCACTGCTCGCGCTCCTCGGCAGTGCCCTCGAGCTCCAGCGGCGCCTTGAGCGTGTACTGGTGCTCAGCGACCAGGCTTGTCTCGAGGTTGTCGGCGTAGTGCGTCATCGTGGGCAGAATCGCCAAGCCAAAGAGCAGCAGCAGCGAGGCAAACGCAATGCCCACGAAGAGCGTGGCGAAGTTGCCCAGATTGCGCAGGAAGATACGCAGGCGGAAGCGGGAAACAAAACCCATACGCTCCGGCAGCTGCAGGCCGCGCTTGGTGCCCGATTTGCCGCTCGCCTCGTGACGAAGGAACTGCAACGGCGTCTTGCCCATCTTGCGAAGCAGACCCACCAGCGTGATGAGGATGAGCGCGACGGCGGGAACCACGGCGCACTTCACAAAGATCTCCCAGCTCCAGTGCACCTGGAAGGGCGGCAGGCTGTACGAACCGTAATAGAGGCTGCGCATGGGCTCAGTAAAGAACACAACGCCGAGCGCAGTGCCCAAAAGCGCCGCGACCACGCCCACGATGGCGGGAAGCGCAAGGTAGTGCAGCACGATCTCGCGTCGACGATAGCCGCTGGCGAGCAGCGTGCCGATGATGGCGCTCTCCTCCTCGATGGTGGCGTCAGTGAGCACCACAAAGACAAACGCCATGATCACGATGATGATGTCGAGCAGCGTCATCCACATCATGGAGTCGCCGTCCACGTCATCGCGCGCATAGCCAATGCCCTGGTTGGAATCGGCATCGATAAGATCGTCAACGCGCGCATCGGCATCGGTCAGCGCCTCGACCATATCCTGCTCCGCATCGATGCGATCCGCGGTGGGGAGGTCGCGATCGGTAAAGGTGAAGGAGTAGGTGTAGGCGGGTGCGCCGCCGGCATCTTCGAGCGCGGCAAAGCCGCCATCGGTGACCTCGGCCACGCCGTACGTGATGGTGTTCACCGTAAAGTCCGAATTGTTGAGGAACAGCGCCTGGCTATCGGGCTGGGTCATGATGCCGCAGATGGTGTAGGTGCGGCCCTCAAGCTCGACCTTATCGCCCACGGCGAGGTCGTTGTTGGTGGCGAAGACACGGTCGATGGCCACCTCGTCGTCCGCCTTAGGCTGCCTACCTTCGCAGTAGGACGCGATATCGACCTTGGTGCGGTGCGCATAGGTGCGCAGCGTGCGCTTGGTGCCGTCGTCGCCGGACGCCTTTTTGATGATGGCGTCGATGGAGAAATTCTTGTAGAGCGTGACGCCGCCGACGTCACTGGCGGCACCCTCGGCAGCCTTGAGCTGGTCTTTGGTAGCCTCGAAGGAGGTGGTCACGCGACCGTCTTCGATCGTGTACGCATCGCGCATGCCGTCGATAAGGCAACCGATGGAATGCGCCGCGAGCAAAAAGCCCGAGGTAAGGGCGATGCTTCCGCACATAAGCAAAAAGATGCCCAGGTACTTGCCGATATTGCGGCGCAGCTCGCGCGGGAGACGTTTTGCGAGAGGTGTCATGGCGCCGCCTACCAATCGAGCTCGGCGGCCGCGACGGGCGACTCGTTGAGCTCATCCTCGACGATGCGCCCGTCGCGCAGGCGCAGCACGCGATTGGCCATGCGCGCGATGGCGGCATTGTGGGTGACGATAATGATGGTGCAGCCGTAGGTGCGGTTGACATCCTCCATGAGCTGCAAGATTTCCTTGGACGTCTTGTAGTCGAGCGCGCCCGTGGGCTCGTCGCACAGCAGCAGACCCGGGTTTTTGACGAGCGCACGGCCGATGGCGCAGCGCTGCTGTTGGCCGCCCGAGACCTGGCGCGGAAACTTGTTGCGGTGCTCGTAGAGGCCCAGCGAGCGTAGCAGGTCGTCAATGTTGAGCGGGTTTTTGGACAGGTGCGCCGTGACCTCGATGTTCTCCTTGATGGTGAGATCGGGCACCAGGTTGTAGAACTGGAAGACAAAGCCCAGCTCGCGGCGGCGGTACTCACCCAGGTCGGCGGGCTTGAGCACCGTGAGGTCGCAGCCGTCCACCATGATGGAGCCGCCGTCGGCATCCTCCAGGCCACCGATCAGGTTAAGGAATGTTGATTTGCCCGAGCCGGAGGGCCCCAGCATGACGCAGATCTCTCCACGGTTGATGGACGTGTCGATGCCGTCGAGCACCGTCAGGCGTGCATCTCCATCGCCGTAGTGCTTCTTGAGATCCTTAACCTGGACATAGGCTTCCCACGTTGCCATGGTATCCCCCATTGTTAGCCTCGTACTACTTTATGAACGTAATAGTAAACCTTGGCGAACTATTTTTGGGCGAGAGTGGGGTTTTGTTTCAGACTAGTCATTGGGGACGTTCTTAAATGACTAGTCGCTGGGGACACTCTTTCGCCGCCCGGCAGCTGGGGACAGTCCTTGGCAACCCGACCGGCAAGCCGGCGGTTCGGCAAAGGCTGTCCCCGATGACTAGTCGTTTAAGTCTGTCCCCAATGACCACTCTTGGTCGTTTAAGTCTGTCCCCAATGAGTACCCAATGACTAGGTGGCTAGGCGTGGGATTTGGTGCGTGCGAGGGCTAGGCCTACGGCGGCGATGGCCACGGCAAAGAGCGCCGTGACGCCTAGGTCGCAGGCGATGTCGCCCAACACGGCAGACGTCAGGTCCGAGGCAAGCGCCTTGCCGATCGCATCGTTCACCCAATATGTCGGCACAAAGTGCGCCACCGTCTGCACGGCCGATCCCATGAGCGACAGTGGCATCCAGGCGCCGCCCAAAAACGTCATGAGCATGCCAAGCAGGTTGCCCACGCCGTTGAGCAGCTCCTCGCGTGCGCCCAAGCTCGACAGCGTAAAGCCAACGGCCAGAGGCGTGCACGCCAGCGCAAACGTCGCCGCCAGCGCCAGGCACACACGGCCCACGCCGACCCCGGCGACCGCGC
>CAJMRP010000073.1 GCA_905215765.1 uncultured bacterium
GGAAGCCGCCGGTGAAGGCCAGCGGAATGGTGAACATGACGATGAAGGGCTCACGCAGGGACTGGAACTGGGCCACCATGACGAAGTACACCAGCACGATGCCCAGCAGCAGCATCAGCATCACCTGACCCATGGCGTCCATGATCTGTTCATTCTCGCCGTTGAACTCGATGGACGCGCCCTCCGGCAGCTCCATGGCGTTCACGGCCTTGGTCACCTGATCGGACACCAGGGTGACGTTATTGCCCTCGGCGATGGCGGCGGTGACGGTGACGCAGCGGCGCTGCTGATCCCGGTTGATGGTATTCAGGCTGACGGTCTTTTCCACCGTGGCAACATCCTTCAGCAGGAAGCTGCTGTCCGTATCCTCGTCGCCGCTGCCGGACAGGGACGACAGGGAGGAGGACGAAGAACTGCTGCCGCCGCTCATGGCGGAGGACATGGTGCTGTCGGGGTCGATCTTCAGCTCCGGCAGCGTCTCCACGGTGTAATTGCTGCTTTCATCCTGCTGGATGATCAGCTGCATGGAGGAATCGTCCAGCTCCATCTCCGTGCCGGAGGTGCTGGTGTTCAGGGCGGCGGCCACCTGCATGTAGATCTGGGCTACGGTCATGCCGTGCTCCATGGCCTGCTTGGCAGCAGCCTCGGCAGCCATCTGGGCAGCGAACGGCGTGGACTTACGGGAGCCCTTGAAGCCCACCTGGCCAGCCGACTTCCAGGAAATGACGTTGCCCTGGGGATCGGTGATCGAAACGATCGTGTTGTTGAACGTAGAACGAATGTGAGCCTGGCCCACGGAAATGTTCTTACGGTCCGCGCGCTTCAGACGGGCAGCGCGAACGTTCTTCTTAGCAGTAGCCATCTATCTAGCGCTCCTTATTTCTTCTTCTTAGCACCGATCTGACGCTTCGGGCCCTTGCGGGTACGAGCGTTAGTGTGGGTGCGCTGGCCGCGGACCGGGAGGCCCTTGCGGTGACGAAGGCCGCGGTTGCAGCCGATGTCCATGAGGCGCTTGACGTTCTGGTTGCGCTCACGGCGGAGGTCGCCCTCAACCATGATCTGATTCTTATCGATATAATCGCGGATGGCGTTAACCTCATCCTCGGTGAGGTCCTTAACGCGCGTATCCACGTTAACGTTGCACTCGACGCAAATCTTCGTCGCAGTGGTGCGGCCGATGCCGTAAATGTAGGTCAGACCGATCTCAACGCGCTTCTCACGCGGGAGGTCGACACCATTAATACGGGCCAACGTAGTCTCCTCTCTTAACCCTGACGCTGCTTATGACGGGGGTTCTCGCAAATGACGAGGACCTTGCCGTGGCGCCTAATGATTTTGCACTTATCGCACATCTTCTTGACCGAAGGACGTACCTTCATCGTTCTTCCTTTCGGTAGCGCTCAAACTACTTCCCTACTATCTACTCGCCCAGCCGCAGGCGTTTAAAACTATGGCTGGTCTTCACACGCAAACCGACCGTAGGTTGAGCTAAGCCTGCAGTCGGAAAAGAGCGTGTATGCGTGTCGCTATTTATAGCGATAGGTGATGCGACCGCGGGTCAGGTCGTACGGGGAAAGCTCCACGACAACCCTGTCACCGGGGAGAATGCGGATGTAATTCATTCGAATCTTGCCAGAAATGTTGCACAGAACCGAATGACCGTTCTCGAGCTCGACCTTAAACATGGCGTTGGGCAGCGGTTCCTTTACCGTACCCTCGAGCTCAATTGCGTCTTCCTTCTTCACAAGCAATCATCTTTCTCTAGAAAACGACAGCGATTGAGTATTCTACAATACGCATGCACGTATCGTAATATCTTCGTAATGGCTCCACATCTAAGTGGAACTTGTTACATTTCTCCGCCTTGCAAGGAGCACCAAGCACCTTGGGCATCCGTGGTAAGAATCACCGGGCCGTCATTGGTAATGGCGACGGTGTTCTCGTAGTGCGCGGCGGGCAGGTGGTCGTTGGTCGTAACGATCCAACCATCGGAGCCTGTGCTCACATGATTGGAACCCATCGTAACCATCGGCTCGATAGCGATAACCATACCAGCCTGAAGGCGAACGCCTCTCCCCTTCTTTCCATAATTTGGAACGTTGGGGTCCTCGTGCATCACACGACCGATACCATGCCCCACGTAATCGCGAAGCACGCCGTAACCGTGAGACTCGGCGAGGGACTGAACAGCATACCCGACGTCCCCGATATGGTTACCGGGAACAGCCTGCTCGATGGCAGCCTTTAGGCAATCGCGCGTAACCTCGCACAGGGCCTTGGCCTCGGGCGTGGGGGTGCCGACGAAAAACGTCCAAGCGTTATCGCCGACCCAACCGTCGAGAACGGCTCCCGTATCGATGGAGATGATATCGCCATCGCGCAGGATCATATCGGGGTTGGGAATACCGTGGACCACGGCATCGTTGATTGATGCGCAAATGGTTCCGGGGAACCCGCCGTAGCCCTTAAAAGCCGGGGTGCCGCCATGCATGCGGATAATCTGCTCCGCGAGCTGATCGAGCTCGAAGGTCGACACGCCGGGGCGAACCATGGCCCCAACGTGGCGGAGCGCCATCTTAGATAGCGCTCCTGCCTTCTTCATCTGCTCAATTTGCGTTGCAGACTTAATCTTGATCATAGACCGAGAGCCTCTTTGACATCCCCGTACACGGTCTCACGAGCCTGGTCACCGTTGACCGACTTGAGCAGACCCTGGCCACGATAGTAGTCGACGAGCGGGCTCGTGGACTTCTCGTAGACGTCGAGACGGTTCTTGATGGTCTCGGGCTTGTCGTCGTCGCGCTGATACATCTCGCCGCCGCACTTGGGGCAGGTAGCATCGGCAGCGGTGCCGGTGTAACCGCAGGCGCGGCAGGTGCGACGCGAAGACAGACGATCGATGATGACCTCGGGGGCCACATCGACCAGAAGGGCGCAGTCGATCTCGCGACCCATGGCGGAGAGCTCGGAATCGAGCGTCACAGCCTGGGCGGTGTTGCGCGGGAAGCCATCGAGGATGAAGCCCTGCTGGGCGTCATCGGCGGCAAGGCGCTCCTTGACAAGGTCGATCACGAGCTGGTCGGGAACGAGCTCGCCAGCGTCCATGTACTTCTTAGCCTGAATACCAAGCTCGGTGCCACCCTTGACGGCAGCACGCAGCAGGTCGCCCGTGGAAATGTGAGCGACGCCAAACTCGGCGACGAGCTCCTGTGCGACGGTGCCCTTACCGGCACCCGGAGCTCCGAGCAATACGAGGTTCATGAGCAATCCTCCTCTAGCCTATTTAAAGAATCCATCGTAATCATACATCTTGATCTGGCCTTCGAGCTTATCGACCGTGTCGAGCACGACGCCGACCATGATGAGGATGGACGTGCCGCCAAATGCCTGGATCAGATGGTTACCCGTGAAGGAGAAGATGATCGAAGGCACGATGGCGATGAGCGCCAAAAAGACAGCGCTTGGAAGCGTGATCTTGTTGAGCGCGTTCTTGATGTAGGCCGCGGTAGCCCTACCCGGACGGACGCCCGGAATAAAGCCGCCCTGCTTCTTAAGGTTGTCGGCCGTGTCATCGGGGTTGAACACCATGGAGGTGTAGAAGTACGCGAAGAACACAATGAGGACAACGTTAAGCACCCAGTTGAGCCAACCGGTCGAAAGCGCAGAGGCAACTGCCTGGATCCAGCCGATGCCGGGGAAGAACACGGCAATCTGGGCCGGGAAGTACAGCAGCGCCGAAGCGAAGATGATCGGCACGACACCCGCTGTGTTGACCTTGATGGGCAGGTAGGTGGTCTGGCCACCCATCATGCGACGGCCCACGACGCGCTTAGCGTAGGAGACCGGAATGCGGCGCTGGCCGCGCTCAAGGAAAACAATCAGCGGGATAACCAGCAAGATGATGGCGCAGATGATCACCATGGTGATGATGCCACCGGCATTGCCCTCGGTGCTGGAGAAGATCGCCTGCGGCAGGCCGGCCATGATGTTCGCGAAGATGATCAGCGACATGCCATTGCCGATACCGCGCTGGGTGATGAGCTCACCAATCCACATGATCAGCATGGCGCCCGCGGTGAGCGTGCCGACGATCATGAGGTCGAAGATGATCTCGGGAGCGCCGGCGCCAGTAAAGCTGATGCCGAAGCTCTTAAAGAGGAAGAGGTAACCCACGGAGTTGAGGATTGCCAGAGCCAGGGTGAGGTAACGCGAATACTGCGTAATCTTGGTCTGACCGACCTCGCCCTCGCGGGCAAGCTCATGCAGGGAAGGCACAACGGCCTGGAGCATCTGGAGGATGATCGAGCTGGTGATGTAAGGCATGATGCCCAGGGAGAACACCGAAACATAGCTCAACGCGCCACCAGAGAAAAGATTCAGGAGGGCCATAGCACCTGCGGCGACCGAATTGTTATCGGTCGAGAAAAGGCCCAGCATCCCCTGGAAGGGAATGCCGGGCACAGGAACGTGCGCACCAATGCGGTACACGACGAGCATAGCTATGGTAAAAAGAATCTTTTCGCGCAATTCTTTGATGCGGAAAGCATTCTTAAGACCATTTAGCACGGCAGCTCGACCTTTCCGCCGGCGGCCTCGATCTTGGCCTGCGCAGAAGCGCTGACCTTGTCGACCTTGACCGTGAACTTCTTGGTGAGCTCACCATTGCCGAGCACCTTGACGGGCTCGAACTCGCTCTTGGTGATGCGAGCGGCCTTAAGAGCGGCACCGTCGATCACAGCGCCGTCCTCGAACTTGCGCTCGAGACGCTCAACGTTAACGGCGGTGTACTCGATACGACGGGGGTTGCGGAAGCCCGGAAGCTTGGGCAGGCGCATAGCCAGCGGAGTCTGACCACCCTCGAAGCCGGCACCCTTGGTGCCGCCAGAGCGGGAACCCTGGCCCTTCTGACCGCGGCCAGAAGTGGTGCCGTGACCCGAAGAATTGCCACGGCCGACGCGCTTGCGGTTCTTGGTGGAACCGGGCGCGGGAGTAAGATCGTGAAGCTGCATTTGCTACTCCTCTACAATCTCGACAAGGTGCTTGACCTTGAAGATCATGCCGCGGACGGACTCGTTGTCAGCAATCTCGCGAACCTCGCGGATCCTGTGGAGACCGAGGGCACGGACAGTACGGACCTGGTCCTGCTTGCAACCATTGGTGCTGCGGACCTGCTTGATCTTGATGGTGTCAGCCATGCTTAGTTCTCCTTACCGACGAACATCTCGGAGACCGTCAGGCCACGGCGAGCCGCGACGTCCTCAGGGCTGGAGAGCTCCTTGAGGCCCTCGACGGCAGCCTTGATGATGTTGAGGCCGTTGTCGGTACCGAGGGACTTGGACAGGACGTTCTTGATGCCAGCAAGCTCGAAGAGGGGGCGCACAGCGCCGCCGGCGATAACGCCGGTACCCTCGACAGCGGGCTTGATGATGATGCGGCCGGCACCAAAGTGACCGAGAACCTCGTGCGGAATGGTGCCCTGCTCGGTCACCGGCACGTGGAACATGTTCTTCTTGGCATCGAGAGACGCCTTGGAGATGGCCATGGGCACCTCAGCGGACTTGCCCATGCCAACGCCGACGTTGCCCTTGCCGTCGCCAACGACGACGAGAGCGACGAGGCTCATGCGACGACCACCCTTGACGGTCTTCGACACGCGGTTGATGTAAACGACGCGCTCCTCGAACTCGGAGGCCTCGCGCTGCTGCTTCTGATTACGAGCCATGTGCTACATACCTCCTAGAACTCGAGACCGGCGGCACGAGCACCGTCGGCGAGGGCCTTGACGCGGCCATGGTAGATACGGCCACCACGATCGAAAGCGACCTTGGTGATGCCGGCCTCGATGGCACGCTTGCCAACGAGCTGACCGACCTTCTCCGCAGCCTCCTTGTTCGAGGTGTGGGTGCCCTTGAACTCGGCCTCGAGGGTCGAGGCAGAGACGAGCGTCAGGCTGGAGCCCTTGCTGTCGTCGATGATCTGGGCATAGATGTTGGCGTTAGTACGGGTCACGCGAAGACGCGGACGCTCGGCGGTACCCGAGACCTTGCCGCGAACACGACGCTGACGACGCTTGAGGCCTTCCAGCTTCGCCTTATGCTTGTTCATACGTAAACTCCTAAAAAGGTTGATCTTGCCAGCACCTAACGGGGTGCTGGTCTTATGCGAGTGAGTCGGTTACGACTACTTGGCGGCCTTACCCAGCTTGCGGCGGATGTGCTCGCCAACATAGTGGATACCCTTGCCCTTGTAAGGCTCGGGAGGACGATGGCCGCGGATCTCAGCGGCGATCTGACCGACCTGCTGCTTGTTGATACCCTTGACGTTCACGTGGGTGTTGTCGGGAACCTCGAAGGTGATGCCCTCGGGAGCCTCGACGATCACGGGGTGCGAGAAGCCCAGGGAGAACTCGAGGTTCTTGCCCTTCTGCTGCACGCGGTAACCGACGCCGGCGAGCTCGAGCTTCTTCTCGAAGCCCTCGGAAACGCCAACAACCATGTTGTGGATGAGGGCGCGGGTGAGGCCGTGGCGGGCACGGGTCTCACGCTCGTCGTCGGGACGGGAAACGGTGAGGACGTTGTCCTCGACGTTGATAGCGAGCTTCTCAAAGACATCGAGCTCGAGCTGGCCCTTGGGGCCCTTGACGACAACGTTGTTGCCGTTGACTGCCACTTCGACTCCGGCGGGAATCTGGACAGGCTTATTACCGATACGAGACACGGTGATCTCCTTTCCTTCTACCTACCGAGCGAATTACCAGACGTAAGCGATGATCTCGCCGCCGACGTTGTGCTTGCGAGCATCGCGGTCGGTCATGACGCCATGGCTGGTGGAAATAATGGCGGTACCAAGGCCACCGCGGACGCGGGGCATGTCGGCAACGCCGGTGTACTTACGCAGGCCCGGCTTGGAAATGCGGCGGATGCCGTTGATGACCTTAGCCTTCTTGGGACCATACTTAAGCGTGATGTGCAGAGTCTTCTGGGGAACGGTGTCCTCGACATCGTAGCCCTCGATGTAGCCCTCCTCGTGCAGAACACGAGCGATCTCGACGAGCTTCTTGCTGCTCGGCATGGAGACCGTGGCCTTGTTCACAGAGTTAGCGTTACGGATGCGCGTAAGCATATCTGCGATCGGGTCTGTAAGGTTCATACAGATTCTCCTTCGTTCTTGATGAACACGTGCTCTTGGTTCTTCGCCGCCCTTAACGGCAAAGCCTATTTAGCGCGTTTTCCCTGTTCCAAACGGATGCTTGAAACGCTGGTAGTGACTTACCAGCTGGCCTTCTTAACGCCGGGAAGCTCGCCCTTGAGTGCAAGCTCACGGAAGCAGACACGGCACAGGCCGAACTTGCGGTACACAGAGTGCGGACGGCCGCAG
Organism: uncultured bacterium; assembly: GCA_905215765.1. GTDB lineage: Bacteria > Actinomycetota > Coriobacteriia > Coriobacteriales > Coriobacteriaceae > Collinsella. The sequence continues at coordinate 7,378 of CAJMRP010000073.1, forward strand.
CGCTGGCAGCGCGTGTACTCACGAGTAGAGAACTTCTGCTTGCGATTGCACTTGACGATCATCGATGTCTTAGCCACTTATATCCTCCTCACATAGAGTATTGTTCGCCCCAAGCGCCGCCCCCTTGTGGGAACGGCGCTTATAGGGCAGGTGAACCTATTTCTTGAACGGGAAACCGAAGGCGTCCAGAAGGGCCTTGGCCTCCTCATCGGTGTTGGCGGTGGTCACGAAAGTGATGTCCATACCACGCTGGTGATCGACGGAGTCGAAGTCGATCTCGGGGAAGATGAGCTGCTCGGTGACGCCCATGGAGAAGTTACCACGGCCGTCGAAGCTCTTGGCGGAGATGCCGCGGAAGTCGCGGATACGGGGGATCGCGACGGAGGTCAGACGATCGAAGAACTCCCACATACGGTCGCCACGCAGGGTAACCTTGCAGCCGATCGGCATACCAGCGCGCAGGCGGAAGGTAGCGATGGACTTGCGGGCACGGGTGATCATCGGCTGCTGGCCGGTGATGGCGCGCAGGTCGCGCACGGCACCGTCGATGGCCTTGGAATCGGTAGCGGCCTCGCCGACACCCATGTTCACGACGATCTTCTCAAACTTGGGGATCATCATGACGTTCTCGTACTGGAACTTTTCCTGAAGCTGGTGCTTGACCTCGTTGTTGTACTTGGTCTTCAGACGCGGCACATACTTCTCTTCTGCCATTGTTCACTCCTTCTTGGGGTTTTAAGCACGGGGCGTGGCCACGATGGGTTGTCCTCGTGCCTCCTGGCTGCATCCGCGCCGCTCATGGCATTTCGCGGTTTGGACTCGACGCAGCAGGAGCCGACAAAACAATCGGTACTATACGCGCATCGGGAGCGTATTTCCAGAAAAACCTCGTCTGCCTGCACAACTCCACAACTCCCCCGCACATATTGATCCCTAGGGGACGGAGGAAAATGGCAGTTGCGGTGAAATAGGGACCGTTTGACGGCTTAACAGGCTTTAACAGTCCGTATTTCACCGCAACTCATATATGGGGATGCGATTAGCGCTTGCGGGGGACGAGCTTGGTGCGGCGCAGGTGGATCATCTCGGCAGCGATGGAGATGGCGATCTCCTCGGGGTCCTCGGCCTCGATGGCGACACCGATCGGCAGGTGCAGCTCGTCGATCTGGTCCTGCGTAAAGCCCTCCTGCTCCAGGCGGGCGCGCACAAAGGCCGTCTTGCGGCGCGAACCCAGACAGCCCAGATAGGCGGGCTTGGCGTGCATGGCCTGAATCACCACGTCAATATCGGACTTGTGACCCGCCGTGGCGACGACCACTAGGTCACGCGGGCCGATGGGGCACTGCTTGCTCAGGTTCTTGTAGTCGACCAGACGACGGTCGTAGACACCGGGCACCCATTCGGGGGTCAGTGTGCCGGGGCGGTCGTCGCAAGCCACGACGGCAAAGCCCGCCGCCGTGAGCACCCGCGCCGTCGCAGCACCCACGGGGCCGCAGCCAAAGATATAGGTCAGGCCCTCGGGGCAGAGCGTCTCGATGTGCGCCGCGGGAATCTCGGAGGCCGCGTTGGTGTAGGTGACCTTACTCCCCTCCTCCACCAGCGAAAGCTCGGGGCAGCCCATTATGGTGCGGCGCGACTCCTCGCCATGGTATTCGGCAACGTCGCCTTCATGCGCACTTGCGATAAACGGTTCAAAGTCGATGACGAAGTCGCCGATGCGCCGATAGGCCAAGACGTCGGCAACCGACTGGAACAACGGTGCCTGGGTCGCATCCAGATGCAGGTAGCACAGGCAGATGGCTCCGCCGCAAATCATGCCGGTATCGGAGTTCTCGCCGCCCATGATGCCCGCCAGCGCGACCGGCTTTTCGCCGTCGGCGATGCAGAGCATATCGGTCGTCAGCTCGCGGACGTTCCCGTCGAGCGTGGTGATTCGCTCGCCCTCGGCCGCTCTGCGGACGACGATGGACTTGGAGGAAATGTAAGACGCGTCAAACGCGTGCATCGGCTGGCCGTATTCCAACATTACATAGTTCGTGATGTCGACGATGTTGTTGATCGGACGGATGCCGCAGGCGCGCAGGCGCGCGCGCATCCAAAGCGGAGACGGCTCGATGCGCACGTTTTTCACCGCGCGCGCGGTATAGCGCGGGCAGAGCGCCGGTTCTTTTACGGTTACGGAAAGGTAGTTGGAAATGTCGTCGCCGTCGCCTGTAGTATGGACCTCCGGCGCGCTGTACTCCAGCGGCACACCGGCGGAGGCCGCCGTCTCTCGCGCGATGCCGAGCAGCCCCAGACAGTCGGGGCGGTTGAAGGTCAGT
>CAJMRP010000074.1 GCA_905215765.1 uncultured bacterium
GGCAGGTAGATGATGGCGTCCAGCAAGATGATGATTGCAACAAATACCAGGGCGATAAGCTGGAAGTTCGTGGTGATGAAGATGCCGATGGGGGCGGGGGTGGCCCAAGGCACCACGAAGGAGAAGCCGTTCATGCCCACGTTATCGATAAAGAACTTGGCAACGCTCACGTTGACGCAGCCGGCGGCAACAAAGGGGATGAGCATGTAGGGGTTAAGGATCATCGGCGCGCCAAAGAGCAGCGGCTCGTTGACAGCAAAGGCAACAGGAACAATCGAGGCCTTACCGACGGCTTTGAGCTGCTTGGACTTCATAAAGAGAATCAGCAGAAGCGGCACGATGAAGGTGGCGCCAGTGCCGCCGAACTCACCTACGAGCGACATGTTAAAGGTGAGGGAGTGGGCGGGGTGGCCACCGGCCAGCAGAACCTGCAGGTTCTCGGCCTGGTTGGCAAGACGGATGGGGTCGATGCCCGGCTGGACGATCGAGGGGCCGTGGACGCCGATGAACCAGAAGAACGCGGTGGCTGCCTGGATAAGGATAAGGCCAGGATAGGTTTCTGCAGCGGTAAAGAGCGGGGAGAGCAGCTTGATGAGCAGCTCGGAGAACGGAACGCCCATGAGGTTGCGCACAACCACATCGATGATGCCGCAGATGATGACGGCGCCGCCAAAGGGGATGATGTCGCGGAAGTTCTGAGCGATGGCGCCCGGGACCTCCTTGGGCAGCTTAATGGTCAGATCGCGCGAGACGCAGAACTTATAAACCCACACGGTAATGAACGCGGCGATATAGGCCGAGAACAGACCGCGCGTGCCCATGCTGGTGCAATCGAAGACCGAAAGTTCGGAGCCGTTGAACTTGGTGGTGAACTGCGTGACTGCGAGCAGCAGCATGCTGCACTGGGCGGCCACCATGGTGGAACCGTCGTTGAGCACCTTGCCGGCGGGCATGCGACGGTTCATGGAAGCCGTAAAGTTCTTGGCAGTGGTGCCGGCAACCATGATGCCCATGACACCCATGGTGAAGTTGTACAGCTTGTTGCACCAGTCGATGAGCGGCTGGGGCAGCGTGATGCCGACTACGCCGGGAAGGGTGGCAATGAGCAGAAAGATCGAAGAGGTGAGGACGATGGGCATGCACCCAAGGAATCCGTCCTTAATAGCCTGGAGGTAGATGTTCCTCGAGATCTTCTCAAAGAACGGCTGATGCTTTTCGAGCATCTTTACGATGGCGTCCATAGAGCTCCTTTGCTACTTGATGCGCGATGCATGTGGATGGAACTGGTCGTCGATGGATGGTCAGGACTGCCCGGAAACCTTCCTGCTTAAGGAAGGCATTGCGAAATGACAACGTTGTCATTTCGTTAATGACAACGTAAGACATTTTTGGAAGAGCAACAAGGATATACGGTGAGTGGTCGATATTGTTCGGTAAACGGTTGATTTATCAGTCAGGCAGGTGGTGTATGCTAGAACGCAAAAAACAAGCGATAGAGAATCGAGTGGAGAAGCAGTGACAACGATGGACAAGAAAAACGTCTCGATGAACGACGTGGCGATTGCCGCGGGTGTTTCTCTCAAGACGGTTTCGCGTGTGATCAACGAGCCCGATAGCGTGCGAGAGTCGACACGCGATAAGGTCCATTCGGCAATGGAGGCGCTCGGATTTCGAACCAACTTTGCCGCTCGTTCGCTCAAGTTGGGCCGTTACGGGTGCATCGGCGTTGTGCTGTTCCACTTGTCGGGCGGTGCCGTGGACATGATTGACGGTATCGCCGATGCCGCCGAAGAGCGAGGCTTTGCGCTCACGATGATCAAAAAGCGGGCGGGGGAGAAGATGACCCTTGCCGATGCGGCGCGCAGGATGTCGCAGCTTCCCGTCGACGGCATGATCTTCAACCTGCGTCAGATGGTCGATGACTTTGATACTTTTGAGGCGCCGAAAGACCTCAAGACGGTGATTATCACATCAATGGAACATCCTGCCTGCTCCACCGTCAGTGACGACCAAGAGGGCGGCGCGCGCATGGCGTGCGAGTACTTCTTGAATCGCGGGCACAAGAACGTGTACTTCGTCTCTGGTAAGAAAGAAGCGCTGTCGAGCCAGTGCCGTATGAAAGGTTGGCGAGCGGCGCTCGAGGCGCGTGGCATTGAGCCGCCCGAGCCTCTGCAAGGCGATTGGAATGCGGATAGTGGCTATGCCGCGGGCCTTGTGCTTGCCGATAAGCCCGATTGCACGGCGGTCCTCGCTGCTAACGACTGCATGGCAAACGGCGTGATGATGGCTCTACGTGACAAAGGGCTCAGTGTGCCCAATGATGTGTCCGTGATCGGCTTCGACGATGAGCTCTATAAGACGATTCCCAACTCGATTCTGACGTCGGTGAAGTTTCGCCACCGCGAGCTGGGCGTCCGTGCGCTCAACGAGGTCGTCGCGGGTCTGGAAGCTCCGAGCTCCAGAAGCCGTACGCTCGTCTCGGGCGTGTTGGTCGAGCGTTCCAGCGTAAAGGACTTGCGGGCGTAGACGTGCTCGGCCTATTCCGTTTGTTTCAATCTGTAACAGCTAGGACCCAAGAACTCGGCTAGATGTTACAGATTGAGATGAACAGGAGGACGGGTGCGGTCTAAACAAAATGGCCCGCGCATCACACATCGATGCACGGGCCATTTATTGTCTGCAAGCGGCAGGTGGTGTCAGCGTCTTATGCCTCGAGGTTTTCCTCGATCCAGGCGACGGCACCCTTGGGATCCTTAGTGAGGTCGATGTACTGTTTGCCCTTGGGCGACAGCAGCGTGATGCCCAGGCGGTCGGTGTCGGCCTTCATCTCGTTGTAATAGGTGCGAACCTGCGGAGCCAGGACGATGACGTTGTACTGGTCCATGATGGCGTAGTGGCTGCCGTAGGCACCGGCGTTGGCGGTAATGTCGATGCCCAGCTCGTCGGCGCCTTCCTTAAGCGCGTTGGCGAGCAGTGCAGAGGTGCCGGCGCCAGCGCACAGAACCAGAACCCTCAGATCCTTGCCCTTAAGGGCGGACGGAGCTGCGGAGGCCTCAGTGGCAGAAGCGGTCTCGACAACAGGAGCCTCAACGGCGGGGGCGGCAGCGGTCTTGACGGCCTTGGTCTCCTCGGCCTCTTCTTCGGCCAGGGTCTCGGCCTCCTGCTTGCACAGGACGTTGTCGTAGGCCTTGCAGAACGGGTAGTAGATCAAGAAGTCAACGACCAGCAGGACGACAACCAGGACCAGAGAGATCGGCTAGAAGTTGGTGTCGATGAAGGTGCCGATCGGTCCGGGGAGTGCCCACGGCATGGCATAGATAAAGCCGTTCATGCCCAAAAAGTCGATGAAGAACTTACCAATGAGGACGTTGGCCACGGGGGCAAACAGGAACGGGATCAGGAAGTACGGGTTGAGGATGATGGGCGCGGCGAACAGCAGCGGCTCGTTGACGGCGAACATCACGGGCACGACAGAGGCTTTGCCGACGGCTTTGAGCTGCTTGGAGCGCATAAAGAGCAGGAAGATGATCGGGACAATGAACGTGGCGCCGGTGCCGCCGAGTTCGCCGATGTAGTTACCGAAGTTTTCGGTCAGGGCGAGGGCGGGGTGACCGCCGGCCTGCAGCGTGGCGAGGTTGGTGGTGATGTTGCCAAACAGCGCGGCGTTGAGGGCAGGCTTAACGACCGAGGGGCCGTGGATGCCCATGAACCAGAACAGCGGGATCATGAACCAGATGAGGGCGAGGCCGGCGTAGGAATCGGCAGCGGCGAACAGCGGGCTCACCAGCGTGGAGATGACGTTGGCAAACGGGACGGCCAAGCAGGTGCGGCAGATAACGTCGATGACGGCGACAAACAGGATGGAGAAGCTGAAGGCGAAGATGTCGCGGAAGTTCTGGGCGATGGCGCCGGGGACTTCTTTGGGCAGCTTGATGGTGATGTCTCGCTTAATGCAGAAGGCATAGATGTTGACCGTGGCAAATGCGGCGACAAAGGAGCTCAGCAGGCCCTTGGTGCCCATGTTGTCGGTAAAGAACACCGAGACATCGGCGCCGTCGATCTTGGCACTTGTCTGGGTAACGGCCAAGATGAGCATAGCGCACATGGCGGCGACCATGGTGCTCGTGGCGTTGATGGCCTTGCCGGCAGGCATGCGGCGGTTCTTGGAGCCGGTCAGCGCGCTTGCGGTGGTGCCGGCGACCATGATGCCCACGACGCCCATCGTGAAGTTGTAAACCTTGTTGCAGAAGTTCACGACGTCGACGTTCCACCAGTCGGGCAGCGTAAAGCCGCCGACCGTGGCGACAACGCCCGGCAGGGTCGAAATAAGCAGGAAGACAGAAGAAGACAGGATGATGGGCATTGCTGCCAAAAAGCCGTCTTTAATGGCCTGAAGGTAGATGTTCTTAGAGACCTTGTCGAAGTACGGCTGACCTTTCTCCAAGAACTTAACGATCGATTCCATAGTTCACGCTCCTCTTTGCATGAAATCTTAATGGCATGGACGTTGAAAACCTATATGGTCTCCCGCTTGCTAAAAGCCCGGGTGCAGGCGGGGTCGGTCCCAGGGGGAGAGAGGGGAGCGGCTGGGTTTGTATCGCATAGGGCCGCTCCCTTCTCGGGGGAAAGCGAGGCGATGCGCTACTGCGCGTCCGCCATAGTGTCGGCGAGCTCCTTGTACCAGAGTGCCGACTGCTTGATGTAGCGTTTTTGCGTGTCGAAGTCGATGTAGAACAGGCCGTAGCGCTTGTTATAGCCATTGGCCCACGAGAACTGGTCCTGCAGGCTCCAGATAAAGTAGCCCTGGACGTCGACGCCCTCGGCGCGCGCCTGGAGCACCTTCTCCATGTGCTGGTCGACAAAGTCGATGCGCTCGGGATCGGCGACGATGCCGTTTGCGTCGGGCTCGGGGTCCTTGTGGCCCAGGCCGTTTTCGGTGATATAGATGACGGGGAGGTTGGGATAGGTGGCGCTGATGTGCTTGAGCGTGTCGTAGAGGCCTTGCGGGTAGATGAGCCAATCCCAGTCGGTGGTGGGGATACCCGGCATATCGACCTGCTGCCCGACGCCCTTAAACTTAAAGCACGAGGTGCCCTTGTCTCCGGTGCCGTTAAAGCTGTTGGTTGACTCGCCATCGTAGGCGGCGATAAACGCCGACTGATAGTAGTTGAGGCCGAACATATCGTTGCGGGGCGCCGCCTTGGCGAGCTCCTCCATGTCGCTGTCCTCAACCGTAAGTGTGGCGTTGTTGGCACGCAGAATCTCGTTGATGAGTGAGAGGGTGCGCGCGGAGTAGTGACCCAGGAAGGCGCCGTCCATGATGAAGTCGGTGTAGAAGGCGTTGTACAGGTCGGCGGCGTGCTGGTCGGCGGGCGAGTCGGTGGCAGGATATGCCGGCGTCAGGACGTTGACCATGCCAATGCGTCCGCCCAGGTGCTCGGTCTCGTCAAGATCCTTATACAGGTTGACGGCGCGGGCGTGGGCAACGAGCTCGTTGTGCTGGCTCTGGATGCCGCTCGTCACATCAAAGTGATGGTTGGGCGGGAAGTTGCCTTGGATGTATTGGGAGTGCGAGAGGCTGATGAGCTCGTTGATGGTGAACCAATTCTTGACCTCGCGGAACTCGCGGAAGCAGAACTCGGCATAGCGCACATAGGCGTCGACGGTCTTGCGGTTGAGCCAGTCGCCCTGGTTGAACAGGGCGGCGGGGGAGTCAAAGTGATGCAGGGACACATAGGGCTCGACGCCATACTTTTTGCAGCAGGCGAACAGCTCGTGGTAGTGCTTAACGCCCTCGGCGAGGGGTTCGGCATCGTCGCCGTTGGGGAAGATGCGGGTCCAGGCGATGGACACACGAATGGCGTTGAGTCCATGCTCGGCAGAAAGGCGGATATCCTCCTCGTAGCGGTTGTAGAAATCACTGGCCGGGTCGGGCAAAAAGCGACCCTGGGCGACAAGGTAATCGTCCCACATGGTCTTACCCTTGCCTGCCACCTTCGTGGAACCTTCCGTTTGGTACGCGGCGGTTGCGGCGCCCCAAACAAAGCCCTTCGGCAGCTGCTGTACGCGGTTTAGCAAAGACATATGCATACACCCTCTCGTCTCGCTGTTCGATATTGTGCGTTTGCGCTCAGGAGGCTCCCTGGTTAGCGTTCAGCGGTGAAAAAGCCCGATAAACACTATCTTAAAATGATTAGAACCAAAATGAGCACGTGAACATTTGACAATGAGCACGTTAACATCCGGCTGGGATGTATAGAAACAAAACAACTTCAAACAGCCGCGAACGGTTGTATTTGTTCGGTAAGCGGTTTTGATTGACAGAAGTTTTCATGTTGTGGTATATGGCTCGGGTATCATGAGCACGTTATCAATGTATGTACGATGCGCCATGGGCGCGGGGAATAGTTGGGAAGCAGGTTAGCGTGGAAGGCATGGATCAGCAGACAAGGAATGGTCGTTCGGCGAGCGCGGCAGAGGTTGCGGCGCTCGCTGGCGTGAGCCGCCAGACTGTGTCTCGCGTGGTCAACGGTATGCCCAACGTGACGGAAAAGACGCGCAAGCGTGTGCTGGCCGCCATGGAAGAGCTGGGCTTTCGTCCCAATTTTGCTGGAGCGGCGTTGCGCGGCGGGTCGTATCGTTCTATTGGCCTGTGCATGTACAACATCACACGTGTCGGTAACCTGGCGACGCTCGAGGGTATCATGCAAGCGGCGCGCGAGCACGATTTTGCCGTCACTATGATCGAGATGGGCGGCGACAAGCCCTATGCACTTGCCGATGCCTCGCGCCGCATGGTCGAGCGACCCGTCGACGGCATGATTCTCAACATGAACCGCATGGCTCCCGATTTTGAGGAGTTTGTTCCCCAGCCGGGAGTGCGAACGGTCATCCTGTCCATGTATGCGCATCCGCGCTGCACGACGATCGACTCCGACCAGTATGGTTCGTGCGAGCTGTTGACCAATTATCTGCTGGAACATGGTCACTCGAATATGCGGTTTGTGGCGGGTCCGGAAAACTCGATTTCCTCGCGTTTTCGTGAGGCCGGTTGGCGCGATACGCTGGGTCGTGCTCATGTCGATGCCGCTCCGATGCTGCGTGGCGATTGGAGTGCGGACAGTGGGTACGCCATGGGCGAGCGGATTGCGGCCGAGGTGCTTGCCGGCGGGTCGCAGGCGCCGACTGCCGTGCTTGCGGCAAATGACCAGATGGCGCTGGGCGTTATCGCCGCGCTCGAGAACGCGGGCCTGTCCGTGCCCGACGACGTGAGCGTGGTTGGTATCGACGACGCACTCGAGGGACTTGTTCCTCACAATCGGCTGACGACGCTGCGATTTGATTTGCGCGGTGTCGGTAAGCTTGCGTTTGAGGCGGCGATTGGAGCGAGCTCGTCTATCGAGGCGATTCATGTGCCGAGTACGCTGGTCGAACGCTCGACTGTTAGGGACATACGGGGTTAGGTCCTACTCCGTTTGTCTCGATTTGTAACAGGTAGACGGTCAAAAGCGGGCTACGTGTTACAGATTTAGATTCTTCGGAAAGAGCAATCCTGTTCGTCTCAATCTGTAACAGCTAGGACCAAAAAACTCAGCTAGATGTTACAGATTGAGACGAACGGCTTCCGACCTGAACAAAAAGGTCGGGGGCGGCTCGCCGTGTGACGTGCCGCCCCCGGCTGAGAAATGGGGACAGGTTATGTGGGCGGTGCAACTCCGCCAACCGCTCGTCGCAAGCCACTAGTCCAGACGACGGGTCTGCGCCACGTGCTTATACCAGTATGCGCTTGCCTTGGGCGTGCGCTTCTGGGTTTCAAAGTCAACGTAGAAGAAGCCGTAACGCTTGTTGTAGCCATTGGTCCAGGAGAACTGATCCTGCAGGCTCCACAGGAAGTAGCCGCCCACGTTGACGCCCACCTCCATGGCCTTGAGCAACCAGCGCAGGTGCTGCTCGATGTAGTCGATGCGCGGCTGGTCGTCCACAAAACCGTCCTTGTAGGGGTCCTTGTAGCCCATGCCGTTTTCGGTGATGAAGATCTGCTTGTAGTTGGGGTAGCGCTGCTTAATGTAGACGAGCAGATCGAACAGGCCCTCGGGATAGATGATCCAGTCCCAGTCGGTGGTGGGGATGCCAGGCTTGTTCACATGCTCGCCAATACCCTTAACGCGCCAGCGGCCGGTGCCCTTCTCGCCCGTACCGTTGTGGTGCAGGTCGTTCTCGCCGTCGTAAGCCTTCAAGAAGCGGCACTGGTAGTTGTTAACGCCCAAGTAGTCGTTGTAGAGCGCGGCCTCGCGCATAATCTCGAGGTCCTCGTCCAGGATCTCGATGGTGCCGCCCGAGACGGCAGCCAGGCGGTTGGCGCACTCGAGGGTGTCGGGCGCGTAGTCGCCGCGGAAGGTGGCGTCGAGCAAAAACTGGTTCTGCAGCACGTGCTCGTTGTTGGCGGCTTTGATGTCGGCGGGGTCGTTCTCGTTGAGCGGATACTTAAACTCCAACGACTGAATGACGCCGATCTTGCCCTTAAAGCCACCGTTGTGGAAGGCAAGCACAGCCTTGGCGTGGGCGAGCATCATGTTGTGCTCGCACTGGAAAGCCTCGGCCAGATGCGCCTTGACGCCACCGGGGAAGGTGCCCTCGATGTAGGTGTTGGAGGCATCGGCCCAAATCTCGTTAAAGGTGAACCAGTAGGTCACCTGGTCGGCGTACTCCTTAAAGCAGAAGGTGGCAAAGTCCACAAAGGCATCGATGGTCTCGCGGTTGAGGAAGTCGCCCTTCTCAAAGAGGGCAAGCGGCGTGTCGAAGTGATGCAGCGTGACAAACGGCTCAACGTGGTGCTTGTGGCACTCGGCGAAGAGGTCATGGTAGAACTGAACGCCCTCGGGGTTGATCTCGCCGGTGCCGTTGGGGAAGATGCGGCTCCAGGCGATGGAGAGACGAATGCCGTTGATGCCAAACTCCTCGCACAGCTCCAGATCGACGGGGTACTGGTTGTAGAAGTCCGAAGCGGGATCGGGGGAGAAACGGCCCTGGGCCTCCAGGAAGTCGTCCCAGGCAACCTTGCCCTTACCGTGAGTGCGGGTCTCGCCCTCTACCTGGTAGGCAGCAGTGGCGCCGCCAAAGACAAAGTCCTCGGGAAACTGCGCGGGCGGGTTGGTTACGCTAGCAGGGTTAACGGACATGATGATCCAATCGTCTAAATCGAAGGGCCAGCCGGTCTCGGATAGTCGGCTGGCCCTGAGCGTTACTTACTTCGAAAGTTGTTCGGCGACGAAGGCGAGAGACTTGTCGCCGTTCTGGGAGAGCTCGATGTACTGCTTACCACGGCAGGCGACGCACTTGTTGCCCACGCGCTCGCAGTCCTTCTGCAGGTCGGCCAAGTAGCTGGCAGCCTGCGGGGCCAGGACGACCAGGTCAAAGTCAGGGAGCATGTCAACGTGGTTGCCATAGGCCTCGGCAGCGGTCTCAAGATCAATGCCGCGCTCCTTGGCGGCCTTGGCCAGCGCGTTGGCGAGTAGGCCCGAGGTTCCGCCACCCTGGCAGAGCACGAGCACGCGCTTGCCGTTGAGGTCGCTGGTGGCCGTGGCCTCGGTGG
>CAJMRP010000075.1 GCA_905215765.1 uncultured bacterium
GAGCAGGGGACTCTTAATCCCAAGGTCCAGGGTTCGACCCCCTGACGGCCCACCACACGATATCTCCTCTAAAGTCCGCCACAACGGACTTTAGCTTTGGGTCGTTAGCTCAGTTGGTAGAGCAGGGGACTCTTAATCCCAAGGTCCAGGGTTCGACCCCCTGACGGCCCACCACACGATATCTCCTCTAAAGTCCGCCACAACGGACTTTAGCTTTGGGTCGTTAGCTCAGTTGGTAGAGCAGGGGACTCTTAATCCCAAGGTCCAGGGTTCGACCCCCTGACGGCCCACCAAAGCATTGTAAAGCGACTAGCTTCGGCTGGTCGCTTTTTTGTTGACCTTGCATGGGGTCGAACCCGTCGGGGCGCGGAGCTGAGGAAATGCGTAAGCATTTACCAGCGCAGCGCGCAAGGCGCAAAGCGCCGTAGCGGCCGCCTGCAAAGCAGGCTGACCCCCTGACGGCCCACCAAAGCATGTTAAGACGGTCAGCGAAAGTTGGCCGTCTTTTTTGTTGGCCTTTCATGGGGTCGAACCCGAAAGGGCGCGGAGCTGAGGAAACTGCACCGTGATTCCCTTAGGGAAACACGGCTAAAGCCCCATAAACGTTCTCTCCTTATGAGAATTATGCTCACGGGGCTCGATTCATGTTGAGGAGTTGTGATCAAACTCAAAGTGAGAATCGATTTAGTCTGCTCGATAGTGCGAACCCAGGCTTTCAGTTCGCTTGCGCATGGCTTTGACCATTTCCTGTGCCAGCTGAATCTGCGATTGCAGGCGGGCGAGGGCTGCGACTTCGCTGTCCTGGGCTTTCTGTGTGCTCAAGGTCGTTGCCTCCGTCTTCAAGCCCTCAAGCTCGTGTAGTGCCTCGGATAGGCCTGTTTCGGTCCTGTTGATCATGCAAAAGGTGCTCATCGTGTGCCTAAGGCTGTGTGTCAGGCGTTCGGCATCTGTTGTGGCAATGCCGTACTGGGGGAGGGTGATATCCGCCTTCAGGGCCGCCTCAGGCTCTTTCTGCGCTGTGAGGGCTGCCGATGCGCCCGCGATACGTCCGAATACGATGCCGTTGGCGCTTGACAAGCCACCAATGCGGTCGGCGCCGTGCATGCCGCCTGTCGCCTCGCCGCAAGCGTAGAGGCCCTCAACGCCCGTGTGCGCGGTCTTATCGATCTTGATGCCGCCGTTAGCGGCGTGGGCATACATCGCAACGCGCATCTCGTCAGTCGGGGCGATGCCGTGCTCGTCTTGCAGCCAGGTGGCAAAGGTCTGCACAAACTCTGGGACATCCTCGCGGGGGAAGTCGTAGTGGAGTGCCAGGCCTTCGACACCTGCCTGATCGATGAGGAGATCGATAGCGCGGGAGGCCAAGCGTGACGTGAAGGGACCATATCCAGAGCGCTGCTCGAGCAGGTCGTTCAGCTTGTCGTCGGCAATATCTACCGGCTGGTCTACATGCACGTAGCGCCAGGTTTTCTCGTTGAAGACCAAGTTACGCCTGGGCTCGATGAAGCCGGGCATCATCTGCATGAACTCTATATTAGTAAGTGTTGCGCCGTGCGCCAGTGCGATGGCCTGCGAGGAGCTGAGCACATCAGCCGACGTAAGGCTGCGCTCGAACAGGCCGCCTGTGCCACCGGCTGCGATGATCGTGGCCTTGGCAGCAAAGGGCACGATTCGATTTTCGGTAAGGTCGTAGAGTACGGTTCCGGTTATTCTGCCGTTCGTGTCCTCAACAAGGTCGATAAGCTCATGGCGGGGGAGCAGGCGAATGCCGAGCGACTCGATCCAGGTCGTCAGAGCGTCCTCAAGGGGCTTGCGGGTGAGGCCGCGCCACATGCGCGTCTTGTGGTCAAAGCAGGGGATAAATTGCTTTTGTTGAGCACTCTTGGCGCTTTGCGGACGCTGGAGCTCAACGCCCAGGTCTTGCTCGAGCCAGTCAATCGCTTGGGGAATGCCGTGGACGAACGTTTGGACGAGTTCGGGGTCGGCAACGCCGCCGCCGACGGCCAGGATGGTGTCGATGAGGTCCTGCTCGTCGTCTTCGTCGACGGGACCGATGAGGCCGAGGCCCCAGGTACCCGGGAAGAAGCTCGATCCACTCATGGTCTTGCCGGCGCTTGCCACAGTGACGGTTGCACCCGTGCGTGCCGCTTCGATGGCGGCACAAAGGCCCGCAATGCCAGATCCAATTACCAGTACATCAGTCGATTCCATCGGATTCCTTTCTCGTCCGGCGCATTGTCGCACGGGTGATCGGCAATGGGGCCGCAAAGACCCGTCAAATCGGTAAAGGGCAAATATGGCAGGTGGGCGTCATGGACGCTCTGACGCTCCATCTCTTCACATCTCGTATTTCGCCCCAGCTGATATATCGGCATTAGATACCCTGCGCCAGCGCAAACAAAAAGAGCCGCTACCCGGGTGGGTAGCGGCTCCAAAGCTCAACTATATGAGCATCGCGCGGGCGCGATTAGGCCTTGAGGGCCTCCTCGACGGCGACAGCGCAGGCGACGGTGGCACCGACCATGGGGTTGTTGCCCATGCCGATGAGACCCATCATGTCGACGTGCGCAGGCACGGAGGAAGAACCGGCGAACTGGGCGTCGGAGTGCATGCGGCCCATGGTGTCGGTCATGCCGTAAGAGGCAGGGCCGGCGCCCATGTTGTCCGGGTGCAGGGTACGGCCAGTGCCGCCACCAGAAGCGACGGAGAAGTACTTCTTGCCAGCCTCGAGGCGCTCCTTCTTGTAGGTGCCAGCGACGGGGTGCTGGAAGCGCGTGGGGTTGGTGGAGTTACCGGTGATCGAGATGTCGACGTTCTCGTGCCACATGATGGCAACGCCCTCGCGGACGTCGTCGGCGCCGTAGCAGTTGACGGCGGCGCGGGGACCATCGGAGTAGGGGATGGTCTCGACGACCTTGAGCTCGCCCGTGAAGTAGTCGAACTGGGTCTTCACGTAGGTGAAGCCGTTGATGCGGGCGATGATCTGAGCAGCGTCCTTGCCCAGACCGTTGAGGATGACGCGCAGCGGCTTCTTGCGAGCCTTGTTGGCGTTCAGAGCCAGGCCGATAGCACCCTCAGCGGCAGCGAAGGACTCGTGACCGGCCAGGAAGGCGAAGCACTCGGTGTCGTCGGAGAGCAGCATAGCGCCCAGGTTGCCGTGGCCCAGACCGACCTTGCGGTCCTCGGCGACGGAGCCGGGAACGGTGAAGGCCTGGATGCCCTCGCCGATGATGGCGGCAGCCTCAGAAGCGGACTTGGCGCCACGCTTGACAGCGAGAGCGCAACCGAGGGTGTAGGCCCACTCGGCGTTCTGGAAGGCGATGGACTGGGTGTTGTTGACGATCTCACGCGGGTTGAAGCCCTTGTCGGTGCAGATCTGCAGAGCTTCCTCGAGGGAGGCGATGCCGTTGTCGGCGAGGCACTTGTTGATCTTGTCAGCGCGGCGCTCGTAACCTTCGAACGTAACAGTCATAGTTATTTCCCTCCCTTTCTACTCGTGAACCGGGAACACGCTGGCGACGGAGTGAGTCTCCTCGTCGGTGCGCGGGTCGATGTACTTGGCAGCATTCTCCCACTGACCATAGTGGCCCATAGCGCCAGCGATGGCCTCCTCGGGGGTCTTGCCGGCCTTGATGGCGTCGGTGAACTTGCCGAGGTTCAGGAACTCGAATGCGATGATCTCGTTCTTGTCGTTGAGAGCCATGCGGGTGACGTAGCCCTGAGCGAGCTCGAGGTAACGAGCGCCCTTGGCCTTGGTGCCGAACATGGTGCCGACCTGAGAGCGAAGGCCCTTGCCGAGGTCGTCGAGGGAGGCGCCCACGGGCAGGCCGCCCTCGGAGAACGCGGTCTGGCTGCGGCCGTAAACGATCTGCAGGAAGATCTCGCGCATAGCAACGTTGATGGCGTCGCAGACGAGGTCGGTGTTGAGGGCCTCGAGGATGGTCTTACCGGGAAGGATCTCGGAAGCCATGGCGGCAGAGTGGGTCATGCCCGAGCAGCCGATGGTCTCAACGAGGGCCTCCTCGATGATGCCGTCCTTGACGTTCAGCGTGAGCTTGCAGGCGCCCTGCTGAGGTGCGCACCAACCCACACCGTGCGTAAGACCGGAGATGTCGGAAATCTCCTTAGCCTGGACCCACTTGCCCTCCTCGGGGATGGGTGCGGGGCCGTGGTATGCACCCTTGGCAACGGGGCACATGTTCTCCACTTCCTGTGAGTACTGCATGCCTCTCCTCTCTATCGTGTTGGCGTCCCGTCTGGGGGTCGTGGCTGGCGATTGCCGGGCGACCCTTCGAAAGGGACATGACATGCAGCTCCTATAATACCGCGAAATGCACGGAATATTCGGCGAACGGCTCAGTTTTCGTAGCGAGAAGTCCGGAAGTTTTAATTGAAACGGTTTAACTCTATGTTCTGTGGTCGTGAGTTTCCGTAGAGGGGGTCCGTCTTGGGCAAGCTTTTGGTCCGCTCTTGCAAGCGTTGCAGTGGTTGACCTGTTGCAACGGTGCCGTTCGCCGCCTGTTTGCTGCCTTTGGCCGCGCGAGTGTATTGTTTTGCGTGAATGTTTTGATGGCACGCTTCAATCGTGCTGTATTGGATGGTAAGCAGATCCCGGCGAAGGGAGCGCCATGCAGCGCGTTTGGAGAACGGTTACCGGCTTTTACCATGTCTGTGCCCGCGGTGTGGGCAAACAGCTCATCTTTGAGGGCGATGAAGACCGGTGGGAGTTTTTGGAGCTGATGCGCGAGCGCTGCCGCAAGGCGGGCGTGACGGTTATCGCCTGGTGTCTTATGGGCAATCACGTGCGTCTGGTGCTTGCAGATTACGAGGACGCGATGAGCGCGGCGATGCACCGGCTGCTTTTGACGTACGCGCGGCGGTTCAATAAGCGCACGGGGCGCACAGGCCATCTGTTCCAGAACCGTTTTGACCGGCGTTCGCTCGATACCGATTGGCAGGTGATGGAGGCTATTCGCTCCGTACACGCCGATCCGCAGGAGGTGGGCGTTAGCCTAATCGAGCGTTATCCCTGGAGCAGCTTTGCGGAACATCTGCGTTCTTACGACGGTGACGCGGCCGATGTCGCGAGGGGATTTTCTGATCCTTCTTGCGTGCTTGAGCTTTTTGGTTCTGCCGAGGGCTTTATTGCCTATTCGCTTTCGACGCCCGACGGCAGTGAGCCAGCGCTGTGCGATATGAAAGAGACGGAATGGGAACGCCACGCCTTTGCCGACAAGATGGCGAAGGAGCTCGGGGTTCCGCTTCGTGGGGTTAAAGTCGCACCGCCGGCGCAGCGCGATACCGTTATTTTTGGATTGCACGATGCCGGTTTTACGGTGCGCCAGATTGAGCGGTATACCGGGATTGGCAAAAGTACCGTCTCTCGTATCGTGCGCGCCCGCGCGCGAACGGCGATGCGGGCTGGCGGAAACGTGATGTAAGGTCGCCTGTTCACCGCAGTTGGGGTCGTCCATACGCCGCAACCAGCGTTCAAAAGCTTGGTACGGTAACTGCACTTCTTAATATGCATAGAACAATCGTCATCTTGCATAAAATAACAGCTCAGTCCGGGTTTGCCCGTGCCTACCCCCGTCTGCGCCGTGCAAAAAACGGAGTTTTCAGCATCGTGGTGCTGTCGGCACTGCCGCAGTCTTGCAACATACGGGTCCCGAAGCTATTTATGCCTTCCGATGCGCCTCCGAAGCGCATGTATGTGATCCCTGAGACCGCGATGCTTGTTCTAAAACACAATATATATGCGCCTGGAGACGTTGATTAACGCTTTCGATGCGTATACATACAGCTTGGCGTGCTGAATACTCGCAAAAATGCACGTCGCACCCTATGGGACCCGTCTGCGGCAGGCGCGAAGCGAGTCGGAGCTCAGCAGAACGGGGCTTGGCGCATTGCTTGGCGGGCCCGGGGCCCTGCCGCAGGCCTTTGGTGCTGTGGAAAACGCCCGTGTTCGCGTCTGGCCGTGTGGTAAATGACAGACGGGGCGCCGGACGCGCTGATTTTGTGTGTTCGTGCTCATTAGGAAAAACAGAGCCGCCCGTATCGGGCGGCTCGGCAATCAAAAACCTTGGATTCGGAGCATACGCTACTGGTTAGCTTGCCCCTCGAGCATGCCGTCGAGGGTGCGCCAGGCGAGCTCGGCGCATTTGACGCGGGCGGGCATGTGCGAGATGTCCTGGAGCTGGGCGGCTTCGTCCAGGTCTTCCAAGTCCTCCTCGGAGAGCTGCTCGCCGCGGATCATGGCGAGGAAGAGCTCTGCCAAGCGGTGAGCTTCCTCGACGGTCTCGCCGGTGATGAGGTCGGCCATGATGTCGGCACTGGCCTGACTGATGGCGCAGCCGTGGCCGGTAAAGGAGGCCTCCTCGATCACGCCGTTCTCGACGCGCAGCTGCAAGGTGAGCTCGTCGCCGCAGCTGGGGTTGATGCCGTCGTGCTCGTGCGTGGGGGCATCCATCTCGTACTTGTAGTCGGGGTGCGAGTTGTGCTCCATAAACGTGGTGGAGGTGTACAGATTACCCATTGAACGTGCTCCAAACGTGATGCAGGCCGGCGATGAACTTATCGATGTCGGCCTTGTCGTTGTAGAAGGCCACGCTGGCGCGGCAGCAGGCGAGGTTCTCGACGCCCAGCCAGGTAAGCAGCGGCTGCGCGCAGTGGTGACCGGCACGGATGCACACGCCGTCCATGTCCATGATGCTCGCGACGTCGTGCGGGTGGATACCCTTGACGTTAAAGCTGACGACGCCGTGATGGTTGTCCCAGTAGATGGAGCCGATGATCTGGACAAAGTCGAGCTGCATGAGTTCGCCCATCAGGTAGTGGACGAGTGCCTGCTCGCGTGCCTGGATGTTTTCGTAGCCAACCGTGTTGACGAGGTAGTCGAGTGCCGCACCCGTGGCGAAGATGCCGGCGGCGTCCTGCGTGCCGGCCTCGAACTTCTCGGGGACGGGCGCCCAGACGGCGTCCTGCTCGGTGACCGAATCGATCATCTCGCCGCCGGTGAGCATGGGCGGCATGGCGTTGAGCAGGTCCATCTTGCCCCACAGCACGCCGATGCCCATGGGGCCCATGGCCTTGTGCGCGCTAAAGGCAAAGAAGTCGGCGCCCAGGTCGGCCACGTTGACCGGCATGTGCGGCAGCGACTGCGCACCGTCGACGACCAGGTAGCCGCCGTACTTGTGCACGAGTTTGCCGAGGTTCTTGACCGGGTTCTCGACGCCCAGCACGTTGGAGACCTGGCCCACGGCCAGGATCTTGGTCTTGGGACCAACCTTGGCAAGAACTTCCTCGGTGGTGAGCTGGCCGGTCTTGGTGGGGTAGAGGTAGACGAGCTTGGCGCCGGTCTCGCGGCAGACCTGCTGCCACGGAATCAGGTTGGAGTGGTGCTCCATGATGGTAATGACGACCTCGTCACCGGGCTCGAGCACCGTTGGCGCAAAGCTCTTGGCGACCAGGTTGAGCGACTCGCTCGTGTTGCGGGTGAAGACGACCTCGTTGGCCTGTGAGGCGCCGATGAGGTCGGCGATCTGCTGGCGGACCTTCGCGATGGCCTCGGTGGCCTCGACGGACAGCGAGTACAGGCCGCGCAGGGGGTTGGCGTTCATACGCTGGTAGAAGTCGCGCTCGGCTTCGAGCACGCAGGCAGGGCGCTGCGCGGTGGCGGCACTATCGAGGAAGGCGATCTCGGGGTGCTGCTGAAACAGCGGGAACTGCGCCTTGTAGGGGTTGGTCTCGATGTCCACAGTGGGCCAGCCGCGCGAAGCCTCGTCGCTGGCGTCGAGCTCCATGGGCTCGGGGGCAGTACAGGTGTCGCATTTAACGTGCTCGGTGTCGATCATGCGAGCTCCTCTTCAAAGTTGTCGATCAGGTTGTTGCCCAAGCGGACGACGGCTGCGCGGGTGCGCTCGTCGGTGGCGGAAAGCGCGGCGTCCTCCAGCTTGGCGCGGATGAACAGGTCCTCGGCGGCGTTTTGGTCAAGGCCGCGGCAGGCGAGGTAGAACAGCTGCTCGTCGCGGACGTGACCGATGGTGGCGCCGTGGTTGCCGGCGACGTCGTCCTCGTCGCACAGTATGACGGGAACGGTCTTGTTGTCGACGCCCTTGTTGGCCAAAAGCACCGTCTCGCGCTCGGTGCCGGTTGCACCCTTGCAGCCGTGCACGAGGTCGATGGTGCCGCGGTAGACCTTCTTGGACGTGCCGGTCAGTACGCCGTTGGCGTCGATCTCGCACTCGGTCTTGCGACCGCGGTGGCGCAGCTCGTAGTTAAAGTCGCGCACCTGCTCGCGGGCGCCCAGGTAGTCAGTATCGATGGTGACCTTGGCGGTATCGCCCAGCAGGTCGCCGGCAAGGCCGGTGGCGCTGGCGCCGGCACCCAGGACGGTGTGCTGTACGTTGACACGGGCGCCCTCGTCCAGGAACAGGCCGGTGTCGTCGAGCGCGATCCAGCTATCGTCGAGCGTCTGCGTGCAGGTCACGTTGACGGTGGCGTACTCGTGGGCGCACACGCGTAGCACGGAGCCCACGACGCCTTGGCCGGCAACGGGGGAGTCTAGGGCAATATGCAGATCGAGCGTCGACTGGGGACGGACGACGACGTCAATGGCGGCAATCGCAGCCGCTGCGTCGACGCCACTCACGCGCACGGTAACCGTGGCGTGCTGGTATGCGGGCACATCGATGACGATGCGCTTGGTGGCGTGGTCGGCCAAGTAGGTGTAGGCAGCCTCGCCCATGCCAGTCTCGAAGGCCTCAGCGGGGTAGAGCTCCTCCTCTAGCTTAATGGCACCGGCCTGGTAGACGGAGGTGGCGGGCACGTCGAGCTCGGTCTCGGGCGTGATGCGGGCGCGGTCGGCGGCATCACCCGGGGCGGAGGCGCGGCGCTCGGGGAAGTGCTCGGCCATGGCGTCCATGGCGGCGTCAAAGGCGTCGGCAGAACCGCGGAACTGCTCGTCCAGCCCCTCGACCTCAATGGTTTCGGCGGGAGCGGCGGCAAGTTCGTCCGAAAGCTCAAGCTTGGTCTGGTTCATCTTGAGCCAACCCCAAGTGGCGGCCGGCATCGCATTAACCTGCTCGAGCGTGGTAGCAGCGGTGTTGGTGGTCTGATTCATTATCCGATCGCTCCTTCCATCTCGAGCTTGATCAGGTTGTTCATCTCGACGGCGTACTCCAGCGGCAACTCCTTGGAGACCGGGTTGGCAAAGCCGTTGACGATCATGGTGCGGGCCTCTTCCTCCGAGATGCCGCGGCTCATCAGGTAGAACACCTTGTCGTCGCCGATACGACCGATGGTGGCCTCGTGGCCGATGTCGACGTTCTTGGCGCGGATGTCCATGGCCGGAATAGTGTCGGAGCGGCTCTGGTCGTCGAGCATCAGCGACTGGCAGCTCACGGTT
>CAJMRP010000076.1 GCA_905215765.1 uncultured bacterium
AAACTGAAGGGACTGACCCCGGAGGAGTTCCGGAACCAGTCCCTACGTGCGGCATGGGCCGCTTATTAGCCCGTCCAAGAACCGGGGCGCAGTTCAATTGGATGGGCCCTTCGTGTTTGAGGCGAGGGTTTATGTTGCTGTAAGAAAGCTGGGTCGACTAGAAGTCGTCGGGGGAGAGCGTGTGGACGAACTCGTCGAATTTTTGCTGCTCCGCCTCATCGTTCGTGTCGGTCTGGTATGAGAAGGTGCCCGCGCGGTTCATAATGTCGTCCTCAACATAGATGGGGGCGTTTACGCGCACAGCAAAAGCGAGTGCATCGCTTGGGCGCGCATCGACTGCGTGCTCTTTGCCGTTTTGATCGAGAATGATGACGTTGGCGAAGAAAACCGGGGTTTCCATGTGGGAAATCTCAACGCGAGCGATTTTAGCGCCAAGCTCTTTAACGGCATTGACGGTGAAATCGTGTGTGATAGGTCGTCCGGGGTTCTTCCCGTCAATTCCCTGGCTCAGCGCAGCGGCCTCGAAGGACCCGGTCTGGATGGAGAGGGCGCGAAGAGGGGCCTCGTTTGACTCTGAAGTTTCGCGCTCGCGTAGGACGATGAGGGACGGATGCGGACCGGCGGCCATAACGATGGTTTCGATATCAACGCGGATCATTATGGCACCTCCTTATAGACGATGATGGGATAGGAATATTTCACCTGCTTGAATCGGATAGTAATAGTACCCAAAATAAAGGGAAAGCGCGTGCGATTTCGATATATGAGCCAACTAAAAAATTTTTTTTAAAAAAGTCGTTGACTTAGAAAAACGGTCTGGGCTAATATAGTCACCGCGCGATGGACCTGTAGCTCAGTTGGTTAGAGCGTCCGGCTGATAACCGGGAGGTCACAAGTTCGAATCTTGTCAGGTCCACCATCAAAACTGTGAAGAGCCTCGTGGCGTTGCCTCGGGGCTTTTTTCTTGTCTGCGATAAATCTCATTTTGGTTTTGTGTGCTGTGCGAAAGATTGGGTAGTATAGCTATTCAATGCGGTCGAGCTGCCGCGTGTTAACCGCTACGTACCGGAGGTGTTCCATGGTTCGTGTCGACATAGAGACCATCGTCATGGCCGCCGGTCCCGCGCCATCGCTTATCGTGCTTCGCGAGCGCTGCGGCAAGTCGGACTCGCCCGCACCGCTGCGTTCCCTTTCCATTCAGACTGGTTCGTTTGAAGCTGCTGCCATTAGCCGCGGCATCGATAGCGGCCGCGCCGAGCGCCCAATTACCCATGACCTGTTGCTCGATACTGTTGGCGCCCTGGGCGCCAAGCTCGAGCGCATCGAGATCGTTCGCGCCGAGCCGCCGGTGTTCTACGCGACGATCGTCGTACTGGCCGATGGCGACGAGCGCAAGATCGATGCCCGTCCCAGTGATGCCATTGCCCTTGCCGTGCGCAGCAATGCCCCCATGTTTGTGGAGGACGACATCATGAATCGCCTGGGCACTGTGTCTACCCACGCCGAGGAAGTCGACGACGAGCAAGAGTTCGAGAAGTTCGACGAGTTCGTCCATACGCTCTCCCCCGATGACTTCTAAATGCGGGGCGGCCAGGATGCGGAGCGTTCGCTGATGGCCGGCGGTATGTCGGCTGAGGCGGCGGCCATTGCGCGCGAGGCCCAGATGCGCTCGGAGGCTTCTGAGGCGGCTCGCATTGCCTATGTGACGCAGGCCCGCACGCTTCGCGAACGCCGCGGCTCGTTTATCAAGATGGTTGTCGTCTCCGCCCTTGTCGCGGCAATCTGCTCGCGCCTTCGTGGTACAGTTGGTGCGCTTGGGTTTTCGATCTCTACGGGCCTCGTGATCTGGGGTGTGGTCGATGCGGTCATGCTGACCAGTCAGATCAAGGTGCTCGACAAGCGCGCGATGGATATGATGCGCACCCGCGACGCTGCCGCTAAGATCGCCGCCGAGGCACAAGAACTGTAACGACGCCAGACTCGATGGGAAGGTCTAAAGATGGCACAGGATATGCAGGACGCCGGTAACGTCTCCGCCGAGCTCGACGCCATGGTGTGCGATCTGATCGGCGCGTTCTTGGATGACCTTGCCGCCGGTGAAAACCCTGGCGTGGTCGTGGCAATTGAGGACGCCGCTTCCAACCGCTATCTGGCGGCGCTCGATGAGGATGGCGAAGAGGCGTGCCTCGAGGCGGCCACCAACTTTATCTCCGAGCACAAGATGGGTCTTAAGGACGAGGGCCTGGGCCGTATCGCTCGCTATGCCATCGGCTACACCGGCTGCGTCGAGATTGACGGCGGCTATCACGATGCTCTGCTCGTGAGCTTCTTCGAAACCACGCTCGAGAGTGGTTTTTCGGCATATGTGCTGTATGAGGGCATGGGCGCCGGCGATGGTTTTATGTGGAGCGACCCTGAACCCGCAGGTGAGGAAACCCCTCTCATCTAAAATCGCTAAAATAAACGAGTTTTCGGTAAAAGGCTCAATATTCCCGCTGAGCGTTGTATCGCTGGGCGGGCCGCATACGCGTGCCGTTTGTATATGGATAGAAGATAGGGGAACTACATGCGCGTAGACAATCTGAGGAACATCGCCATCATCGCCCACGTCGACCACGGCAAGACGACGATGGTCGACAAGCTCCTGCGTGCCACGGACGCCTTCCGTGCCAATCAGCAGGTCGAGGACCGCGTCCTGGATTCCAACGACCAGGAGCGCGAGCGCGGCATTACGATTCTCGCCAAGAACATCTCTATCGAGTACAAGGACGTCAAGATCAACGTCATCGACACCCCGGGCCACGCCGACTTCGGTGGCGAGGTCGAGCGCGTGCTGCGTATGGCCGACGGCGCCCTGCTGCTGGTCGACGCTTTTGAGGGCCCCATGCCCCAGACCCGCTTCGTGCTGCGTCACGCTATCGACACCGGCCTTAAGATCATGATCGTCATCAACAAGATCGACCGTCCGGGTGCCAACCCCGAGAAGGCCTACAACGACTGCCTCGACCTTATGGCCGACCTGGGCGCTACCGACGACCAGCTTGAGTTCGCCATGGAGCACGTGGTCTACGCCAGCGCCATGAATGGCTTTGCCCGCCTTGACCCCAACGACGGCAACATGGACATGTATCCGCTGCTCGATATGATCATCGACGACATGCCCGCGCCCGAGGTTGACGAGAACGCCCCGCTGGCCATGCAGTGCGTGACCATCGACCACTCCAACTTCGTTGGCCGTATCGGCATCGGTCGCGTGTATTCCGGCGCCATCCATCAGGGCGACCAGATTCTGGTTGTCAAGAATGACGGCTCCAGCGCCACCGCTACCGTCAAGCAGCTCTTTACCTTCGACTACCTGGGCCGTACCGAGTGCCAGGAAGTCGGCGCCGGCGACATCGCTGCCGTCGTGGGCATTGACCGCACCGATATCGGCGATGTCTACACCGACCCCGAGAACCCCGTCGAGCTCGAGCCCATCGAGATCGACCCGCCGACCCTGTCCATCGTCTTTGAGGCTTCGACCTCCCCGCTCGTCGGCCGTGATGGCGACATCGTGGGCGCCCGTCAGCTCAAGGAGCGCCTGTTCAACGAGGCCGAGAACAACGTGACCATGAAGATCGAGGAGCTCGAGGACAAGAGCGGCGTCGAGGTCTCGGGCCGCGGCATCCTGCACCTGTCCGTCCTGATGGAGTCCATGCGCCGCGAGGGCTTTGAGTTCCAGGTCGGCCGTCCCCGCGTTCTGTTTAAGAAGGACGAGAACGGCAACAAGATGGAGCCCGTCGAGCAGGCCGTCGTCGAGTGCCCGGACGAGTACTCGGGCAAGGTCGTTGAGGTCTTCGGCACCTCCGGCGGCATCATGACGAGCATGGATACCTCGGGCATCGTGACGCACCTCGAGTTTAAGATCCCGACCCGCGGCATCATGGGTCTTAAGAACCGCATCATGAACGTCACTCACGGCGAGGGCGTGTTCTACCACACCTTCCTGGAGTATGGTCCTTACGCTGGCGAGATCGGTAACCGTCAGAACGGCGCCATGATCTCCATGACCACCGAGAAGGCCGTTGCCTATGCTCTGGGTACGCTGCAGGAGCGCGGCCAGCTGTTTGTTGAGCCGGGCACCGAGTGCTATGAGGGCATGATCGTGGGCGAGCGCAGCAAGGCTGGCGACATGGTCGTCAACATCGCGCGTACCAAGAACCTGGGCAACCAGCGTTCCTCGACCTCCGATATTTCCGTCCAGCTGGTGCCGCCCCGCACCTTCTCGCTGGAGGAAGCGCTGGAGTACATCGCCGACGACGAGCTGGTCGAGATTACTCCCAAGAACATCCGCCTGCGCAAGCGTCTGCTCAACGCCACCGACCGCAAGAAGGCTGCCGTCCGCGCTGGCCAGGTAAACAAATAAGCGCTGGGCTTTATAGCGTCTAACAAGAAAGGGCGTCGACCATCGCGGTCGGCGCCCTTTCTGGTGCAAGGGGGACAGGTTCGCTTGCACCACGGTGGGGGCGGCTATCCCCTCCGACCGGCTTTCGGGTCAAAGTTAAGTTGTTTAAACATATACATAATTCCACTGAATATAGCCGGTATGATACAAAACTGTTAACAGGTAAATATCAACTGGTATTAAATTAAAAGACCTCTTGACCTGCGGTTTACATGATTGGTATCTATATTATATTTTATGCATTGTGGCATAGACGAACCGTCTTAGAAGTTGCTCCCCAATGGGTTCTTGCAATGCGCTAGGTAGGTTCTCGTAGATGTTGGGGTTTGTGTTCGATCCGACGATTCGCCGTATTCCACACCGTGTTGTAGGAATTAAGGGACAACTATGAACGCACACCGCTCGCGGTCGCTGGGTATGGCGGCCCTGGTCTTCATTTTGATTAGCCTTACCGCCGCCGTTTTCCACGGCGTAGCCCCCGTGCGCGCCGAGGATGTGTCGACACCAACGCCGATTGTGATTGATGAGAATACGGCGGACGTTACGGTTGGGCTGTATGCCGATAAGGGTCGTCAGCAGCCTCTCGGTAAAGAGGGCTCACCCTCGATTACGACAGCCGATACTATCTACGGTTTTATGGAAGCTCGTTTTCATGAGAATTGTGGGCCTACACCTGAAAGGCTTGAGACGATTTATACCTTTCCCGACTCGATTGTTGTGAACGAGAACGAGGGCGGTATCTTAAGGACGGATGATACCGAGAATGCACAAAGGATGGGAACTTGGTACATAAAGGATAACAAGGTCGTTTTTAATTACGATGCCAGCTATCTCAGCGGTCATCCCTCTTCGCTCTATGTGCGCGTCAATTTCGAGTTTGAGCTTAAAGACAAAGATGTAGATGACGGCGAAAAAGTCGAACTGAAATTTCCAGGCGTTGGCGAAACTGTGCCGATCGAGATTCAAGATGGCGCAGTTGATGGAAACAAATCAGGTGTCTTTTCCCAAGATAGCAGTACCGGAAATGCCAAGATAACTTGGACTATTAATCTGAGTGTTACGTCGCACGCAACGGATGTAAAACTGGTCGATACGCTCGGTGACTACCTGGACTTTGAGCAAAGCAGCTTCAAGCTCGATGGAAATCCTCTTGGTTCGTCCGTGAGCATCGAAGAGCGAACTGCAACGTTGCCGCTAGGTAACCTTTCTCAGGGCGACCATACCGTTACCTACGAAACGACAGTTAGCAAGAACTTGTCTCTTTCTAATGGCACACCTACGCAAGGTAGGAATAGTGTGCAAACAACCTGGGGAAAAGCAAATCACCAACAATCTCTTACGATTAAAGGGGCGTCGGAACCGTTTCAATACGACATGATTCAAAAAGAGGCTGGCTCCGGAACATCGTCTGTCATCACTTGGAAGGTTGTGCTCAACAGGGGATCTCTCAAGGCCGATATGTCTGGCTACACCTTTACCGACAAGCTCGATGGCAAGCAGGATTATATTGGCAGCTATACGGTCTACAAGGGCGAGACCGCCGATGAAAAACAAAAGATCGATGAGGAAATGCTGAGCGAGTCAGGGGATTCATTTAGCTATACGTTTAATCCAAAAGAGGGCGATCGGTATGCGACCTACTGCATCGTCTATCAAACTAAGCTGAAAGATGAGAATTCCTACGAAAAAGTTAGTAACACGGCAAGTGTGAAAAAAGAAGACTCCGGTCTGCCCTCTGGTGAAAGCACCGCATACTACATCCGTCCTTGGACGGGCAAAACCATTAGCAAAACGCTGCTTAATCCGGATGAGGCATCTCGGACCGGAAAAGCAACTTGGCAATTACGCGTAGAGCTCCGTGATTACGTAAATGCGAAAAACCCAACATCCATTCTTATCAAAGATACCATGCTGGCGGCTTGGAAGCAGACTATGGGGCCGGATACCTCCGATGGCCCTTCACATGTAATTACCATTGGGGGTACCAAACTGGACCAAGGTACCGATTGGACGTTTGCGGGTGGTGAAAATCCGTCGCAGAACAGCAACCAACACAACTGCAATATCCAAATAACCATTACGGATAAAGTCAAAGAAGCGCTTGATAAGTCCCCCGAGGTGGTTATTACGTATAAAACGGTGACCGATGCACTTCCTGGTTGGTACTCCAACTTCGCCTCTGTCGACGGGTTTAGCGGCTATTCTGATTTTGTCTTTTACTATGTTGAGGGCGAAGCGGAGCCTTCGGTTGAGAAGAGTGTAAAAATAAATGAAGACGGCTCGCAAGCACGGTGGGATGAGACGTTTGACTGGAAATCAGTGGATGGCTCGAACGACAAAGGTGCGTGGATTGTCGACTGGACTGTCTATGCCAATCGAGCTAAGACGCCTGCCGGTGAGTATTATGGCGCTGGCAGGCTCAATGGCAAGGATGTCGTTGTCAAAGATGAGCTTCCTGAGGGAATGAGTTATATTCCCGGCTCGGCTAAATATTCTTTGTATTCAAATCCCTACGGGACGGCGGTGCCCGGCCGCGAATGGGAACATGAGAGAGAAAAAACCGAGGTTTCGGATGTCTTGCTGACGCCTGCTGTCGATCGCCAGATGGTTGCGTTTTCAATTCCAACGGAAAAGCTGGGCAATAATACAGGGTACGCAAAGCTGACGTATTCGACTGCTGTTAAAAGGTCGGTAGTCGATACGTCAAAGAATCTCGGCGAGCTCACGAACTCGGCGAGCGCAAGCTCAGATGGTAAAGAATTTAAGGCGGACTCTGATACCGTACAGATCAAGAACGACGTATTGTCAAAGACAGGTTCGTCGGTAAGTAATAGCAAGCGAATTCAATACACGATTTTCGTTAATGAATCGGCACTAGACTTAAAGGTCGGAACCGACTACCTCGATCTGTTCGATGTGATGGATTCTAAGTGTACGTTTATCCCCTCGTCGCTTAGCGTATCTGAGTGCGATAACGGCGATTGGCGTGTGCTGACAAAAGAAAAATACAGAGCGACTCTTGACTCGATTGGCGAGGGCGCTGGAAAGCAGCAGCGATTGACGTTGAGGATTCCCGATGAGAAATACCTGAAAGTCGAATATGAAGTTCTGTCCGGTGAGTCTGGTACAGTTTCCCTTTCCAACGAGGCGCAGCTTGAAGGTGTTGCAGGCGGGTATGTGAAACACGAGCGTGAATATGACATAGATGCCGGCGCATCGGGAGGCGGAACGGGGCACGGCATTGTGGTCCACAAAGTGGATGAAAAGGACGTTGCCGCGCCGTTGGCTGACGCTACGTTCACACTCTATGCGATTGACATGGATAAGGCGCAGGGCAGTGCCGGCGTTGAGGGCGCAAAGACGTTTTTTTCTGACGGAACGACCGGCCCTGACGGAAGTGTGACTTTTGGAACGAGTTCGGAAACGAGTTCGGACGCCATGGCTTCCTGCAAGCTTTACTGCCTCGAGGAGACGACGGCGCCTCCTGGATATCGCGTCGCCCAACCAACATGGATTCTGCTCAAGGGCAATGCGACCGAAGAGCAATACGAGCAAGCCATGAACAAGGCGAAATCTTTGCTTGATGCCGATACGGAGATAACGTCAGATGCAGAGATTTGGGTGTATGACGCGCCCCTTGAAGGCAAAGCGACGATAAAAGCAAATAAAGTGCTTAAAGGCGGAACCTTCAGGGAAGGTCAGTTCTCGTTCGCGCTTAAGGACGCCGAGGGCAAAGTGCTCCAGACGGTGACCAATAATGACAAGGGAAATGTCTCCTTTGACGTCAAGTACAACAAGGCGGGAATCTATACCTACACCATCTCCGAGGTCGAGCCCGAGGGTGCCATCGACCATGTTAAAGATCACATCACCTATGACACAACCCCGCGCAAAGTCACGGTTGAGGTAACTAATGGCACGGACCAACTCAACGCCGTAGTTGCCTATGGCGATGGCTCTCAGGATCCGCCGACCTTTACCAACAAGTATTCGACTACGCTACCTGAGGCGGGCGGGGCTGGTTTGACTATGACGTATTTAGCTGTTGCTTCGATGCTGTGTTTTGCCGCGACGTGGATGCATGCTCGCCGCCATCGTGATCTTGATCGGAGTGGTCGTCGTGAGTAAAGTGCTCCGTCATATGTTGGCCGTCGTGGTGATGTCCATGGCCGTCGTCTTCGCTTTTGCGATCGCCCCTGGAACGGCCCGTGCTGCCGACACCGGAGCCATTACGGTGGACGGTACAGTCGCGACACGTTACGACGCGTACCAGCTCTTTTCGGCGACCGTTGTCGACGATGCCGATGCCGACCAAAAGGTCGCAACTGATGTAGCGTGGGCGAATGACACGGTTCGCCAAGCTGCCCTTCCCGTGCTTCATGATGCAGGGCTTGATAACTCGGCATCGACGGCGCAAGAGGCTGCCGAATGGATGAATGCCGACGGGCACATGACGACCACGCTAGCGGCAAAGCTTGCCCGTGCGATTTACAATGCCGGTGCGCCTTCCGTGGCCCTTAACGCGGGCACGACGGCCGAGCTGCCCTGCGGCTACTGGCTCATCGTCGCCGACGATGACGCCATTTCCCAGGGCGAGGCCGGCACCGCGCCGATCATGGCCCTGGTGGGCGGCAGCGCCGTCAGCGTCAAGCCCAAGGCCGCGACCCCCAAGGTGTCCAAGCACGTGCTGGAGGA
>CAJMRP010000077.1 GCA_905215765.1 uncultured bacterium
GCCGGTGTGGCCGGCGAGCACGCCCGGCGCGGCCCTCCTCCCGCTGTTCCCGTGGGGCAGGGCCCTGAACCCGTGTGCCCTGACCGTCCTCGCGCGGGAGCGGGTGAGCCCCGTCCTCCTGCAGAACTCCGCGAGGTTGCATGCCTGCGGGTCGAACCCGTCGCCCTCCTCCGCGGCCATCTCCCGGAGCGCCGCGTCTATAATCTCCTGTAGGTCATCGTGTCTCTCGTTCACCTCAATGGTCCTCCTAACGCCGGCGTGTTGGCACCACCAGCGTAGTGGCGGCGGGGAGGCACGGTGGCCATTATTCGGTGACCGGGATTGGTCAAAATCGTTTGACTATTAGCGGCTAAAATCGCCCGGCGCTAACATCGCAATTATTTCAGCATTAGAGATGCCTATATATGATTGTATTAACTGCTCTTCCAGGCTATGTAAAATATTTTCTGCAAGGGAGTTGCGTGATGTTTTGGCGAGGCTCAGACAGGTTTGAAGCGAGACAGCATATAGCGACTGTAGATACTTGAGATCGTGACTTGCTAAATAGGGTGATGTGTTCCCATGAAAGTAATTGCCGAAGCTTTTGTTTGGTCTGTATGACGTGATTACGGGCTCTTTTGTTAGTTCAAAAGAGATACTCGTCGCTCCTTGTTCTGAAACATGCTTATCTAAATGAAGGTACGAGTTAAAGAGATCGACTGCATCGTATTGTTTAATAAGATTATTATTTGAGCACGCAAGAGCGAGCAGCTCGTTGATCTTGGCGCACTCGATGGCGATTGTGCTGAAAAGATACGAATAGTAGAGCGGGTCAGGAACGTATGAGCTGTTGCAGCTTAGGCACACGGAACAGGTGTGTGCAAGAAGCTCCTTTGTACAAGTTGAAATGTGGCCGTGCGAGCTGCGGCCAAGGGCTTTTCTGATGGCAGTATCGAAATCGGGAGAAACGGGTGGCTGTGCCTTGAGCCAACGACCATATTCATCCCGGTTGCGGAAAGTGATGATTTTAAAATCAAATCCATCAACGCTATCGATATAGGGTGTTGACTTGAATCTTATCCAGGGCCCCCTGTTTTTATGAAAGACGCCGCGCTCGTTGCAATCAAAGTGAAGTGGATGGAAGTTGTGGCTGTTTGTGTCATGCAGAGCATAAAGAGGTCGGCATTTCCGGTAATAAAGGTGCCAACTGGCCATTTCGGTAAAGAACGAATAAAGATCTATTTTTATCAGTTCGTTTGCCAAGACGATTGAATTAAATGAAGCGGCGGTGCTTGCTGGCTGCGTACGGAAGCGGTTCCGTTTGTCTAATAAATACAGACTTGGGTTTGACTTTGATCGAAGAAAAAGGACGTCGGTATTCCAATCAGCGTTGCGACCGAATGTTCCCCTCATAGTCATCTCTAAATGGCACAAAATTTGAAAAGCAGAATATGTGTGCTATTGTGCCACTTTGTCGTGTTCAATAGGAGTCGAGCAAGAAAGAAGTCCAAAGGAGGACGGAAAATGTTTGACGATACCCTGTTTGAACTGGTGAATTCCACTAAGCGTGACGAACTTGAAGATCTCGTCTGCGAAGTTATGACCATTTGCGACGAGTTGAAGGCCTGTCTTTCCGAGGAGTGTGGGCTCGGTTTCTTTGAGGCTTGTGCCCGCCAGAGCGCCTATGAGCTCGTGCTCGACAATTGCCGTGACGAGCTTGCCCGTCTGGGCTTTGAACTCGAGTGGGGCGTTGAGGACTATCCGGTGGTCTCGCCGGTTCGCCAGCTTGAGTTTACGTGTATTCCGACACGAGACATCGCTAGCACTGAGTTCTCGAGCCGCGACGACTTCGATATTGCCTGCTAGCTTCTCTCCTTCACGAGCGGTCAACTGACCTGCTGTTTTGTTGGGGCAATTGATTAGCCCCTGTATTTGCATCAATCACCCTAAAACCAAATCACTAACCAATCGGGTCTCTCTGAAAGGAAGATCATGTACACTTCTATCCAAATTTCGTCCAGTGCCGTTGATGCTGCGTCTAGTACCGCTAAGAGTGAAGTCATCAAGCTCGTACAGGGCGCGCTGCTCATTGCCGTTGCCGCGATTGCCGTTGCCGGCATCGCCTCTGTCGCCGCTCCGTTTTGCGTCTGGAAGGGCGAGGTCGCGCTGTTCTTGAACGATTCGTTCGATACCGCCTATCCCGTTCCTGCGATTACGGAGTACGCGGCGGCGTCTGGGTCCGATTGGATGTCGTTGCTCGCGGCTGTACTCATCGCAGCGTACCCTGCCTACCATGCTGTTTGGCGCGTTCGCGAGGGAT
Organism: uncultured bacterium; assembly: GCA_905215765.1. Taxonomy (GTDB): domain Bacteria; phylum Actinomycetota; class Coriobacteriia; order Coriobacteriales; family Coriobacteriaceae; genus Collinsella. The sequence continues at coordinate 2,300 of CAJMRP010000077.1, forward strand.
TTGGGCTCAGCTGTGAGGCGCCGGTGTTCAGCAAGCGCGTGTCGCGCTTTCTCGCCGCGGTGAGCGCCTGCCTGCTGCTGACGATTCCGTTCATGGGCTATGGAACGAGCCGGCTCATCAGCGGTAGTGCGATGGGTGACCAGAGCCTTGTCGAGACGGGACATCGCGCATGGACCATTTCGATCATGATCATGTTTGGTTGCGCTCTGATGTGCCTGTTCAAGTGGTTTGTTGCCAAGGGCCCCGGACGCAATTTCGGTAGCGGCTTTGCTATCGAGCTGGTTCGCCTTGCCGACGTCCTGCTGAAGCGTGCGAGCTCGAATCTGGTTTTGTGCTACGTGGCCGAGCTGCTTGCCTGCGTACTGGCACTGGTTTTCATTGCTGTCGTTTATGTTGCCATAAGCGTAGCCTTCGCGCTTGTAGTCACAGCCGTTGCCTTGGTGCTGTGCCTCGCCGGACTTCCCTTTGCGATTGCCGGTTCGTCGTATAGGTAGCGGGGCTTTCTTCCAGCTGCCTACGCCGGTCACGATCAGTGCTGGTTCGTGGCCGGTCGTCCGGCGCGCTTCGTTAGAGTCCAGCTGCAAATGGACCCAGGATGGCTATGCAAGTTCTTGCCATTCGATGAGAAAAACTTGCAAGAATCGCAAGTTCTTTTCACGCGATAAGAAAAACTTGCGAGTAGCTGCCGACCTTTACTCACTCTTATTCTCTTTTGGACGCCGCTGATGCTGCTCCCTAACCTCCCTGCGTGAGTTTTTGTCCGCACGGGATGGTATCCAACACATGCAACAACTAAATCGGAGGTTTGACCATGGCTACGTGGGATCTCAACTGTCAATCGATTCCGTCGTCTGCGGACGACAAGGAGCTTGCTCCCTATCTTGCACGTCAAAAGGCGATGCGCGAGTTTTTTGAACGCGCGCTGTTTGTCCCCAAGGATCAGGACAACAATGGCCTGTACTTTTTGGGCGCCACGACGGGCTCGGGTAAAAACTATACGGCCGAGCAGGTCACGGCCGACCTCATCGCCGGTGGCTGGGACGATTCGGGCTGTTTTAACAAGTGTCCGGGCCGTCATTACCTGGTGTTTGTGGTGCCGGGTAAGGACAACCGTGACAACTACGTTGCAGGCGTGCGCAAATTGCTGGTTGACCAGGGCATGGATGGCGATGTCGTGCAGCGCATCGTGTTCGATCTTCCGCGCGCGGGCGAAAACATCCTGCGTTGGATTGAGACTACGCGTGGCAAGGGCGCTGTGGGCGTGCGTGACATCCCGTGTCCCATCGAGGCAGACGACGAGAGCTCTCATCGCATCATTAAGCGCGCATGGCGCAACGCGATGGAGATCGCCGATGACCTCTTGGGCATCCTTGACACTCGAAATCGCCTGGGAGGTGTTGCAGACCGTTTGACCCCCGCCCTTCGCGAGAAGCTATCGTCGGCGGATGCGAGCTTGCGTTGGGCTGTGAGCCACGAGCTTAAAAACGTCACGCGCGGTATGGAGGTGATCCCTCAGATTTGGCCGTCTGCCCTGCTCAATGACGAGAGCATGCCGCATGTGATTGCCCTGACACCGCAAAAGCTCATCAATAGGATCGATACGGTGACCGGTGCAGGCATTGTGCTCTTTAACGCAATAACTGCCGAGAAGGGCCTGTTTATCTTTGATGAAATCGACCACATGAAGGCCGACATACTGTCGACGCTGACGGATGATCCCGTGACGTTCCAACCGGACGAGGTTCTGCGTATCCTCGACCGTCATTTTAACGGTGGCGTGGTTGACCCTCTGCTGTTGGGAAATCGCGATCAATGGATGGCGGTCTATACACACGCTTCCACGTCGGGCGATCACAAGGGGTCGAATGCCGAGAGGAACAGGGTTTCGCGAGCGAGCGTAGAAGAAGCCGCCGAAGAAATCGCCAAGGATGCCAAGAAAATTCAAAAGGCACTTGCCTCTTGTATTAAAGAAATGAAGCTGCGTCCGCCTTTTGCGCTGTCTGACGAGGCGAAAGAAGAGCAGCTCTCCGGTCGACATCTTTTTGGCAGCGACGATATCTCGTTGGGCGACAACTCGGTAAACCCGTTGCGTTACAAACCCAATGAGGGTGGTACCCACAATATGATTACCGCTCATGGGGCGGATGGGCAGCAAACCGTTAACAAGGCGGTTCGTCGTGCGCGTGGCGTCGTTAGGATGGTAGTGGGTCATCTCGCCCGTTGCGTCACCCTTATGGACAGCCTGTACTACGGGGGTCTTTCGTACAAGGACGATCTTTCGCGCAAGAATATCATCGACGCTCTGGGCATTAGGAACGACCAGACCAGTGAGAAATACTTTTGGAATTCGTTGATGCTGGCGCTGTTCTTTAAAGATCGCAAGAACGACGAGATCGATGCCGCCGATGACTCGATGTATGCGCGTGGCGTTGACTACTTAGTGATGGAAACCACCATCGAGCACATGTTTACCACGTACCTAACCAGCCATGGCATTGAGCGCATGCCCGAGGCCTACCTTGCCTCCATTGCCGCCAAAGCGCCTTGCGTGTGCATGAGCGCAACATGGAGTGCGCCGACCGTCAAAAACTTCAACCTCGATTACCTTGACGAGGTTCATGGTGTGGTTCGCAAGGACGTTTGGATTGGCGAGCTCAACCAGGAAATCGTGCGACAGACTAAGCTGTTTAACAAACAGGCTGCGAAGGAGTACGACGTCGATATTGCCTGGGTGGATGAGTCCAAGGAAATTGCCGGCATGGTCGCGCTGGCAGGCGGTGCCTTTGGCGGCATCATCGTGTCGCCCGACGAGGTGTACGAGCGCGCGATGCGGTTCTTTGACGGGATTGGCGTGAGTGAGGGACTTGCGGTGCGTCTGCGCTTAAAGATTGCCGACAGGGTGGGCGTGAGCGACGCCAAGAGCATCGAGTTTGAGCTGAAGCGCCTGAGCAAGACGCTTGTTGCCGTGAGTACTTGGGCCCGTGGTGTGGCGCGTAACGAGCAACAGGCGGGAGCCGTTTTTACCACGCGCCACATGGGAAACCATGGCGAATTCAATAGTCTGGCGCTGGATCTTGCGCGCGAGATTGTCGCGGAGCTGGTGATTAGAAACGTCAAGTGCCCCGAGATGTCGTACGAGAAATCGCTTGAGGCCGCCAAGGACATGGTGCCGTGCTTTAACGCTGCGGAATGGGATGCAGGTTGGCGTGGCGCTCAAAAACGTCTCGAGCTGGGCCAGCCGACCCTGATGTTTATCAATCTTTCGGCCGGTGGCTTTTCCAAGAATCTCAAATACAAGGTGCCGGAGAATCTGTGCGACATGGTTCAGCAGGTCGATTGCGGCTTTGAAAATGTCGACCGTCGCCCCAAGATGGATCTTGATTTCTTATATATCGAGTCGCCCACAAGTCGTTTGACCTGGGGAGTGGAGATCAACTCAAATAAGTTTGTCCAGCAGGCGCTACTTGGCGTGGTGGAGCAGGAGGAACTGGTAGCGCGCGGCGAGGTTCCGTTTACTCAAAAGCGCCGGAACGTACGCATGCTTCTATCTGGCGTTAATAAGAGCCTGCTGGTGCGCGATACCCTCTCTTATCAGGTCGAAGGCGCTCGCATTGTGGCACGGGCTGTGGGTCGCCTGATGCGCACGAGTGTAAAGATGCCTTGCGTGCAGGTGATGCTCGACCGCGAGATTGCGAACGATTGCAACTTTTCGTTCTTGCATGATTTGCCGATGGGCTACGAGCTTGAGCAGGTGGTTGGTGCCTGCGCCGCTGCCAACAACCATATGACGGACAACAAGGAACACGCTGCCGTTAAGCAGCAGAACCTTGCCGCCTTTAGGAACAACCTTGCCAAGCAAAAGCACGAAAAGCTGGCGTGGAAAGTTACCTCGCTAAACGCCGGGGACGAAGATCTCGCTGCTTTTGATGGCGAGCGCGACTTTTATCTGTATCATTTTTGCCTGCCGTGGGAAGACCTTGCAAACTATCCGGCGCGCCGAAGCACCGCATTGCATATGCCGTATGCCACGAGTGGTTATGCCTATGCAGAAGGTGGCGCATGCAAGGTGCCGCATTTTGAATTTCCCCGCTATGACGGTGAGCCCGTCGAGCAAATTGCCGCTCGTCTGGAGGACTATTGCCGCTGCAGCGCGGGCTATAAGGGCGCAAAGGTTCGTCAGGTGAGTCAGGTTGCGGCGCGTGTGCCCGAGCTGCTTTCGATTCGCGAGGTGCGCGAGCGCTGGTCTCGTGACGGGGTGCCTTCGACGCTGCAGCCGGCGGCGACGGCGCACATGGCGCCCTATATGTTCCAGGCAGTCTACCTTGGTGAGCTGGGAGAATCTGCCGGAAGGGCAATCTTTGAGGCATATTACGACGGCCGCTATTCGCTTTCGCGCGGAGATGCGGCACACGCCGAGACAGGTGGCGACTTTGAGGTGCTCGATGCCGCCGGCAACAAGACCGGGGTGTGGATCGACTTTAAGCACTATCGCATCGGTGCCTATATCGCTTATGTTCGCGACGGTCGCGAGGCGTCGGATGCCGAGCGCTTTAGGGCCAAGGCTCAAAAGGTTGGGGCGAAACGCCTGCTAATCGTCAACGTTTTGGCTGATGAGGCAGCGCTTGAGTGCTTGCCCAAGGCACTCGACGCCGAAGGGACTGTGTTCTCCGTTCCTTATATGGCTGCCGACGGCGCAATCAATCTGGAGATGATGGAGGCGGTCGGCCGTGCAATCGAAGCATAACCAGTCGTGTGGCTTGGGAGACATTGCCGTATCTGAGTTTAAGCTACAGCTCGATGCCGCTGCTGCCGAGCAGCGCTACTCGGTCTTTTGGTGCAACGTCGGCGATGCGGGCAAGCATGCCGTGGCGAACTTTATGGCCGGTGTGTGTCAGACGGGCAAGGTCGTCGCGCTCACGCAGCTTGCAGACAACCGCGTCTTTCTGATGGCCAACGCGGGCGTGCAGACGGGCGACCTTAATGCCTCGCTTTATCAGGAGCAAGTGGTTCCGATTAAAACTCATTGGGACGAGTTGGACGATTACGTTGCGCTCCGTTTGCTGTTCAACTCCTGCTCTCAGTTTGAGGGGATTGAGGACGAAGTTCCCAATGACACCGGGCACCTGTATGTCATTAGCGCCAAGGGTGCCCGCCGCGATGCTGTCGAAAGCGACGGAAGGGGGCCTGCCAAGATCGAAACGGTTGAAATCGTTATCGATGAGGATTGCACCTTTGATCTTAAAATTCGGACGTTTACCAAGCGCCGTGTGCTTATTGGCAGGGCACAAGGTGACGAGAAAGAGCTCGAAAAGATTAAGAGCCAGGTGGGCTACAGGCTATCGCCCGTGGCGACGATGGTGCTTGCCCACGAACAAAAAGACGAGTACATCCTGCGCCGGGCCAAGGGCGACAAGCCGTCCAAGCGCCGTGATCTGACGTTCTCGGCCCAGGCGGACAAGGTCGCCTATACCAAGAAGGGCATTCTGTATCGAGAGCTGCAGATTCTCGAACGCCGTTACAGCGACTTCGCCCGGGTGACGCTCATGGAATACCCGCGTAAGAGTTTCTACGAGGTGCTCAAGGGTGATGAGTACGCGCGCGTGATTGCGGAGCGCATGGCGGGGCAGCGAATCGTGGTGTCGTTTGCGCGTAATGGGCTTGCCGAAGTGGCGCGCCGGCTGGCCGATCGACTTAACGATTCCTCGTGGGGCGTGCGCGCGTCGTATGGCGGAAGGACCGTGGATTCGCGGGCGCTGAACCTTGTCGTTGTGCCCAATGAGGTTGCTGAGGACGACGGCTATGCCTTACATGTTGGCGTGGTGGAACAGCACGTGACTCCGGATGTGTGCGAGCCACTGTTTAAGGTGGCGCCAAAGCAAAAGGATCGCAATGCGCAAGAGGCGATCCTGGGCGCCATGCTCAAAGAACTGCTGGTAAAGCAGGATGTTGTCGACGAGCGGGTGACGGCGTTTGACCTTGACGCTTTGGATATTGAGTCGGTGACGGTGTGTGGCTTAGTCGATGTGCCGCATAAAGCAAAGGACAAGATTGAGCTGGATTCGCGTATCGCTACGTTGGCGATTGGCGCGGATGGGGGCATGCGCTATGCCTCACATTCGGCAGAGGATGGTCCCGAGGACGAGATGGAGCTCGATCTGCTGACCGCGGACGGCAAACTCGATAAGGGCGCGTATGTCTTTGACGTGCATGCGAACGGGCGGTCTATGCTTGCGCGCGTGCGGGATACGGGACTGACGACGTTTTCTAACAACTTTATGGCTCTGGTGGGCGAGCGTCAGCTCGCGGGCAAGGCGGGGCGTAAGAAAGAGATTTTCGAGAGCTACAACTCGCCTTATTACGGCATTGGAACGTTCGAGCGCGCGGGCAGGACTTGCTATTTTGTGGGCGTCAACAACGGCACCCAGGAGGAGATGGCGACTGCGATTCACGTGCGTTCGATTGAGATGCTCGGCGGCGATGATTTGTCCGAGTTGTTGGTTCAGCTGGCCAACATAGGCCTTTCGCGCTATAAGGCTCCGTCCATGTGGCCGATTCCGGTCAAGTATCTTAACGAGTGCGCTGCGCGTGAGGGCGCGGTGGGGGATGGCGGTGGCGGCAAGTGATGGTGTTGCGCAATTATCGCTCCTAGAACTTATTGATATTATGCTTGCATTGTAAAAGGGGAGAACATATACTGCAGCCATAGCACATCAGATGGGGTCTCAAAAAGAGGCCAAGCAAACGAGTTTTCAGTTTATGTTGAGAGGTACGGGGGTGCGGACGATTTCTTGGACCGCGCCTAGGCGTATCCAAGCTTCCTGCGGT
>CAJMRP010000078.1 GCA_905215765.1 uncultured bacterium
GCCCGTCGACTTCATCTCGGGCCCCAGGATAACCTCGGCTCCCGGGAAGCGACCCCACGGCATAACCGCTTCCTTCATGCAGAACCAATCCAGGCGACGGCTATCGCGAGGCAAATGAAGGTCGGCGATCTTCTCCCCTGCCATGATGCGTGCGGCGCACTTGGCAAGCGGCACACCAGTGGCCTTGGAGATAAAGGGTACGGTGCGGCTGGCACGAGGGTTGGCCTCGATCACGTAGATCGTCTCGCCCTTGATGGCATACTGCACGTTTACCAGGCCACGCACGCCCAGCGCAAGCGCGATGCGGCGCGTAGTCTCGCGCAGTCTCTCTACCAGGCTATCGCTAAAGCTAAACGGCGGGATGCATGTAGCAGAGTCGCCAGAGTGAATACCCGCCTCCTCAATGTGCTCCAAAACGCCGCCGATATAGACTTCCTCGCCATCGCACAGGGCATCGACGTCGGACTCGATCGCGCCCTCCAAGAAGCGATCGAGATAGACAGGATAGTCGGGGCTGATGCGCGTGGCCTCCGCCATATAGGTGCGCAGATGCTCGGAGTCGTACGCAATCATCATGCCACGACCTCCCAGCACATAGCTGGGGCGAACGAGCAGAGGATAGCCAATGCGCGCCGCTACAGCCTCGGCCTCCTCAAACGAGGTGGCCTGACCCGCCGGCGGGTACATGATGCCCAGCTTGTCGAGCAGGGCGGCAAAGCGCTCGCGGTCCTCGGCAAAGTCGATGGCATCGGGCTTGGTGCCCATGATGTTGACGCCACTCTCCTCGAGCATGCGCGCCAGCTTAAGCGGGGTCTGGCCGCCAAGCGTCACCACGACGCCGTCGGGACGCTCAACATCGATAACGTCCATGACGTCCTCGTAGGTAAGCGGCTCAAAGTAAAGGCGGTCGGACGTGTCGTAGTCGGTCGAAACGGTCTCGGGATTGCAGTTGACCATGATGGTCTCAAAGCCGCGGGCCGCCAGCGCGTAGCTCGCGTGCACGCAGCAGTAATCGAACTCGATACCCTGGCCAATGCGGTTGGGGCCGGCGCCCAGGATCATCGCCTTGGGCTTGTCCGCCGGCGTGGTCTCGTCGGGAGCCACGCACTTCTTGGCATCCGGGCTCGTGCGGTAGATGTTCTCGTACGTCTTGTAGTGGTACTCCGTGGCGCTCGAGAACTCCGCAGCGCAGGTATCGACCGTCTTCATGCTGGGAACCACGCCAAGGCCCTTGCGATAGGCGCGCACAAAGCGCTCGTCCGAGCCGGTCAACGCGGCGATCTCGGCGTCGCTCGTGCCGTACTGCTTGAGCAGGCGCATCGCGTCGGCGTCGATATCCTCCACACGCAGGCCGCGGATGCTCTCCTGGACCTGCACCATGTCGTTGATGCGGTTGAGATACCACGGGTCGATGCCGCAGGTGGCATGGATGCGAGCGATGTCCCAGCCACGGCGCAGGGCCTCGACCACAAAGAAGATGCGGTGCTCGGTCGGCGTGGCCACGGCTTGAGCGAGCTCGTCGTCGCTCAGCTTATCGGCACCCTCCTTGCCACCGGCGCAGATACCCTGGTGACCGTCCTCCAGCGAGCGCATGGCCTTGCCAAAGGCCTCCTCAAAGGTGCGGCCAATCGCCATAATCTCGCCCACTGCCTTCATGCGCGTGGTGAGCGTGGGGTCGGTACCCTTGAACTTCTCGAAGGCAAAGCGCGGCACCTTGACCACACAGTAGTCAATCGTGGGCTCAAAGCAGGCGGGCGTTGCCTTGGTAATGTCGTTGACGATTTCGTCGAGCGTGTAGCCCACAGCCAGGCGCGCGGCGGCCTTGGCGATGGGGAAACCCGTTGCCTTGGAGGCCAGTGCGGACGAGCGGCTCACGCGCGGGTTCATCTCGATGACGATCAAGCGACCGGTGCTGGGGTTCACGGCAAACTGCACGTTGGAGCCACCGGTCTCGACGCCGATCTTCTCCAGAATGGCGAGCGAGGCCACGCGCATGCGCTGATACTCCAGGTCGGAGAGGGTTTGCGCCGGCGCCACGGTGATGGAGTCGCCGGTATGCACACCCATGGGGTCGAGGTTCTCGATGGAGCACACGATGATGCCGTTGCCGGCGTGGTCACGCATGACCTCCATCTCATACTCTTTCCAGCCCTCGATGGACTCCTCAACCAGCACCTCGTGGGCAGGTGAGAGCTCCAGGCCCTGGCTCACGATGGAGACGAGCTCCTCGTGAGTATGCGCGATGCCACCACCGGCGCCGCCGAGGGTAAAGCTCGGACGCAGCACGCAGGGATATCCCACGCGCTCGGCGATGGCCTCGGCGTCTGCCACGCTGTAGGCATAGCCCGAGCGCGCGACCTCCAGGCCGATCTCGGCCATGGCCTCGTTAAAGAGCTTGCGGTCCTCGCCGCGCTCGATGGCGGCAAGGTCGCAGCCGATCATCTCGACGCCGTACTTGTCGAGCGTGCCGTCTTTCGCCAGCTCGACGGCGGCGTTCAGACCGGTCTGGCCGCCCAGCGTGGGCAGCAGCGCGTCCGGGCGCTCTTTCTTGATTACGCGCTCGATAAACTCGGCAGTGATGGGCTCGACATAGGTGCGGTCGGCCAAGCCCGGGTCGGTCATGATGGTCGCCGGGTTGGAGTTGACCAGGATGACCTCAAAGCCATCCTCCTTGAGCACCTTGCAGGCCTGGGCGCCGGAGTAGTCGAACTCGCAGGCCTGGCCAATAACAATGGGGCCCGAACCGATAACGAGGATGCGCTTGATGTCAGTACGTTTCGGCATGTTAGTTCTCCTCGGTCTCAGCGGTCTCGGACTCAGCAAAGTTCCAGCCGGCAAGGCGGTCCTTCGCGGTATCGATGTCCAGGTAGTTCTCCTCGCCGTCCATGAGTCGCGTAAAGGCGGTAAAGAGATAGTGGGCATCGGTGGGGCCAGGCGAAGCCTCGGGGTGGTACTGGACCGAGAAGCACGGGGCGTCGAGCAGCTGGATGCCCTCGGCGGTGCCGTCGTTGAGGTTCACATGCGTCAGGCGAATGCGACCAAAGCGCTCGTTCATCACGACCGGCGCGATTCCGCGGCGCACCCAGGCGCGCAGATCTCCATCGGCCGCATGCTCGGTCTCGCCGCCCGAAAGCTCGGGGACAAGCTTGCCCAGACTGGGGAACAGCAGGCCAAAGCCGTGGTTTTGCGCGGTGATCTCCACGCGGCGGCTCACCAGGTTCATGACCGGCTGGTTGCCGCCGCGGTGACCGAACTTAAGCTTTTCCATCTGGGCGCCGCAGGCCAGGCTGATCATCTGGTGACCAAGACAAATACCAAAGACCGGCACCTTGCCGATCAGCTGCTGCACCTGCTCGTAGGTCTCCACCACGGCGTCGGGGTCGCCGGGGCCATTGGACAAAAAGACACCGTCGGGATTCATGTCGAGCACCTGCTGGGCGGGCGTATCCCACGGCACGACGGTAAGGTCGCAGCCGGCGCGGACCAGCCCCTCCAGAATACCGCGCTTCACACCGCAGTCGTAGGCGACCACCTTGTGACGGGCAGGAGCGGCAGCCGCAAGTGCAAAGTCATGCGTGGCAGGCAGGTCGACGGCGGCAAAGGCGTGGGGCTCAGGGCAGCTCACGGTCTTGACCAGGTTCTCGCCTACCAGCGTGGGCGCTGCGGCCAGACGCTCGGCAAGCTCGTCGACGTCGAAGATCTCGGTCGAGATAATGCCCATCTTGGAACCATTATCGCGCAGATGGCGCACCAGGGCGCGGGTGTCGACACCCTCGATAGCGACGATGCCGTGAGCGCGCAGGTACTCCGGCACGCTGACGGCCGAGCGCCAGTTAGAAGGCGTGGCGCACATGTCGCGAACGATCATGCCGCGCATAGCCGGAGCGCTCGCAGGGCGCACGGCGTCGCCGGGGAAGGCCGACTGGACGTCGGTCTCGTCGATACCGTAATTGCCGATCTGCGGATAGGTCATGGTTACGATTTGGCCGGCATAACTCGGGTCGGTCATGACCTCAAAGTAGCCCTCGAGCGAGGTGTTGAAGCAGACTTCGCCGGTCGCGGTGCCCTCGGCGCCGCATGCACGTCCATAAAAAATGGTCCCATCCTCAAGATACAGGATGCAGGGACCACAGGTGCCCTTGCTGGTTTTGGCCAGCATACGCTGGCAAAGCTCGCTGGGCGCGAAGGTGCGGGCGGCAGCGCCCGCGGTATGGTTGTTCGCCATAGTTCTCCTTCCCGGTCTCACAGGACCGGCTTAAAGGTGTGTAGTTAGGCCTCGCGGTATTGTAACCGTAAGCATGCCTCATGGCGTTAATTTCATCGAAATGTTTACGAAATGATAATTATGACTTTCTATGCATAATGATTTTTCTAGGACGAGAATTAAAAATCATCCCGCGGGGCTTGTGGCTCACGCGGGATGATGACGTCTTACTTTTTCTTATCCTGCTCCAGCAGTTTGGACGGTGTGCGATCGGGCTTGCCGCCGCGGAAAATCTCGCGGCCATGCAGACGATGCTCCAGGTCACGTTCGGCCTTTTCCTCGTCAATCTTGGTCTGGCTCACCACCGGGTCCTCAATCAACGACGACACCGAGTTCACCTGCTTCTGAATGCGCTCGGCGATGGTGTCATCCATACTCACGATGCGCATCTTCCAGTCGATACTCGTGGCGTTGGATGAGCTCTTGGTCCACACGAACGTCAAAATGGCGCTCTGGTGGCCGCGCGCGGGGAACATGCCAAAGAAGGAATCGTGCTGAATGTTGCTATTCTCGTCGATATAGGCGTGAACGTTATACACCACGCGGTCGATCTTATCGTTGAGCAACGCGTTGGTCGCAAGCGCCGCGGCCTGAATCTGCCCGTTGGACAGCAGCTCGAGCTCGTTGGCAGACGATGTGTCCAACACCGTCACCTCGACCGTGCCCGTGCGTTCATCGGCTTCATCGACGGTAAAATCGAGCGGGAACTGCGTAAAGCCATTGCCCCACTCAAGGCCGCCCTTCAGCGCGGTCGAAACGGTATCGACCGAAACGCTCTCGGACAGGTTGGCGGTGTTCAGACGACGCATCACGCCGTAGCCAATCTGCATGCCCACGATCAGCACCAAAATACCGATGACCACGGCCATCGCGGTCTTCGTAATGGTATGGCTCACCTGCGAGCCCGAAGGATCGTCCTCGGACAGCGGGTCGATATGTTTTGCCTGGCTCGCGCGGTCCTCGCTGCGCAGCTGCGCTAGCGCCGCTTTGTCACCGCGCTTGACGGCGGCCTCTTTCTCGCGCATGCGCTCGGTACGCTTTTTGGCAAGCGTAGGATCCAAGACGCCGGATGCATCGATTTCGGAGAATAACTCCGTCACTTCTTCCGGAGTCAAAGGGTTCTTATCAGCCATGATCTTCCTGTCATATCAATCAGTCGAGCTCGGGCGCACGCGCACCTTCGAACTGCATTCGATAGTAACGGGCATAGGTGCCGCCACGGGCGAGAAGCTCCTCGTGCGTGCCACGCTCCACAACGCGACCATGCTCAACGGTCGCAATCTCATCGGCATGCTTAATGGTCGAAAGACGGTGGGCGATGATAATCGTGGTGCGGCCGCGTGCCAGCTCTTCGAGTGACTCCTGCACCGCCTCCTCGCTCTCGTTATCCAAAGCACTCGTCGCCTCGTCCAAAATCAGGATCTTGGGGTTCTTGAGAAACACGCGCGCGATGGCAACGCGCTGCTTCTGTCCGCCCGAAAGACGGCTGCCGCGCTCGCCCACCACGGTGTCGTAGCCCTGCGGAAGCGACTCGATAAAGGCATCGATGTTGGCGCGACGGGCGGCCTCGGCGATCTCTTCTGCCGTAGCGCCCGGCTTGCCGTAGGCGATGTTCTCGCCAATCGTACCGTCAAACAGGTAGACATCCTGCTGCACCAGGCCGATGGCGCGACGCAGGCTCTGCTGCGTCACATCACGCACGTCCTGGCCGTCGATGCTAATGGATCCGGCAGCCACGTCATAAAAGCGCGGCAGCAGCGAACAGGTCGTGGACTTGCCACCGCCCGAAGGGCCAACCAAAGCGATGGTCTGCCCGGGCTTGATGGACAGGTCCATATGGTCGATAACGGGACGCTCGTCGGCATCGCCCTCGCCCAGCTCAACATCCTCGTAGTTAAAGCACACGTCGTGATACTCCACGGCGCCGGCAGTCACCTGCAGATCCGTAGCGCCCGGCTTGTCCTGGATATCCGGCGCGGTCGAAAGCACCTCGTCCATACGCTTAAAGCCGGCGATAGCCTTCTGATACGTTTCGGCCGAATTGACGAGTGTCTCGAGCGGCGTGCAGAACAGCGAAATATAGAGTGCAAAGGTCGCCATATCGACCGCCTGCAGCTGTCCCTGGGCGACCAGCCAGCCGCCCAGCAGCACCACGATCACATAGAGCACACCAGAGAGCAGGCCATACGTCGCGGTATAGACGCCCATGGCGTGATACATGTTCTCCTTGGACGAAAGATAGCGATTGTTGGAGGCGCGGAACTTGGCACGCTCGGTCTCCTCGTTGGCAAAGCTCTTGACTACGCGCATGCCCGCCAGCGAATCCTGCAGCTGCGCATTGATGCCACTGATCTTTTTGCGGTTGTCGCTAAAGACCTCGCGCATACGCATGTTCTGCCAAAACATGATGACCGCAAACGCCGCCGTCACCACAGCCATGGCAAGTGCCAGCACCGGGGCGATGGTAAAGAGGATCACAAACGAGCCGATAATCTCGATGCCGCAGATGATGATCCACTCGGGCACGTGATGCGCCGCCTCGCAGATATCGAACAGATCGTTGACCACGCGGCTCATCATGTCGCCCGAACTGTTGCGGTCGAAGTACGCAAAGCTAAAGCGCTCATACTGGTCGAACAGGTCCTCGCGCATTTTGGACTCCATGCGCGCACCCATCACGTGACCCCAATAGCTCACAAAGTAGCGGCAGGCGCAGCGGACGGCATACATCAGCACCAAGCCCACCGCGATCATGCCGAGCGCCTGCATAATGGCAGCCTGACCCTGAGTAAACAGCCCACCGGTCAAATTGCGCAGGATAATGGGAAACGCCAGGTCAATGGCGGCAAGCACCAGAGCACAAACAGTATCAGCAACAAAAAGCCCCATCTGGGGCTCGTAATACGAAAGAAACCTCTTCAGCATGTGATCCTCAAAGAAATATCAGCAACGTAAGGCCCTGGAACAAAGCAATCAGTAGTACTTGTCCCAGGGCTATCCCCACTCGTTAAAACTCCGTGCCCCCAAGGCGGTGCGCGATGCTATCGCAGGCCAAGGCGCCTACGACGGTCTTGGCGTCTTCGATCTTGCCGTCGAGCACGGCGTCGATCAGCTCGTGCAGCGGCACGAGGTCCACGTTGACAAACTCGTCATCATCGGGGTTGGGTGCATCGAACTCGAGCTTGGTGGCCAGGTAGATGTGAATGATCTCGTCACAGAAGCCACAGGACGTGACAATCGACGTCAAAAAGCGAATGCGACCAGCCCTAAAGCCCGTCTCCTCATGCAGCTCGCGCTTGGCGCAATCGAGCGGGTCCTCGCCTGGATCGAGCTTGCCGGCGGGAATCTCGACCGTCACGCGGTCGATGGCGGTGCGGTACTGACGCACCAGTACGATCTTGCCGCTCTCGGTCAGTGCCACAACAGCCGCCGCACCCGGATGGCGAACGATATCGCGGGCGCTGCGGCGACCGTTGGGCAGCTCAACCTCAAGACGGTGGACATCGAGGATCTTGCCCTTCCAGGCGCACTCCTCCGAAAGAATCTTCTCGTGCAGCTCGGCATCGTGCGGGTCGTCATCGCCCAGTACCAGCGCCGGCTCGTCAGCGACCTCGCCACCAGGCTCGCCCTCGGCGTGCCCATACACGCGGCTGTCCTCTTCGACGATCTGCGCGTCCACGAGCTCTTCGTTCTTCTCGTCCATCCGTCTCATTCCTCTCGGATTTTAGGCATCCCAGGCGTCGCGGCCGCGCAGCGCGCGCAGGCCGATGTCGTGACGCAGGGTCTTGCCCTCAAAATCAATCTTCTCGCAGGCCTCGTAGGCAAGGTTGCGGGCGTTCTCAAACGTATCGCCCAGCGCGGTCACGGCAAGCACACGGCCGCCGTTGGTCACGAGCCGGCCGTCCACCACGGCGGTGCCGGCATGGTACACGGTCACGTTCTCCATGGCCTCGGCGTCGGCGATGCCGGTGATGACTTTGCCCTTCTCGTAGCTGCCGGGATAGCCCGCGCTCGTCAGAACAACAGCCACGGCCCACTCGTCACGCCAGTCGAGCTCAATCTGATCAAGCTCGCAGTTGGCGCAGGCGAGCATAACCTCGACCAGGTCGTTCTTGAGGCGCGGCAGCACGACCTGCGTCTCGGGGTCGCCAAAGCGGGCGTTGAACTCCAGCACCTTGGGGCCGGCGGGGGTGAGCATAAAGCCGCCATACAGGCAGCCGCGGTAGTCGATGCCCTCGGCAGCGAGCTCGGCCACGGTCTGCTCCATGACTTTCACCATGGTGGCGTGCTCCTCGTCGGTCACGATGGGTACCGGGCTGTAAACGCCCATGCCACCGGTGTTGGGACCCTTGTCGCCCTCGAGCGCACGCTTGTGGTCCTGCGAAGTGGCCATGGGGCGCACGGTCTTGCCGTCGGTAAAGGCCAGCAGCGAGCACTCGGGGCCGGTCAGCATCTCCTCGATGACCACGCGCTACCGCGACCTCACACTGCTGGTCAACCTCTGCGTGTCCCTGTGGATGTACGCCACGCCCGTCGCCTACCCGGCCTCGATGGTAATGGACAAGTACCCCCACCTCATCGGCCTTTACATGCTCAACCCGATGACGCCCATCGTCGAATACTTCCGCTCCGCCTTTTTGGGCACGGAGGCGTTCAGCCTGGCCTACATGCCCCTGTCGGTGGGCATGACGCTGGTCTTCTTCGCCGTGGGCATACTGCTGTTCTCGCGCATTGAAAAGACGTTCATGGACACCGTCTGAGGGGAGGGGAGAGCGCCATGTCTGAACACACGCTGGAGATCGATCACGTTTCCAAGGAATACCG
>CAJMRP010000079.1 GCA_905215765.1 uncultured bacterium
CGAGCGATCAACAAGCGCCGCACGAACGTTCGCGCGCTAACCGACAAGCCACCGAGTCGCGCCACGCCGCAGGCTCTCATCGTGCGCCCGCCAACAAGGGTGCCCACACCAACAGCGCCGCAAAAGAACAGGCACCCGCTCGCCCCAAGTCCCGCTACATCCCTGCCCTTGACGGCCTGCGCACGCTTGCCGTCGTCGCGGTGGTGCTCTATCACCTCAACCTCACGTGGGCGCAGGGCGGTCTGCTCGGCGTCACGATCTTCTTTGTGCTTTCGGGCTATCTGATCACACGCCTGCTACTCAACGAAGTCGCTAAGACCGGCCGCATCGACCTCAAGAGCTTCTGGATCCGCCGCATCCGTCGCCTGGTCCCCGCCGTGGTAACCGTCGTGGTGGTGACCTGTGCGCTGTGCACCGTCTTCAACCACGTGATGCTCACCAAGATGCGCCCCGACATTCTGCCGTCACTGCTGTTCTTTAACAACTGGTGGCAGATTGCCCAAAACGTCTCGTACTTCAATGCTCTGGGCGACCCCTCGCCGCTCACGCACTTTTGGTCGCTTGCCATCGAGGAACAGTTCTACCTGATTTGGCCGCCGCTGCTGTTTGCCATGGTATCCATGCATGTGAGCAAACCCAACACGCGCCGCGTGGTTCTAGGCCTTGCCGCGGTATCTGCCCTTGCCATGATGGTGCTTTACAACCCTGCCGCCGACCCCAGCCGCGTGTACTACGGCACCGACACCCGCGTGTTCTCGCTGCTGCTGGGTGCCTGGATGGCCTTTATCCCCGATCGCGACCTGGCGCCGGTTCGTCTCGCCCATCGTTTGGGGCTCAATCGCCTGGCTGGCGCCGCCAAGCACGGCAAGAACGCCGAGGGCAAGCCTGGCGAGAAGGCCGACGAAGCAGCCGAGACCGCACCGGCACAGCCGAGCGCCCTCGTGCGCTTTTGGTCCTCGCCCGCATCCATCGATGTGTTGGGCGTCGTGGGTCTGGTTGGCCTTGCCGCCATGGTCGCGCTCACCAACGGCTACACCGCCTTCCAGTATCGCGGAGGCACGCTGTTATGCTCCATCCTCACGCTCATGGTCATCGCGGCCTGCGTGCAGCCCCAGGGAATGGGTGCCCGCGCGCTGTCCGCCGAGCCACTCGTGTGGGTTGGCAAGCGCTCGTACAGCATCTACCTGTGGCACTATCCGCTGCTGTTGCTCATGAACCCGGTCGCCAACATCAACGACACGCCCTGGTGGCAGTATATCTTGCAGGTACTTGTGGTGGTCGCCGTGGCCGAATGCTCATATCGCTTTATCGAGACGCCGTTTAGAAAGGGCACCTTTGGGCGCACCGTGTCCGAGCTCCGCGACGGCACCACCACGCCCGCCAACTGGGCACGCGCGCACGTCCCTGTCTGCGCAGCCTGCGCTGTCGTGTTGGTCGTTGCACTGGGCGGCCTGATCTTTGTGCCCGAGACGTCTGCGCTGAGCGGCGAGGGCGCCGAAGTTCTGAACAAGGAAACCAAAAACACCGCTCCCACCGACCAGCAGGCGGCCGACGACACCGACAAGGACAACGACGGCTTCCCCGATGGCTCCTACGATCTGCTTATGATCGGCGACTCCGTGTCGCTGCGTGCCGTAGACACCTTTGACGGTGTGTTCCCGCACAGCCATATCGATGCCGAAAAGGGCCGCCAGTTTGATGCGGGCCGCGCGACATTTGAGGGCTATATCCAGCAGAACCTTGCCGGCAAGATCGTGGTCTTTGCGCTGGGCACCAACGGTTTGGTAACGGATGACCAAATCGACGCCATCATGGCCGATGCAGGAGATAAGCGTATTGTGGTGTTTGTGAACACGCGCAGCCCGCAGCCGTGGGTTGGCTCTACCAACCAGGCCATCGCCAACGCCGCTACGCGCTACAAGAACGTACGCGTTATCGACTGGTACGGATACAGTGCCAACCGCAACGACCTGTTCGATGGCGATGGCACGCATCTATCGACCACTGGCGTGACTGAGTACCTCGACTTGATCCACGATGCCGTCAAGAAGGACCTGCCCGTGCATCCCGAGGATCACGTCAACGATCCGCAGCCGGCAGCCGTCAAGTCTGCCACCGACGCACTCGTCAATGCGCTCGCTCTCAAGCCGCACAAGCTGGGCACCGACAAGTAACCTGCAGCGCAAACTTCCCACATCCGGAGGGGGTGTCTGCCACGGCAGACACCCCCTCCGGCAGTTAGGGACACTCCTGGCGCAGCCAATGAAGACCTCTACGGATGAATTCCAGGCCGCTCCGTCGCTCCAGACATCGTTTCCGCGCCTCGTGCCTGCCCCAAACAATCAAAACAAGCCCTTTTCGCCGCACCCTCAAAGGTCTGTGGGCAAAAAAGGGCAAATATGAGTACTGTTACCATTTTAGTAGCAGGCAAAACCACCCAAAATGACGTCCGAGCGACCCCTATAACCCCCTAAAGCAGCCAACCTGACTGGTTTAAGGCGTATTGGAGCCAATTTTAATGAACATACTAAAGGCTATGTTCATTATCTTTTAGGATGTAAATGCTATTCACTTAGCAACAGTACTCATATTTGGCATTTTTTGTCCATTGCTATATAACTAACACCCTATAGCAGACAAAAAACAGGCCGCAGCCCGTGGCGGCGGCCTGTTTGGAGTCCAAAAGAGGCGCTAAGCGCTGTAGCCCATCGCCTGCAGGACAAACATGACGACCGTGAGCACCGTAATCACACCGATAGTCGCCCAAGTGAGCACATTCCACACGCGGCCGTTGCGGTTAGTGCCCATAATGTGACGGTCAGCGGCAATAACCACCTGGAACACCAGAACCACGGGCAGTAGCACGCCATTGATGACCTGCGAGGTCATCATAATCTGGAACAGATCGACGCCGGGCATAAGCACCAGCACGGCAGAGATACCGATGATGGCCGTAATGATGCCGCGATAGACCGGGGCCTCGTCCCAGCTGCGGTCGGCACCGCGCTCCCAGCCAAATGCCTCGCAGATAGCGCTCGACGTAACGCCCGGCAGCACGCAAGCAGCCAAGAAGCTCGCCGCGACCAGGCCCGAGGCAAACAGTACCGTGGACCACTGACCCGCAATAGGCTCCAGCGCACGGGCAGCATCGGCAGCATCGCTAATCTGAATGCCCGCCGGGAACAACACCGTACCGGTCGTGATGATAATAAAGCCGGCAATGACATCGGCGGCAAGCGAGCCGCTCACGGTATCGATGCGCTGCAGCACGATATCGTCCTCGCCCGCGTTCTTATCGACCACGTTGTTCTGCGCCAAGAAAATCATCCACGGCGCGATGGTGGTACCGATCGTTGCGACCACGAGCGACACGTAACTGGGGTCATTTTGAATGTTAGGCACGACCAGGTCGACCGCGACCTCACCCCAGTTGGGGCCAGCCATGAACGCGGCGACAATATAGGTCACGAACACGCAGCTCACCAGCAGCAGAATCTTCTCGATGCGCTGGAAACTACCCGACATGGTAAGCATCCACACCAGCAGCGCCACCAACGGCACCGAGATGCTCGCCGGCACGCCAAAGAGGGCAAGGCCGCTCGCAATACCCGCAAACTCCGAAATGGTCACAGCCGTGTTGGCGATCAACAGCGCCGCCATAGCAAGTACACTCTTGCGCACGCCAAAGCGCTCGCGAATGAGCGATGCCAGGCCCTTGCCCGTGACGCAGCCGCAGCGCGCCGCGGTCTCCTGCGTCACGATGAGCAGCACAGTCATGACGGGAAGCATCCAGAGCATCTTGTAGCCATAGCTGGCGCCCGCGCTGGAATACGTTGCAATGCCGCCGGCGTCATTGCCCGAAAGCGCCGCCAGCAGACCGGGACCCATAGCGCCAAAGATGGCCGCGATGGTCAACTTTTGCTTGGTGCCCGACTTTTGCTTGGTATTTTGCACGCGACCACCTAACCAATGACCGACATGGTGAGCAGCACCGCAGCGGCGCAGTACGCTACGCACGAGATCATGACGGCAATAACGTTCATGGCGGTGCCCGACGTGTTGAGGTCATGCTCGTCACGCCAGAACAGCACCATCAGGTAAATCACGGCGCTCATGTTGCCAACCAGGCAAATGATGGCAGCGATATTAAAGCACCCGGTAAAGAGTTGCTCCTCAAACATGGGCGCATCGGGGAACGCGGCGGTGCGCACCAGCTGGGCGCACAGGTAGGTCACGAGCGAAAGGATCAGGCCCATACCCGTGCTCTGGAAGAAGAATCCCAGGTACGGTTTGGGCTCGTCGTCGTGGCCGTCGTACTCGAGGAAGTAGTTCTTGACGAACGACACCATGCGCGAGGCCGCCAGCAGCACGAGCGGCATGGCGCACATGGGGAACACCACCAGATGCGCGGAGCCGAGCGCCGTTCCCAGCACGGTCGCCATGATGCACGACGCGATGCCCCATACAACAACCCAGTACTGGCGATGCACGAACCAGCTGAGCACGTTCGTCGAGTCGTCCGACGCGCTATCGCCCGAGCCGACACCGGCGATCTGCAGGTCCTCCTGATGCTCCTCGGCGATAACGTCCATGGCGTCGTCGAAGGTCACGATACCCAGGATATGACGGTTCTCGTCGCAGACAGGGATGGCAACCAGGTCGTACTTGGTCATCTCGTCCGTCACGTCTTCCTGGTCCTCGTCGGGCGACACATAGACCAGGTCGCGATAGGCCAGCTGACCCAGCGTGGCGTCGCGGTCGGCTACGATCAGCGTGCGCAGCGAAAGCACGCCGGTCAGCATGCCGCTCGGATCCTCGGTATAGACGTAATAGACACTCTCGAAGTCCTCATCGAGTTTGCGAATCGCCTCGATGGCATCGCCGACCGTCGCCGTGGCGGGCAGCGAGACAAACTCCGAGGTCATGATGCGGCCGGCGGTGTTGTCCTCATAGCCCAGCAGGTTACGAATCGCCTTCTCCTCCTTGACGCCCATCAGGCGCAGGAGCTTCTCAGCCTTCTCGTAATCGAGCTCGTCGATCAGGTCGGCGGCGTCGTCCGGGTCCATCATGGCCAGCATCGACGATGCGTCCGTATCGGACAGGCCCTCGAGCATCTCGGTCATGAGCTCGTCATCATCGAACTCCGAGATGGCCTCGGCGGCCTGGGCGGTGTCGAGCTGCGCGAACACCTGCGCACGCAAGCGCGGGTCGAGCTGCTCGATGATGTCGGCAATGTCGGCAGGGTGCAGCTCGCCAAGCGTCTTGTGCGACACCGAGAGCTGGATGTTCTTAGTCGAGCGATCGAGCAGGTCCATGTAAGACCAGGCGATAATGTCCTCGCTGAGCGGCTTGCCCAGGTGCTTCATAAAGCCCTCGACGACATGCTCGAGTGTGGGGCTGATCGCGCGCAGCAGACCGCGGGCGCCAACTTCGGCACCCAGTAGGCGCAGCTGATTTTCGCCCGACATGGAAAACTTGATGTCGTTTACGCGCACGACCTTCATGCCCTGCGTGTCGACAATTTGCTTGTTAAGCACGTCGCGGGCGAGTAAGAGTTCGGTCGGCTGCAGGTACGAAAAACGGATTTCGGTGGCCGACGTCTTAAGGTGTACACCCGTCTCGTCGATACGGTCGACCCATTTGCGCCAACTGATCATAAACGGCGTCTTGCCGGGACCGCGAAACGCGAGCGACGTCACGTGTGGAAAAACTTCGCCGGTAGCAATGCCAAAATCGTTCACAACGCCGAGCTTTTCGCCATCGACGTCCAAGACCGGCAGTTTGAGCATCTCACTCAGATAATTCAATGGTGCTCCCCATCATAATTCCTCCGGACGCGGCCGCGCGTGCGGCGTCCGGGGGCTTCTGGATATGTATACGCATGCGCGGGCGGCACGCCGCTCGACGCTTACACCCCGTGCATGCGCAAAAAGCACCTGCATGGGGTCATCGACTGTATGGTCGAGGTTTGGATTTCACCTGTAACCTTTCTCTTGACCCTCATTAACCGCAGTAACTATAGCATCAGCATCGCCCTGCGGCATCGAATTTATGCGCTGCACATTGCAGGCATACCAAACGCTGACGCATCCGTGACATAGTCATTGGGGACGTTCTTAAATGACTACCCAATGACTACTCTGTGGTTACTCTGTGGTGTCTTCGTCCTCGGCAGGTTGGGGGAACACGGCGTCCTTGGGCATGGTGACCTTCGTCAGCGAGGTGAGCTTTTTGCTCAATGCCGTGTCCGTCTTGACCAGGTCGCTGAGCGTCACGATCTTGTAGCCGTCGGCAATGAGGCCGTCGATAATCTGCGGCAGCGCCTCGAGTGTCTGCTCGGCGCATTCGTCTCTATCGGTGAGCAGCACGATATTGCCCGGCGTCACCGAATCGAGCACCGTCGAGACTTGCTCGTCGGCACCGTTGAGCAGCCAGTCGCCCGAGTCAATATTCCACGAGACCACGGCGGAGACCAGGTCCATCGCATCAATCCAGTTTTGCTCGTCAAAGGCAGCGTAGGGAGCACGCAGTAGCATCGTCTTCACGCCGGTCGCCGACTTAATCGCATCGGTGCCTTTCGTGATCTGTTCGCGTACTGCCTCACGGTCCTGACCCTTGAGCGAATCGTCGCTGTAGCTGTTGGATCCGATCTCGCACCCGGCGTCGACAATCGCCTTGGCCGTGGCAGGCGAGGCCTCGGCCGCATCGCCCGAAAGGAAGAACGTCGCGGTGACGCCCTTTTCCTTGAGCACCTGCAATATCTGCTTGGTCGCGCCGCTCGGACCCTCGTCAAATGTCAGGGCCACGTACTTTTCGTTGCCCTTGGGCGCTACGCTTGCGCACTCGACTACGCAGTCGGTGGCGGGCACGACCTCGCCGCGGTCCTGCGTCTTGCCCGACTGCTCGCCGACCCATACCTCGGAGCGGCCCTGAACGCCCCAGGTTTTGACATACTCAATGGCACCCGTGCCCTCGACCTTAAGCTTTGGCTCGATAGTCGTGGCCTGGACCTCGTGCTTTTCGTACACGTTGCGGCCGTCCTTGACTGTCACCTTCTCGCCACCCGTAAGCTCGCGACTGTCCCATTTGCCTTGCTTCACGCGCTTGCCGTCGACCTTCACCGACAGCTTTTCGCCGCCATGGCGCTTGAGCACGCTGTCGTCGACGGCCAGCAGATCGCCGGCGTCATACGTTTCGGTCAGGCTTTGATCGTCGATAAGATTCTGCAACGTAGAGCCCACGCGCACCGCGGTCTTTTGCCCGTTGAGTTCCACGTCCACACTGCGGTTGACGTAGCCCACGACGGCAGCGATAAACAGCACGAGCGCGCAACCCACGGCGATGAGCGCATAGGGCAGGCGGGACGGTCGGCGCGGCGAGCGCCCGTTGCCGATGCGCGCGCTGCGATCGCTAAACCCACGGCTATGGTTGAGGTACATCGCGCCGGGCTTACGGCGACGTCGACGCTGACCGCTGGGCAGCTGCCCCAGGTCGCGGCGCGCCGTCGGACGCGCACCCGAGCGCCCGTTTAAGTTAGATCCGTTTTGGCGCATGTGCCCTCCCCCATAAACACAGCGAGCCGGAGCAACATGTCTCCGGCTCGCCTCCCATCATTTGGTACGTCACTATTTGCTAGCTTTTGACGAGCCCCCGCTCGCCTTTTGATATTCGTCCTTAAAGGCCTTGAACATACCGCGCGTCTTGCCGAGCTGCTTGCCCAGCGCGCGGCTGCCCTTGTCCACGGCGACCGATCCCTTGTCATCGAGCACCTTGGCGCCTTTCTTGACCTTATCGCCCACCACGACGCTAGCCTCGGCAGCCTTAGCGGCCGCGCCGCCCGAATACCCGAGCGTCTTGACCTCGTCCGAGACAATCATCGCGCCGTTCTCGTAGCCGCGCAGCATCGTCGGCGGCACCTGCGTGTCGCCCACCAACATGCTCGATGCGGCGCTGGCGGTCACATAGAACGTCTGTACAATGCCCGAACGCGGCTTGAACTCAACGTCCGAGCAATAGCCCACGACGTCGCCCGATTCCGTGCGCACGTCCATGCCAACCCAGATGATGCAATCGTCCAGGTTGATATCGAGGCGCTTGGCCGCGGCGGCATCGTAGGTGCCCTTGACGTCGTCGACCGCGACAGCACCCTCATAGACGCCGATGGCATCGAGCGCCACAAACCGGTCGGGACGCTCGATCATGCCCGCGATATCGGACTGGCGGACCATAAAGCCCACCACGCGCGTGCCGCCCGGGGTAAAGACGGGAAAGTGAATCTTGCCGAGCTTTTTGGGGCTGCGCGGCGTGCCGTCCTTTTTGGTGCGCTTGTCTTCGGCAGGCTTACGATAAACCTTGACGCCGACAAAATCCCCTGCGCGCATTATGCCTCGGTCGAGGGCTCCGTGGCCTCGGTGTCGGCCTCGGCGACGTTCTCGACTACGACGTCGGCAGCGGGCGTCACGTTGCCGCCCGAGATGGCGTCGTTGAGCTGCTCGCGAAGCTGGTCCATGCGCTCGCGGGCCAGGTCGACCTTGGCGCGCAGGTCATCGGTCTTGGCGTCGACCATCGGACCAAAGTCGTTGACCGCGGCACGGGCCTCCTCGGCACTGTGCTCGTAGGTGTCACGCATGTTGTCCCAGGCATCGTTGGCGATATCGGCGGCCATGGCGCGGGTCTCGGCACCCGAGCGCGGGGCCAGGGCAACGCCGATGATAGCGCCGGCGGCGGCACCAAAGAGCGCACCGGAGACAAAGCTGAAAGTCTTTCCCATGATCATTCCTCTCCTGCGGGCACCTCGATGCCCACCGTTTGAATGCTGTCCATTATACCCGCAGCGCAACACTTGCCGTCGCGCTCATCTGCGTACGGTAAAAGCGCAGGTACATGATGGTGATAAGCGAGTAAACCTACTCCTGCGGCATGGCAGGCATGGCCACCGTGGCGGCCGGGTCCTCGCCGGCGCCATCGACGAGCGGCAAGTTGCCCTCGTGCGCCGAGCCGGACGGAGCC
>CAJMRP010000080.1 GCA_905215765.1 uncultured bacterium
AACATCGCCGGCGGGCGCCGTTTTCTGATGCAAGGGTAGCTAATTTGCACCAAAACAAGGAGTGTTCCAAACTGCCGGCAGAGAAGGAGCGCCCCAAGTGCCGACCTAAACCCCACATTATTCGATGGAAAAACGTGGTTACCTCCCACATTATTCGATGGAAAAACGTGGTTTACTCCCACATTTTTCGATGGAAAGACCAAAACGGTCTTATACTAACCATGATCGTTAGGAGGCAGTATGCAGCGACAGCTAATGGACGAACTCATCGCTTGGAAATCTAGGGCAAACCGCAAGCCCCTCCTGCTTAAGGGGGCCCGCCAGACGGGAAAAACCTGGCTTCTTAACGAATTCGCAGGCCAGCAGTATCAAAACGTCATCCGCTTTGACTTTATGCTCGAACCGGGCGCACGTTCGCTGTTCGACGGAAGCCTTGACCCCAAACGCATCATCTCCCAGATAGAGCTCCTGCGCGGCCAGACCATAACGCCGACAGACACACTCATCATCTTCGACGAAATCCAAGAGGCACCGCGTGGCATCACCTCGCTCAAATACTTCAACGAGCTGGCGCCGGAATACCATATCGTGGCAGCCGGCTCCTATATGGGGCTCGCGCTCCGACGCGAAAACGAGTCGTTCCCCGTCGGCAAGATTGACCAGCTTACCATGCGCCCCATGGGGTTTGTCGAGTTCGTTCGTGCCGTCGATGGCGATCCGCTCGCAGATGCCATCCTTGCCGCAGACATGGACCTGCTGGCAAACGTTTCCGAAAAGCTCGAGCGCCTGCTCAAGGAATACCTCGTTGTCGGTGGCATGCCAGAAGTTGTCTCCGCTTTCGCCACCTCCCACGATTTCATCGAGGCCCGCAGGCTTCAGCAGCAAATCATCGAAGCTTACGAATCCGATTTTGGCAAGCATGCGCCAGCCCGCATCGTCGAGCGCATGAGGCTGGTTTGGAAATCCCTTACCGGCCAGCTCGCAAAGGAAAACAAGAAGTTCGTCTACGGTGCGCTCCGTCCCGGGGCGCGCGCACGCGATTTTGAGGAAAGCCTCCAGTGGCTCATGGACTATGGAATCGTTCATAAGGTACCACGTGTTTCCGCCCTAAGAGCACCGCTCACAAGCTACGAGGATCTCTCGGGCTTCAAGCTGTTCTGCAACGACACCGGCATCCTCGGAGCACTCTCCGGCCTCTCGCCAGCCATTGTTCTGAACGGGCCCGCTGTTTTTACGGAGTTCAAAGGCTCGCTGACCGAGCAATACGTCGCACAGGAGCTTTTGCTCCAAGGCAAAACTCCCGCGTATTGGTCATCCTCCTCCGGCAATGCAGAGACTGACTTTGCCGTCGACCATGCGGGGACCGTGCTTCCGCTCGAGGTCAAGGCGGCAGAGAATCTCAAAGCAAAGAGCCTGAGGATTGCCTGCGAGAAGTTCAAGCTCGAGCGCTGCGTGAGAACATCGTTAGCGGCATATAGAGACGAAGGCACGCTCGTCAATATTCCGCTCTGGGAGATTGGGCAAATCGACAAGCTGGCATAGGCGCTGTGGAGGGGGTGCCCCGTAAGGAGTGTCCCAAACTGCCGGCAAAAAAGGAACGTCTCTATCTGCCGCATTCCCGAAGCAAGGCAACGCCGATGTTTTGGCAACGGCAGCGAGCGGGCCGCATTTGAGACAAGGTGACGTGAAACGAAAGGGCGCTGACCTTCTGGTCGCGCCCTTGAAGTTGAACGTCAGATTGTCCAAATGCGGCCCGCGCAGCGTCGAGCCGTTACGCGGTTTGGTAAAACCGCGTAACCCTACAGCTCCGTTACTTCAACGTTGTTGTAGATCTCGTCCCAGCGGTCCATGACCAGGTGACCGGTCTTGGGATCCATAGCGTTGAGTTTGCCGCAGGTATTGGCGGTCTTGAGCACCGTGACGTCGTCGGCATCAGCAGCAATCGCATGCGCAAAGCCGGCGATGGTCGAGTCGCCGGAACCCGTCGCGTTCACAGCCGCAATCGCGGGCGTCTTGGCGCGGAACGCACGACCCTCATGGAAGCCCACCGAACCGGCAGCGCCCATCGAAACGACAACCCAGGGAATACCGGCAAAGCGGTCATCGGCGGCAAGCGCCTCGCGCAGGGCATCGACATCATCGGTCGTAAAGGACGTACCCAGCAGGCCGTTAATCTCGGTCAGGTTGGGCTTTACGAGCTCGGGCTTAGCGTCGGACTCCAGCGCGGCCTCCAGCGATGCACCCGAGGTGTCGAGCAGCACCTTGGCGCCCGCCTTCTCGGCGATCTTGACGAGCTCGGCATAGTAGCCGGCATCGACGCCGCGCGGCAGCGAGCCCGAAAGCGTCACAACGTCCGCCTTCGCTGCAAGCTCGGCGAACTTGGCCGTAAAGGCCTCGAGCTCGGCCGGGGCGATCTGCGGGCCGCTCTCCAGCAGCTCGGTCTGATTGCCCTCGTGCAGAATATTCAGGCAAATGCGCGTCTCACCGGCGATGGGCACAAAGTCGTTCTTGACGCCGTCGGCATCCATAAGCTCGGCCATATAGGCACCCATGTGGCCGCCGAGCAGGCCAGTCGCGAGCACGTCGTCGCCCAGCTGCAGCAGCACACGGCTCACGTTGAGGCCCTTACCGCCAGCAGTCTTTTCGGGCGTCACGCGGTTTACATCGTCGATGATCAGCTTGTCGAGCTGATAGCGCGTATCAATCGACGGGTTCATGGTAACAGTCAGAATCATATTGAACTCCTGTTTAGAAAACCGGCCCGCGCCCCATCACAGAAACGCGAGCCGTCAATTAAAAAGCTGCAGAATGCCGGGTACCGCCAAAAACGAAGCACCCAAGCTCAGCAAGCAAAAGTGTTATCAGAGCAACTCGCCCGCCAGATGGCTTCGCAGCGTCGACTGGTCTGGCGTTCGGTAGAACGCCGGAACCTCCTTAGTCGTGGTATTCGCCGCGGTCCCACTTCTCGAGAAACTCGTCAAAGAAGTGCGGGTCGGCCTGAGCCTCGGCGTCGGCCTTATTGCAGGCATCGATCTTGGCGATCAGGGCATCGTGCTCGGGGGTCTTCTCGTAGGGCTCCTCCAGGAAGGCAAGCATGATATCGGCCATCAGGAACTCGCCGGTGATCTTGCCGCCAAAGCCCACGATGTTGGCGTTGAGCTCGCGACGGGCATACAGGGCAGAGGTCATGTCGCGGACCAGGGCGCAGCGGGCGCCGGGAACCTTGTTGACGGCGTTGGTGATGCCGATGCCGGTGCCGCACAGGGCCACGCCAAAGTCGGCCTTGCCGCTGGCAACAGCCTCGCCCACGGCCTTGCCGTAGATGGGATAGTGCGTACGGGTGTGGCTGTAGGTGCCGCAGTCGAGCACCTTGTAGCCAGCCTGCTCCAGGCGGTCGGCCAGATAGATCTTCTCGTCCGTAACGATATGGTCGCAACCGATTGCGATGGTCTTCTTCATCAGAACGTCCTTTCGTCTGAATTCACAAGTTGAGGTAGAAGTTCGAGTTCTCGGTGGCTCTCGTTAGGCCATCTTGTTGAGCATGTCGACACGGATCTGGTGACGGCCGCCGGCGTACTGTGCACGCAGGAACTCGCGGGCGATCTTCTTGGCGACCTCGGTGCCCACAACGCCCGGGCCCATGGTGACCATGCGCGAGCCGTTGTGCTCGCGGGTCATGTAGGCAGAACGCTCGTCGGAAATGTTGGCGACGACCATGCCCTTAATCTTGACGGCGGCCATATAGGAGCCGACGCCGTACTTATCGAATGCAAAGCCCTGGGAATCCTTGTGCTCCAGCAGGTCCTTGGCAACGGCGGTCGCGGAATCGACAAAGTCCGCGGCAGGGGTCTCGGAATAGTCGACGACCTCGTGACCGTCGGCGATGAGCATCTCCTTGATGGACTCCTTCATCGACATACCGTCGGCATCGGAAGCGATTACAACCCTCATGACATCCTCCTTGAGAGATACGCAGGTGCGTAGTTTCTGTTTGGAAGTGTTGAATCGCGTTCAGGTCCGGGCATCTGAATGTGCGGTTCTTCACTGTTCATGTTTATTTGAACACATTCGAACAGTAACTGCAACAACTATTTGTTTATCTTTGTTCTTTTTTGAACAAATACCGTTCACAGATGATTGCTGACCGTTTGGACTGGGCACGGACGTAGCGACCATGTGTTCAACAAACAAAAGGGCGGCCGAGAACGTGTCTCGTCCGCCCTTCTCACGGTTGATCTTCCAAAGATCGCTTTGCCGCCTACTCAGACTGCCCGCTCTTCTTGGCATGTCTGGACGGAGCGCTCAAGAAACGACCCGTCAGATAGTTCGCGGGACCGGAGATATCGATCCCCAGCAGCACGTGTCCTAGCCATAGGAACGCCACGAGCACCAGTAGAGGAATCACACACGAGGTCACGATCATCACGATGACGCCTTCGATGAGGTCGGTCACCTGCTGCACGATCTCGTCGGTCATCTGCTTGGCACCACTGGTTACCGACGTAACAAGGCTCGATGCCCCATCGGTCAACTGCTCGAGCACGTTTTTGGACTCCGTGGCCTCGGATTTTTTCTTGTTCGATTTTGAGCTGGTCTCGGCTGACTTGTCCGTGGTGTCGGCTGCGTCCGCAGCCTTTTGCTCAGCTTGCTCAATACTTACGCGATACGTTTCATCGACCTTCTGCGACACCCATACGCTCGCAGGCACGAGCGCCATGCCAATCACGGCAACCACCAGCACGCGAGTCGCCACACGGCGCAGGACAGCGCTCGTGCTCCAGCGCCCGTGAATGCCGAGCGACACCGCAAAGAGCACCAACGCAAACGGGATTAAGATGCCCAAGCCAACTGACCACAAAATCGTGAGCAAATATTTCTCTAGGTAGAGCACGGCAAGCACGATACCAAGGTTGCCTGAAAGCTGCGCGAGCTGCTCGGCAACCGGCGTTCCCGTATCACCCGGCAGTGCGGTAATGCCCGCAGACAGCGCCACGCACGAGGTCGTGAGCGCCAAAACATTGCCCTTCTTTTGATCGATGACCTCGATGGTGGAGTCCCAAGTCTTGGTATCGGCGAAATGCGGACGAGCTACAAAGCCCGACAGCAACGCCAGCACCACGAGCGCAATGATGATACCGATCTGCAGCTTTTTGTTTGCGCACACGACATCGGACAGGCTGGGCTGCAGCTCGGTTACCGTCGTGTGCTCGGTTATCTGGACAGGACGCCCATGAGCCATCTCGTGCGCGTCTCTTTTTTGTATTGACCCGTTATCCGGCATTTGGATACCTCCTCAGTCCGGCGTTTAATGCGAAAGGAAGTATACCCACCGAGCAAAAATCGAACGGGAGGACCAACGGAGCGCAACAAGACTGTCCCCAATGACTGTCTCGGGATGAGTTGCGGTGGAATAGGGATTGTTTTGCGCCCGCCGGCCCCTATTCAGTCCCCATTTCACCGCAACTTGGAGGAGGACAGAAAAAGCTCTGCCGCGGGTAGCGGCAGAGCTTTTGGAAGGGGACTTGATTGTGCGGACTCGTTAGGCGAGCTTGGCCTCGAGCTCGGCGATGCGCTTGTAGGCATCGATGGTAAAGCGGGTCTGCTTCTCCAGGATCATAGTGGTCATGAGAGTGTCCTGAGCGTGAGCCATGATGAAGGTCATCTCCATCTCGCCGCCGCCGGCCTCCTGCGAAAGCAGCTTGGTCTGCGTATCGTGGGCGCCGATGAGTGCATCGCTGGCATCCTTGTGCAGCTGCTCGGCCTTCTCAAAATCACCCTCGCGAGCAGCATCGAGCGCTGCAAGCAGATCGGTCTGGGCGTCACCTGCGTATGCGACGATCTCGAATCCAACCATCGAGATTTCTTCTTTGGTTGCCATATTGCGTTCCTTTCACATATGAACCAATGGAGAGCATCGCGTCCGGGCATACGCGCTGCGTTCTGTATGGCAGAAACAATAACATTCAAACAAAAAAGAACAGCGCAAAACGTAATTTCGAGCTATGAACGGTCACTTCTCGCCCGTGAACGGTTTTTAAACCAATCTGAACAATATCGAACACAATTAGCGGCAACCCAAACAGGGCCGCACCCTAACGCAAATCGCGCACCGTATCGCCCTCTACGAGCACACCGGGAATCAGCATGTGCTCCACGCCAGACGCACCCCCATCGGCGCCGGCAATCTTGTCGACCGCCCACATGCCGACGCGCTTGTTGTCAAAGCGCACCGTGGTCAGGCGACGGTCGGGCACGATATCGCCCAGGCTGTCATCAACACCCACCACGCTCACGTCCTCGGGCACACGCCTTCCGCACGACTCGAGCCCGCGAATGCAGCCGTAGGCCATGGCATCGTTGGAAGCATAAATGGCCGTACAGGTCGGATCTTCCGCCAGAGCCTGACCGGCAGCATATCCGCTCTGTGCCGTCCAATCCCCACGGACGAGTCGCGGCGGTTCAATACCATGCGCGCGCAATGTCTCGCGCCAGCCTTCCTCGCGCCGCATGCCCGAAAGCGAGCGCTCGGGACACGAGATAAAGTGCACGGTTTTGTGCCCCCGCCCCAGCAAGCACTCGACCACCTGGCGCGAGCAATCGAACTGGTCGTTATCGACCGTTGAACACAGCGGGTGCTCCAGCATCGTAACGAGCACCGTCTGCATGCCGGGCAGCGGCTCAAAGGTGCCAAAGTCCGCCGGCATGCGATTCATGATCACGACCATGCCGTCTACCGGCAGTGCGCTCATACGCGACGATGCGCTCTCGAGGGTATAGGGATGTCCATCTACTTTAGTGAGGGTGATGGCATAGCCATGTTTGTCGGCCGCGGCGGCAAAGCCCTCCATACGGTCGAGGTTGCCGGTACCGGTAATGTTGAACATGGCGACGCCGACGGTCTTAAACTTGCCACGGCGCAGCGATCGACCGGCAAAATTGGGGCGATACCCCAGCTCGCGCATGGCGGCACGCACGCGCTCCTTGGTCTCGGGGCGCACACTGGGCGAATCGTGCACGGTGCGCGAGACCGTCTGCTCCGAGACGCCCGCGAGGCGCGCCACGTCTTTGACGGATACCGATTTTTTAACAGCGGCCATAGGTCGATCTTTCTATGTCAACGATGCCATTGGTGGCACCCTACGCAGTCAAATGAAACGTCTTCAAGTATATCTAACGCCTCCCCCACCATACGCTCACCACCCAAAACCTACCGTTCACCGACATTTTTGCTTCCCCGAACGGCTTTTGTCGCCCAAATGTTAACGTTGCCATTGTGCAAACACAGAGCCACCGGGCGGCTCAAACGTTTACGCGTAAGGAATCGACGGTTCGCAGGCACAGGAACCACCGGTTCGCGTCTTTTTTTGTGTCACAAAATGGCAACGTCAACATTTTGGCAACCGAACGTCAAAAGCTACCATCGTTGCTAACCCACCGACTCTTAGGAGCATTGCATGGAGCAACTCATCGCCATCATCGAAAAGGGCCAGCCCTTTTTCAACGCGATCGCCCGCAACAAGTACCTCAAGGCGATCCGCGACGGCTTTATCTCCGTCATCCCCATCATCATCTTCTCGTCCATCTTCTGCCTGGTAGCCTCGGTCCCCAACATCTGGGGTTTCTACTGGCCCGATGACATCAACAACGCTCTGTGGAAGTGCTACAACTACTCCATGGGCATCCTGGCCATCGCCTGCGCCGCCACCACGGCCAAGCACTTCGCCGACGCTCAAAACCGCGATCTGCCCAAGAACAACCAGATCAACTTCATCTCGTGCATGTGCGCGGCCATCATCGGCTTCTTGCTCCTTTCGAGCGACACGATCGCCACGGACGCCGCCAGCGGTTTCAACACCACCTACCTTGGTTCCAAGGGCCTGCTGACCGCTTTCATCGCTGCGTTTGTGACCGGCATCATCTACAAGTTCTTCATTAAGCGCAACATCACCGTCAAGATGCCCGAGCAGGTTCCGCCCAACATCTCGCAGACCTTCAAGGACATCATCCCCTTCTCCGTCTGCATCACCGTCTTTTGGGTTTTTGACATCGTCTTCCGCGCTGCTTTTGGCTTCTGCTTTGCCCAGGGCGTCATCCAGGTGTTCCAGCCCCTGTTCACCGCTGCCGATGGCTACATCGGCCTCGCTGTGATCTACGGCGCCATGAGCCTGTTCTGGTTCGTGGGCGTCCACGGCCCCTCGATCGTCGAGCCCGCCATCGCCGCCGCTCTCGTTGCCAACATGACCGACAACCTGGCTGCGTTCCAGGCTGGCCAGCACGCTTCCGCTGTCCTGACCCAGGGTGCCCAGTACTTCGTCGTCTGCATGGGCGGCACCGGCGCCACGCTCGTCCTGGTCTTTATGTTCTGCTTCCTGGCCAAGTCCCAGGAGATGCGCGCCGTCGGTAAGGCCGCCATCGTCCCGGTCTGTTTTGCCGTCAACGAGCCGCTGCTGTTCGCCGCACCCATCGTGCTCAACCCCGTCTTCTTTGTCCCGTTTGTCTTTGCCCCGATCGCCAACATCTGGATCCTCAAGATCTTTATCGACTTCTTGGGCATGAACGGCTTTATGTACACCCTGCCTTGGACCGTCCCCGGCCCCATCGGCACCATCATGGGCCTGGGCTTCCAGCCGCTCGCCTTTGTGATGCTCGCCCTTATCTTGGTCGTCGACTTTGTCCTGTACTATCCGTTCTTCCGTGCCTATGACGCCCAGAAGTGCGCCGAGGAGGCCGAGATTTCCGAGGAGGAGCTCGCCGCCAAGAACGCCGAGAAGGCTGCCAAGCTCAACGACGCCTTCCAGGGCAAGGCTGACGCCAAGAGCGTTGCCGCCGGCGCTGCTGCCGAGGCCGTGAAG
>CAJMRP010000081.1 GCA_905215765.1 uncultured bacterium
GCCAGAACTCGTCGGTCTTGTACATGTCCACCCAGCTCTTGTACTGGTTCACATCGAGCGTGTCTGCGAATTCATGGGCAAGACGATATCCGTAATCCGCATACACCCAGGCGCAGGGGAGCACGGCCACGAGAATGTCGAGGATACCCTTGCCATAGGCGATGGAAAGGATGTTCGACGTGTACGCGCGGGCGAACGCCGACTGGCGCACGTTGTTCATCTGCTCGTCGGTGATGCCGTAGCTGGCCAGATACGTGCGGTGCACGGTCGACTCCACATTCAACGCGCCGTTCTGCACGTTGAGCATGAACGCCATGATCTCCGGATCGTCTGTTTTGGCCAGTCCCAAAGCATGCACTCTGGCGTAGTCGTTGAGATAACGGAAATCCTGCAGCAGATAGAATGCGAACTTCTCGCGCGGCAGAGTGCCTTCGCCCAGTTCGCGGATGAACGGCTGCCTGTAGCCTTCCTCCCATACGAGGTCGGCGGCTTTGCGCAGCCGCTGCGCGAATGGGGGAAGATTGGTTCGCGTGACGCCCTTCGAAGCGTCGAACGCGGAATCGGAATTGGTTACGGAAATCACATCAGCCATATGGCCATGCCTCCCTACGCTGGTGTCAACCATCAGGTTCAAAGGGTTCGGACGTCCACGCCCATCTCAATCCGTCATACGGATTCCCCTGCATACGCGGTTCATTATGGCAAACAAGTTCGTGCCGTGCAAGGTTCTGTCCATATTTGTCGCGGATTATGCCCGTGCTCGGCTCCATATCGAACATGGCCGATGTGTGGTTGAGGGCCGGTGCAAGAATGGAACGTATGACTGAAAAGCAAGTTGCGAAGAAGACCATCGAAAAGCTGGCTATCGTCGTGGTGACCTACAAGCGCCAGCAGCTGCTCGCCACCCTGTTCGAATCCATCGAGAAGCTTACCGTCGCCCCGTGGCGCATCATCGTCGTGGACAACGAGCACAGTGACAAGACCCATGGCATGGTCGAAGAATTCAGCGCCAAGCTCACCGCGCAGTGGGGCACCACCGTGGCCGACCTGTCCGGCAACGAGAACCGTGTGGTCTACGCGCCGCAGACCGACAACCTCGGAGGCGCGGGCGGTTTCTCCGCAGGCGTGAAGAAGGCGTACGAGCTGGGTGCCGAATGGTTCTGGGTCATGGACGACGACGTCGCCGTCATGCCGGAAGGCATCGAGCGCTTGGCCAAGTGGACCGATCGGCACGACGTGATTCAGGGAAGCCGCTACGACTATGATGGCGGTCCGTTCTACTGGCAGTACGATTTCATCGTCCCGCTCGGCATTCCGAACCCGATCGCACCGGCTGCGTTCGGCCTGGCTGGCTATCGCGTGATGGACACGTTGTGCTTCGAAGGCGGCCTGTTCCGCCGCAACATCGTCGAGAAGATCGGTCTGCCCGACCCGCGTTTCTTCATCTATTGGGACGACACGATGTACGGCTATCGTGCCAGCAAGGTCACCAATCCGATCGTCGTGCCCGACGTGGTGCTGCGCCGTACGCGCGAGATCGGCAATTGGGACATCGCCGGCGTGCGCCAGCTCAACTCCACTTCCGACATGAACCGCTACCACATCATGCGCAACCGCGGCTATCTGGCCCGCTACATGCAGATTTACGGCGACTATCACCCTGTGCTGTTCCGTCTGGGCAACGCCGCGACCTTCTGCAAAGAGTTCATCCGCTTGGCTGCGGTCGACAAATGCTTTAAGACCGGTATTCCGGCGCTGCGCCGTGGCATGAAGGACGCCCGCAAGATCATCAAGGACCCCGACTGGAAGCCCATGCCGCCCATGAAGGACACCGAGTAACGGAAGCCGGAAACACCTCGGCGCTTAAAGCCGCTGGCACACCGTAGCCACATGCTGCCCATCAAAACCGAACCCCCAGCGCATGCGACCCACGCCGGGGCGCGGTACACGGATTTCGTCGATGCCGTCGCGCTCTATGTCGAGTAGTGACTGCACGGCCAGCAATTCCAGTCCCAGCGCATCCACATCGGGGTCATACATCAAGTTAATCGTTATCAGCGGGCGCTCGTCCAGCATGCCAATCGTATCTGCTACGTCGAACACAGCACCCGTAGGGAAAACCTGGATGTCCCAGCGACCTGCGCCACACTTTCGCCTCGAGGCAGGATTGGCATAGCCCGGTAAGCCAAAGCAGAGCCCCTGCAAGAGCAGATGATATGGCAGCGGCTTATCTGGGTCGGTCTCACAGATTCCCGCATCCCCCAGGATGCGGCTTAGCGCCCGCCTCACGGTATCCTCGTTCCCACGGCACAGCCCGTCGCGAAACGCATCGACGTCTCGAACGTCCTCGGCAGCACACTCAAACCACTCAATAATCACCAGACGCAAGGCCTGGCGAAGCTCATTATTGGGCAACCGCAGAGCACGGAGACGACCACCATGCTCCGGCTCCTCAATCATATCCGTCGTCAGGAAACCGGACAGATACAGCGCCGTCCACATGCCATCGTCAGGCGAGACATCTGGCTCTGCAGCGCCCAAACAAAGCGGGACCTCAGCGCACCCATGGGCCTCGAGCAAATCAAAGAAGACCGAAAGGCGGTCGAGATTCCACCCGGCAACTACCCTACTCAGGCAATCGGCATATCCATACAGATCGGCACGCACAGGCGCCGTGCAGCCTCGGTCCAGAAAACCGATCACACGCTCTGGACTCGAGCAATAGGCCCTGCCAAACCGATACCCCTCGAGCCATTCACGCGCATCATCAAGGTATTCCTCGCGCCCAGCATGATTCAACAGAGCCTGGACCTCGGCATCCGAAAAGCCGAACCAACGATCACACAACGCCGACAGCGGCGTCGTCAGACAATACGAGCAGCCGCGCGAAGAAAGCGCCGCTTCGGCAGGACCGGGACACTCCCCCATCAGACACGTCAGCCGCAACGAATCGCGCGCAGTGGCAATGGCGTCAAACAGCACACGGTCAAGTAGTTCTGCCGGATCGGCGTCGGAAGCGTCCCTCGCGCTCGCACGGCGAGACCACGCCGCATCGTACCCATCAACGAGCAATACAACCTGCTCATCGCAGGCAATCTCCAGCAGCTCTATGAGCACACCGAGCACAGAGTCAACCTCGTCCGCGCTCGCTACGCCACGCGCAACGCGTTCGATGTGACGCACCTTATCTCGCGCTAAATCCGGAGCCCCCAAGAGCGCCAACAAGCGAGCGCACTCGCCCGAAAGGACATCGCGCACGACGTCGGCAACAGCGGCGCCACGCCTCGCAGCACCAGAAAAGTCCAGCGATATCACCGGATAGCAAGCATACTCGTCCCGATAGCGCCCGCCGTCCGCATCCCAAATCTGAGCATCGGCAAACAAACGCTGACCAGAGCGATCGACCGCTGGACGCTCCAGAAAAGCCCTGAGCATCGACAAGTTCATGCTCTTGCCAAAACCCTCGGGTCGACAGCACACCACAACGGACGCGTCGCAGTCCAACACATCGGCAATAAACATGGTCTTGTCAACCAGCATGCAGCAACCAAGGGCCTCCGCATAGTCGTGCATGCCAATGGGCAAAACCGCATCGTCGGCACAGCCGATCAAGCGCACGCCAAAGCCAGCAGTACAATCAACATTTGCCTGTTCAGACACCAAAACGTTCCCCCTAAATCGCAACACGATGCCAATTGTAATGACCGCCTCGCGCGTACCGACGACGCCGCGCGAACATATCGGGCAACGGTAGCAACAAGAGGTATGAGGGGGCATAACTAATCGTTGCACAACAAAACGGGGCCCAATGTATTCGCACCGGACCCCGTCCCAACTCTTTAGTTATCTAGCAACCAAGAGGCTACTCCTCCGAGCCGTCCTCCCCAGAAGCTTTCTTCTGCTGATCGAGCTTATGCTTACCACTTACGATAGACGTAGCGCCCAGTGTGGCCAAGCTCGCACTGGCAAGGCTCGCCATAACGATAAGGTCGCCCGTCTTGGGCATGTTACCGCCAGATGACTTGGTCGTTGTAGTCGTCGTGGTTGTAGTGGTCACCGTCTTGGAGTCATTTTGCTCTTGGGCCTGGTTGTCAGCACCGCTCTTGTCGTCGTCTTCGGGCTGTTTCTTTTCGCCCTCGGTCTTGCTCTCGTCCTTCTTCTGAGCAGATTTGTCGTCCTTCTCCTCAGAGCTAGAACCCTTATCAGATTCGGTCTTCTCGGAAGCCTTGTCCTTGGAGTCGCCCTTTGCGGCCTCGGTCTTTTCCGTGGAAACCTGATCAGAGTTGTCCTTGTTCTGGGCCGAGCCGTTATTGACGCCAGCCATCAGCGAAGAACCCAGCGTAGAACCAAGCTGCTCGGAGAAAGAAGGCTTCTTGTCCGGCGAAGCAACGGGAGCGTCCGGCGCTTTATTCGAGTCGTCCTTGGAAGCATCGGAATCAGGGGTTGCGTCAGAGCCGGAGCCGTTGTTAGAGCCGGTGTCAATGAACGAATCGCTCGAGCCGGTGGATGAGTTAGAGGTGTCAGCGCCGGTCGAACCAGAAGCGTCGCTGTCCGTATTGCCGGCAGAGCTTGAAGGCGAATCGCCCGCAGCAGAGCCGTTCGAATCGGAGCCGTTCGAGGTAGAGCCGTCGTTGGTAGTGCCACCAGCAGAGCCATTACCGTCAGCATCGGTCGAGGGCGCATCCATCCTGTCATCGTTGGCATCGTCACTCGAGTCGTCATTCGAATCAGGTGTCGGCGAGGGCGCCGGTGTGGGCTCGGGCTGCACGGGCGTCGCGGCGGCAGCCTCGTCCTCAGCGATATAAACCAAGCAGTCCTTTAGCTCGTTGCGGTAGCGGTTCTTCCAGCCCTCGTGGTACTGGGGCTGGCTTGCATACCTGGTCGCCACGTTATTGACCACGCTGTTGGAAAGCGCCGTCACAAACTCGCGGTCGGACATATCGTTGGAAAGATTCGCCCAGCGGAAAAAGTCCCTGCAGCCACCAGTGCCGCACATGTTGGTAATGCTCCACACCATGCCCTTGACGCAATCGGCGCGGCCCGAAATATCAATACCCAGGCCGCTCTTGAGCCACGCCTCGGTCACCGCATAGTACGAGTTGTACGCATACGCATCCTGCAGAGCCGAAAACTCAGCAGGATCGGTGTTATAAGCATCCTGGAAGGCCTCCTGTGCAATACGGCCCAGCTCGGTAAGCTGGCCGTTCTCGTACATGGCATTGCTCGCGTTGGAAATCTCGCTGCCGCGATCAATCGCATCCTTGAGCATGCCGTATTTTTCGGGGCTGTAGTTGTAGACCTGCTTCATAAACGGGATGAGCGACCAACGACGGTCGAACTGGTAATAGCCCAGCGCGTTGTAGCCGTCACCATACGAAAAGCCCTGGTTATAGTTGCCATGGCTCTCATATTTGGTGAAGTACTTCATCTCGGGAGTCACGTTGACAAACGAGACACCCTGAACCGACCTCAACACGCCCGAGAAGGACTGCTGGGTGTAGAGACCCTTATCGATATCGGTGGCATCCGAGGCAACGCCCGGCGTGGGCTCCTCGGCAGCGGCGGGTGCCGGCGCGGAAACGGCGCCAAACGAAAGCGCCAACGTCAGGCCCGCGACAATAGCAGAATGCTTGGGCTGCATAAGATCCTCCCTGCATTGGTGTAGTTAAAGTTCAGTTTGCAAAGATAAAAATAAGTATTGCAGCTCGCCCGTTGTTGCACAACAACCCCTCGGTAAACGGCAACAACCCTCCGCGAAATCTTAAGGAATTGCGCTCAACCTACAGCTTAATGTCAAAGTTGATCTCGGGGACGGCGGCCAGGTCGGCCAACGTCACGCCGTCGACGTACTTTTCGATCACGTCGTCCAAACCGCGCCAGAACTTGACGGTCGAGCACAAATCGCTGCGGGTGCAGCTATTGTCGATGCCGTCGCACGCCACGGGCGCCGTGCTGCCCTCGACGGCGCGCAGGATGTCACCCGCACGTACCTCGGAGGGATCCTTGGCCATCATGTAGCCGCCGCCCTTGCCGCGCACGCTCTTAAGCAGGCCCGCCTTCATAAGCGGACGGACCAGCTGTTCCAGATACTTTTGCGAGATATGCTCGCGGTCGGCAACCTCGCGCAGGGCAATCTTGCCCTCGGCGTCGCCCAGCGCCGCGATATAGATCATCAGCCGGAGGGCATAGCGGCCCTTGGAAGAAATGAGCATACCTACCCTCCCATCGTTGCTGGGACAAAATACAAGAAGTGTTTGTCCCAAATCTTATGCACGCGGGGCAAACAAACCTGATTATTATGTCCCACATCTGAAAAGTCGAGTGGATTAGTCGGGTTTTCCCTTGACTAACGCCGAACCCATAGTAACTTTATTCCGAGAAGATTCCTAGGGTTTCGTACACCTATGAGTACACCATATACAGAGAGGAACAGCATGAGCGCAAATCCGCTGCTTTCCATCGAGGGCCTCACCGCCTCTGTGGACGAGAAGACCATCCTCCACAACGTCAACCTCAACGTCGCCGCCGGCGAGACCCACGTGCTGATGGGACCCAACGGCGCCGGCAAGTCCACCCTCGGCCACCTGGTCATGGGCGACCCCGTCTATACCGTCAACGACGGCCGCATCGTCTTTGACGGCCAGGACATCACCGAGCTCACCACCGACAAGCGCTCGCGCGCCGGCCTGTTCCTGAGCTTCCAGGCCCCGGTCGAGATCCCGGGCGTGCCGCTGTCGAGCTTTTTGCGCGCCAGCATCGCCGGCCGCCCCGGCCTGGAGATGAAGGGCAAGGAGTTCCGCCGTCGCGTCAAGGAGCTCGCGGCCGAGCTCAACATGGATACCGCCTACCTCAACCGCGAGCTGGGCGTGGGCTTCTCGGGCGGCGAGAAAAAGAAGGTCGAGATGCTCCAGCTTCTGCTGTTGCAGCCCAAGCTCGCCATCCTCGACGAAACCGACTCCGGCCTGGACGTCGATGCCCTGTCCACCGTCAGCCACGGCATGGACGCCTACCGCAAGAGCTGCGACGGCTCCATGCTCATCATTACGCATAACACGCGCATCCTGGAGCACTTGGATGTCGACCGCGTCCACGTTATGGTCAAGGGCCACATCGTGCGCGAGGACGACGCATCGCTGATCCCCTGGATCGACAAGAACGGCTTTGAGACCTTCGAACGCGAGGCCGCCGAGCAGCGCGCCCAGGCCGAGTCCGCCGCTGTCGAGCAGCAGGCGTAAAGGGGCGACGCAATGACCAAGAACCGCACCGAGGTCGCGGACATCGACCGCAGCCTCTACGACTTCACCTATGGCGAGGAGGGATTCGAGCGCCTCGACGCCGGCATCACGCCCGACATCGTGCGCGAGATCAGCGCCAAGAAGGACGAGCCGCAGTGGATGCTCGACCTGCGCTTAAAGTCCCTCGAGATTTTCAACCGCTTCCCGGATCCGACGTGGGGCCCCTCCATCGAGGGCTTGGACATGGACAACATCGTCACCTACGTCAAGCCCAACACCGACCAAAAACACGACTGGGAATCGGTGCCCGACGACATCAAGAACACCTTTGAGCGCCTGGGCATCCCCGAGGCCGAGCGCAGCTACCTGGCGGGCGTCGGCGCGCAGTACGACTCCGAGCTCGTCTACCACAACATGCAGGACACAGCGTCTAAGATGGGCATCGTCTACTCCGGCATCGAGGAGGCCCTGCACGACCCGCAGTGGGAACCGCTCATCCACGAGAAGTTTATGACGCTCATCCCGCCCACCGACCACAAGTTTGCGGCCCTGCACGGCGCCGTATGGTCGGGCGGCTCGTTTGTCTACGTGCCCAAGGGCACCAAGCTCGACTTCCCGCTGCAGAGCTACTTCCGTCTTAACGCCAAGGGCGCCGGCCAGTTTGAGCACACGCTCATCATCGTCGAGGACGACGCCGACCTGCACTTTATCGAGGGTTGCTCCGCGCCCAAGTACAACGTAGCCAACCTCCACGCCGGCGCCGTCGAGCTCTTTGTGGGCAAGCGTGCGCACCTGCGCTACTCGACCATCGAGAACTGGTCCAAGAACATGTACAACCTCAACACCAAGCGTGCGCGCGTGGACGAGGACGGCGACATCGAGTGGATCAGCGGCTCCTTCGGTAGCCACGTGGGTTACCTCTACCCCATGAGCGTGCTCAACGGCCGTCGCGCCCGCTCGAGCTTTACCGGCATCACCTTTGCCGGCGCCGGGCAGAACCTCGACACCGGCTGCAAGGTCGTGCTCAACGCGCCCGAGACCTCGGCAACCGTCGAGACCAAGGGCATCTCCAAGAGCGGCGGCATCCAGACGTTCCGCAGCTCTATCGTTGCCACGCCCAAGGCCGAGGGCTCCAAGGCAACCGTGAGCTGCCAGTCGCTGATGCTCGACTCTGAATCGCGCTCGGACACCATCCCCGCCATGGACATCAAGACGCGCGATGCCGCCGTGGGCCACGAGGCCAGGATCGGCGCGATCAGCAACGACGCGGTGTTCTATCTCATGAGCCGGGGGATGAGCGAGGAGGACGCCCGCGCCCTGATCGTCAGCGGCTTCGCGGACAACGTGTCCAAGGAGCTGCCGCTGGAATACGCCGTGGAAATGAACAACCTCATCCGCCTTGAGATGAAGGGCAGCATCGGCTGAGCGAAAGGAGCGAACGATATGGAAAAAACGATTTATGTCAACCGTCCCGCTTCGCGCACCTGGAACCGTCTCGGCGTGAACGAGGCCGCCGTCCGCTGGGACATGGACGCGGAGGCGCTTCTCTCGAACGAGCGCTTCACCGCCGTTTCCGGCGAAAACGCCCCTCTCCGCATCGAGGCTGC
>CAJMRP010000082.1 GCA_905215765.1 uncultured bacterium
CCCCGCACGACTGCCCAGGCGATGAAGACCCCCAGGAGCATTGCCACCACCAGCGCAAATGAACAATAACGCAGGCTGTTGACGATGCTGGGGACGGTCAGGCTGTGCCCGAGCGCGGCCTGGATGTGTTCGAGGGTCCCATGGATTGGGATGACGCTTCGATACCATCCCTTTCCCGCGGCCAGCCCCAGCACTCCCAGGTGGGGAAGTATGCCCGCCAGGGCGACGAATGCGAAGAAGCCCCCGGCAAGGAGGTTCTTCCAGCCGGCCAGTGGAATTGCCTGGGAGGAGCGTGCCGCCTTGCCCGACATCGCGTATGCGTCCTTCCCGAATCGCAGCTTTGCGGCAAGATACGCGATTGCGACTGCGCTCATCATCACCACCACCAGCGCGTATGGCATGGGATTGTGACCCATCTCGCTTATCCCAAGGAATATCTGGACTGGGGTGACCCGCTCGAAATTGAACATGAGCGGCGTCCCAAGTTCCGTGAAGGACCAGATGAAGACCAGGGTGCATCCCGCGAAGAGGC
Organism: uncultured bacterium; assembly: GCA_905215765.1. Taxonomy (GTDB): domain Bacteria; phylum Actinomycetota; class Coriobacteriia; order Coriobacteriales; family Coriobacteriaceae; genus Collinsella. The sequence goes on from CAJMRP010000082.1 coordinate 533, forward strand.
CCGGCCTTATGAGGGGCAGGGTGATTTTGCGGAAGCGCCTGAATCCCGTGCATCCGTAGTCGGCAGCCGCCTCCAGCAGCGATGGGTCGACGTTTGCGAATGCGGCTGTGAGGTTCAGATAGAGGATTGGGAAGAGGTGCAGCGCCTCCAGCAGGATGACTGCCCCAAGCTGCCCCGCCAGCCAGTCGGGCTCGTTCCCCGCGGAGACCGCCCCGATGTCCACAAGGACCTGGTTCAGCGCGCCGTATCGGCCGAAGACACACTGCATTCCAAGGGCCCCTCCGAATGGCGCAAGAATCATCGGCATGAGGAGCATTCCGCTCCACAGCTTCTTTCCCCAGAAGAGATACCTGTCCCCAAGCCACGCAAGTGGCATGGCTATCAGCAGCGACAGGAGGGTCGTCCCACCCGCGATGATGAAGGAGTTCGCCAGCCCGGCGCGATAGAGCGGATTCCTGAAGGTCTCCAGGATGTAGAATGCGGTGGGCCGCCCGCTCCCGTCAGTCAGCCCTCCCCGCAGATACGGGAAAGAGGAAGAAGGCTCCGAAGAATACCAGTATCGTAGCCAGAAAAAGATAGTAGAGGGTGCGTCGCATCAGGCAAGTCCAAGACAAGAACGTACAGGGGTAGAAGACCTGGCGCCCGCGCGGAAGGCGCAGGGCAGGCGCACTCCCACGCAATTTCCTCGCGCAAGGAACGCTAATCCACGGATTCGGGCTTATTTTATCCCGTTCATTGTCAGGCAATGCCTTAATGTAATTTCCACTGAGTTCCCATATTATGACGAAAATCGGCTTTTTCAGCGATGTCCACGGCAACCTGGAGGCACTGACTGCCATCCTGGCACGCCTCGACAAGCTGTCATGCGACCTCCTGGTATGCCTGGGAGATGTCGTCGGATACGGCGCAAACCCCGCCGAATGCATCCAAATCATCCGGGAAAGGGATATCCCATGCGTAATGGGAAACCATGACGAATATGTCTCCTCATTCATCGAACCCGAAACCTCAAAACTCCGCCCGGAAATCCTGAAGTCCATCGAGTGGACTCAAAAACAACTCTCACTGGATGACATCAAGTGGCTCGCGGAACTCCCCATGAGACTCCAGCTCGGGGACGAAATCGTCGCGCTGCACTCCTCCTTCGCACGCCCCAAGTGGTCATACTGCCTTGACGAGGAGACCTTCGCGGCCAATTTCGCGCATCAGGACTGCAACCTAGCATTCTGCGGACACTCCCATACGCCCCTCATCGGGATCGACATGCCAGGCCATCTGCCATTCGTCGATTTCATCAGGCCATACGCAATCCCCGCCGACCGCAAGGTCATGGTGAATGTCGGAAGCGTCGGCCAGCCCCGCGACCGCGACCCAAGGGCCTGCGCCTGCATCTACCAGCTCGAGACACGCGAAATCGAGACAATCCGCGAACCCTACGACATCGTCACCGCGCAGAACAAGATATACATGGCCAGGCTGCCAGACCGCTTCGGGCTACGGCTCGCATCAGGCAAGTAGAAGATGCCCGACCCACCGAAAGACATCCAATGCAACAACGCCCTCGACGAGGTGATGGCAAGCCTCAGGAAACTGGAGGACCTCAATCCAGACCTCTCCGGAAGGGAGCTGGAAAGGCTTGACGCACTCGCGCACGCCTGCAATGGCGACGGAGACTTCGACACGGTGGCGGAACAGGTCAGAAAGCTCGTGGATCTGTACCTGGGCACGCCGACTATACAGGTCGGAAAGGATATCCTCAAGGAGTACTTCCATGCACTGGAACAGACCGCGGGAAGGCTCCTCGCTTCCGGAGAAATCGCCGCACTCCCCCAAAACGGCGACAGGGAGGACGGAAGCTTCTCAAAGGCACTGGTCCTGTACAGCACCTTCGACTACGGAGCCGTCGATAGATGCAAAATCCTCAGCCAGGCACAAATCCCCGAAACCCTCACCAGGGCCGCAGACGCATTCCGACGACGGGTCGATGTGGTGGACGCGGCATTCGGAATCGGCTTCCGAATCCTCAGGCAGATGGACGACGCACGCTTCCAGGCATGGGCCGCCGGATATCTCGAGGAAAACAAGGGCGCACTCGCGCCAGAGGTCATCAGGGACCTCCTCTGGGAATTGAGGGCCTCCGACAATGTCACGCCACAACTCAGGGAATGGCTCTTCAGATGGTGCGGCGACGAGGCGCTCCTCGAAGACTGGCCACTCGTCGTCAGGCACGCGGACAGGCTCGCGGACAGGCTGTTCCTGAAACGCTGGGCCGAAGGGTGCAAACGGCCCAGGAACGCATCCCTCGCACATCTGAAGCTGCTCGTCTCAACAGGACAGGTCGGAGATGAACGGCTCCTGGCATGGATTGAAAACACGCTCTTAAACTTCGGAAGCTCTATCGAAAGGTTCATCTCCCTCGACCGGGAAATCGCCCCCGAAGACGAGGAGTGGGCACACGGCGCACTCGTCGCAGAGCTCCGGAATCTGGAGGCCACATACCAGCCCATCATCGCACTCTCCGACCATCTGCTGGCCGCCCCGGACGGCGCCGCAAAACTCGCAATGGCCTTCCTCGGAGTGGTCGGACAGGGCCTCAAGGAGTGGGAGGAGGCGGTCATGAAGCTCTCGGAAAAGGTTATCAGGCGCTCTTTCCTCGTGGACCTGAAGGAGGGACGAACCCCGCTGGAGACTATCCGCCAGTTCACTTTCGGAGACCCAATCGCATTCGCACTGATCTCAAATGAACTGGACCTCCTTACACAGCAGTTCGACTCCATCGCACAACGAGAGGTGGTCGTGAAGAAACTCGCAATCTACTACGCAAGCTACCGAAGGGCGCCAATGCTCGGACAGGAGGTGGCAAGAAGATACAGGCACTTCGCAAGAATCCTCCACGAGGACAACACACCTCACACCCGAAGAACTGGAGGGATTCCAAAAGACCGGATTCCTCCAGGAACTCTATTCAATGGGCTCCAGGGCCAAACGGTTCCTGGACCATAGAAGGGCACTGGAAATGTCCGTCGAGGAAATGGTCGCGTCCCAAATCGAATTCGTGGCGGAAACACGGATACGACGGCTTGGGACATTGCGCCGTGTATTGTCATAACTATCTGAAAATAAAGATGTTATGTATGAGATTGACTTTGCGCCGATAATCCCGCCCTGGTGCATTGCCACAGCGACGCTGGCTCTCGCGGGACTCGCGGTCGCCGCTTTCCGGGCACAGGCCGCGACGATCTCGACGCCACGCAGGTCACGCCAGTCGGCAGAGAGGACCTCGTTGAGCGCACGGGCGAGCTCGGTGGTGTGGCCGGGGATGGCGCTGTAGCGGATGCCCATCTCCGAAATCTTGGCAAAGGCTGGCTGCAGGGCGGTGAGCAGCTCGGACTTAAGCTGGCTGTCGATCTTGTCGCGCGTATAGCTATCGGTCACGTTGCCGCACACGTTGGTGTAGAACAGCAGCGGGTTGGTGATGCGATACGAATACTCGCCGTTGCAGCGCACGGAGATGTCGACGTCCAGGCCAATGTTGTTATCGACCACGCGGAAGGGCACGGGCGAGGCGGTGCCGTACTTGTTGCCGATGATCTCCTTGGTGTTGATGAAGTAGACGCGCTGGTCCTTGCCCGCGTCGCCGCCAAAGGTAAAGCGGCTGCCGATATTGGCGAAGGTCTCCTTGATGGAGTCGCCCAGGTTGCCGCTAAAGACGCTCGGCTCGCTGCCGGTATCGAAGACGAACTCACCGGGCTCCAGCGCGACTTCGATGATCTTGCCGTTTTGCACCACGAGCATGCCCTGGCCGTCGTTGACGGCGATGACCGAGCCGTTGGAGATGACGTTGTCCTCGCCGCGCGTGTTGGAGCTGCGGCCACCGGTGCGTTTGCTGCCCTTGCAGGCCAAGACGTCAGCAGGCATCGATTCGCAATAGATAAATTCCTTCCACTGGTCGGCCATGACGCCGCCGGCAGCTCCCAATCCAGCTTTCAAGAGTCCCATGGTAATCTTCCTTTCTCGTCAAAGGCCGGGTGGTATTGGTTGGATTGCTTAGTCGTCCTTGTCGTCTTTCATGACAACGGTGGTCTCGGTGTGGCTGAAGGTGTCGTGCTTCTCGGTCAGGTCGAGCTCGCCGCAGTACTCGTCGGCGTGGGTGGCCTCGTTGGCCGTCTTGAGCTGGCCTACCAGTAGCACGTCTCCGATAATCGCGATGATCAGCGGCGCGATGACGTTGATGAGGATGCCCTCGATATCAAAGGTGAGGTAATCCGGATCGAAGGCGTATTCCCCCATAAAGAGAATCTGGGAGAGGATAAATCCGATCACAAAGAACAGCACCGAGGCGATGGCGAGCTTGGGCTTGGAGCAGGGGAGCTCGCCGACCAAGCGGCCGGTCTGGCCGTTCATGGCAAACAGGTAGCTCTTGCCGTTCCACGAGGTGGAGAGCATCCAGACGGGGAACAGGGCGTAGTCGCTGTCTTCCCAGGTGTAGTCGAGCTGCTTGCTTTCGACCGTGGCATCGTCGTATTCGTCGACGACGGTCTCACGCAGGGCCGAGATCGTGCTTTCTTCCATACGGCGCTCGGCGCGCGCCTTGCAGGTCTCGCAGTCCTTGTCGTAACGGTTGGCGATGTAGCCGGGCATATATGCGATCGAGAACGGACGCAGTGCGTCGTAGTCAAACGGCTCGATGGCGTCCATGTGGCCGTCGGGCATCTTGGACGATCCGTCGACGGGCACGCGCTTAAACGAGATATTGCCCTTGCGATAGGCATCGTAGTGGTCGGTGGTCGTGACGGTGCGGTCGGATTCCTCGGTCACGGTCTCGTTGGTCGCGTCAAAGTACACTTCGCCGTCAACGCGGGCGCCGTAGAGCCAAAACGGCACGTAGACACCTTGGACCTCGTCGATGTGGTTGCCGGTGAAAAAGCTCTTGGGCAGCAAGATCTTGCCCTTGTAGTGTTCCTTGAGTGCGGCCGTGACGTCATCGCGCCCGAGCTTAAACGGAATCACCAGGTCGGGTGAGAAGTCGCCAGAGAGCTGGCCGGGCGCCACGGCGGAGTTACCGCAGTACGGGCAGGTGGTGACGGCGACGGTGCCGTCGGACACGAGCTCGGCGCCGCACGACGAGCAGATGTAGCCGGCGTTTTGGGCCAGCTCCTGCACGGCATCGTCGACAGCAGGCTTGGGGGCCGCGGCTGCGGCATCGGCTTTGGCATCTGCCTTGTCCTGGCGCTCGCGATAGAGGGCCTCGACTTCTTCGACTTCAAAGCGCGAGTCACAGTAGTCGCAGACGAGCTTTTGCTCGGCGCTGGCAAAATGCAAGGGGCCACCGCAGGCAGGGCACTGATAGTTAACGCTCTCGAAGGCCATGATCGGTCCTTTCGCTGCCGGAGGCTATGCGCCGATGGCGCCGCCGCAGTATTCGCAGCGCCCACTGGCATCGGGAATGGTGGTGGCTCCGCAGAAGGGGCAGGTCACCGCGGTCTTGGGGGCCTTGGCGGCCACGACGCTGTCGCGCGTCTCCTGGCGCAGCTGCACCAGCGCGTCGCGGACCTCGGTTGCCTGGCGCTTGGCCTCGCGGTATTCGATGGAGCCGCGCTGATCGATGGTGGAGTCGTTCACGCGCAGGTTGATCTCGGTAAAGTACGGCGTGTTGACGTGGATGGTCAGATTAAAGTCGTAATCCAGGTCGTAGCGCGGCGGGTTGTAGCTCTCGCGCTCGCCGTCCTTGGTCTCGCGATAGATCTCGGTGCGATGCTCGTCGATATCCATATCGCAGCCGAGTACCTGCGAGAACTCGATGATGTCGGGATTGGCGTCGCGCCAGCGGCTCTGCGAAGTGATGATCAGCAGGCCCGCGTCCTCATCGAGCATAATATTGGTGCGCCCGGCAGAAAGCGTGCGCGTGGGGTTGAACGAAGACAGGCGTTCGGCGTTGGCCTCGCGGTAGGCGAGTTGCTCACGGATGTCGTCCGCGGTGCTGGAGCGATAGCCGTGAAAGTAGGGGGAGAGCTTGCCGGCGCACTCTTTGCACAGGTAGCCTTCATTGATTTTTGTCTTACCTAGAAGTCCCAGCTCGGTACCGCAAATCGCGCACTCTTTCTTCTCGAACATCTTGTCAAAGAAGCCCATGGCTGCCTCCCATCAACTGGTAGCGTGTGTCACTTTTGATGATGGGGGAGTGCGCGATCCTTCGCGATACCCAGACGGCTCAAGGAGTCTCCACAACTGGGACACATGGCCCATTTTTCATCCGACACATAGGGACACTCCTTGCTGCGGGTAGTCATTGGGCACTCATTGGGGACGTACTTAAATGAGTGGTAGTTGGAGACACTCCTTGCCGAGCTAGAGGTCGCGTGTGTCCCTTCTGGTCCATGCGGCTCAAAATCGCGGCGTGATGTGAACGGCTGGGGTCAAATTTGCAGCATTTCGAGCTCGGCTTCGATATTGAGATTGGTTCTTTATTAAAATGGAATTCCAGACAATTGAGCGGCCGGGGGTTAACCATGAGGGGCATGGGAGACACAACCGCATATCTGCATCGGGGCATTCGGGAGATTATATGCCTGGCGCTGTTCTTCTTCACGTTTTTGGCGTGCGAGTATCTCTTTGACGTGCGCATGGCCGAGTTCGTGTCTCCGGACGAGGTCGTTATTTATGAGAGTCTTGTCATCGGCGCGAGCGTGATTGGCTTTTTTGTGCGTCCCGTTCTGTACTATCGCCGTCCCCATGCTATCGACGCGACGAGCGACATCACGGGCGTTTTGCTGGTGGCGGCATTGCTGCTGTTGATTATGGCAGCTCAGGTCGAGGTGGTAATCGTCGGCGGTTTGGTGGCGTGCTGCGCACTGGGCTACTGCGGATCGACTGCCCACGCAAACTTTGCGCGACGCTTTGCGCGGACGCCCTGCTTGGCGCGCGCCGCAGCACTTTCCTATGCCATGGGCGTTCTGGTACAGGTGTTCAACCACATGGTGATGCCTGTCGGTATTCCTCAGCAGGCTGTTCTGGTCGTTTGTGCGATCGTGCAGGTGGCGTTGCTCCACGGTGCCCGACGCGCCAAACTGCGCGACGAGTCCGATCCCAACTTTGAACCCAGCGTTGCCGGACTTTCGGTAGATGCTTTGGAATATGGCGCCAAGTGGCAAGACGATCCCAAGGCAAAGGCGGCATTCCGCCGCGCCGTAGTTCGCCTGACCGTGGCGACGGTGTATCTTTCCGGCGTATTCGCCGCTCTCAACGCTGGCCTCACGACCTTGCATGCTGTCGGAGCCGTCGATTTGGGCGATTGGCCGCGCCTACTGCTTGTCGTGAGCTCGTTGGCCGCTGGCGTCCTATTTGACCTGCACGGCCGTTCGTATATGAATATCGGCATGACATGCGCCGCCATGTTGTCCACGCTTTCGTTCTTTATGCTCATCGTCGACGGCAATGGCGGCAACGAGCTTGCTGCCACGATCATCTTTTATCTGGGCTCAGGCTTCTTTGTGGTGTTCTTTACCACAAAATATGCCGCCGTCTCGCTTTATGCGCGCTGGTCATATTTTTGGCCGTGCATGGGTCGCGTCGTCAACAACGTGTGCTCGATGTTCGTGACGGCGCCGGCAGTGGCGATCATCTCGAGTCAAAACGTGCTGACTGCGGTCGGCGCGGCGCTCGTGATGTTTGTGGGCATTGCGATTACGCTGCTGGGACAGTTGGGGCAACGAGCCGATGACGCCGTGATACGGGACGAGCTGGCGCCTGCCACCGATGATCTTGGTGGGGATCTTGCGCCCACATGCTCCGACCCCGAGCCCGTGGAGGCAGCGGAGCTCACGTCCGATGAACGCCTCGATGCCTTCGTCGCCACCTTTGAGCTTACAGAGCGCGAGCGCGATATTCTTGCGGCCTCGGTCGTTTCGGACCAGAGCGTTCAGGACATCGCCACAACGCTTTTCCTTTCGCGCTCCACGCTCTACCGTCACATTTCCTCGATCAACAAAAAGACCGGCACCACCTCACGTGTGGCCCTTATCAACTTCTTCTGGTCCTGGACACCCAAGGACTAGCTAATCCTCCAATAAGTTGCGGTGGAATAGTCCCTAAATTAAAGTCACGGGACCTTAAAGGGGGTGCGGACGATTTCTTGGACCGCGCCTAGGCGTATCCAAGCTTCCTGCGGT
>CAJMRP010000083.1 GCA_905215765.1 uncultured bacterium
CCGGGGCCTTTTGGCCCCGGGTGCTGTCGACGTGCCTAGCGCTTACGGATACCCCAGACCAGGGCTCCAACGCCGGCCATGGCGATGACGAATGCCATGAGCAGTGCAGCGACCTGCTGGTCACCCGTGGTGGGCAGGAAACCCTTGACCGTCTTGACGATGTTCGTCACGGTCTTGGGCGTGCCGGGATCGGGCGTCGGCACGGACGTCTCGGGCTTCTTGTACGTGTTGTTGAACACGATGCCCTCGACGCTCTTGTCGCCCTTGGTAAAGGTGACGCCCGCCTTGAGGTTGCCCTCGCCGTCATCGACCACGTTGACGGTCGCGGTAAAGACGGACTTGTCGTAGGTCATACCGGCCTCGTCGCCCTTGACCTCGCTGATGATGTAGACGTACGTACCGGGCTCGCTGTACTCGAACTTGTCGAAGTTGATCTTACCGTCGGCATCGTTGGTAACCGTAGACTCGATGCCCTCGCCAACGAGCTTAAAGCTAAACTCGTCCTTCTTGAGCTCGCGTCCCCCGAGCACCTTGATGGCGCCGATGGAGACCTGCGTGGGCATGGCGTGATACTTGTTGGTAAAGCCAGCCGACTCGGTGGTTCCCTCGAGCTTGTGCGTCGCGGTCAGCGTGCCGTCGCCGTTGTCGGAAACGGTGGTCACGACGGTGTAGGTCGCGCCGTCATAGGTGACGCCCTTGTACAGGCCGAGCGCGTTGGGGCAAGCCTCGCGCAGCATGTACGTGTGCGTGCCGGGCGCCTCGTAGCGGATCGGGCTCAGCGTAACGGTGCCGTTGGCGTCGTTGGTGCCACTAGCGACAGTCACGCCGTCCTCGAGCAGATCAAACGTGAACTCGCCAGCTGCAAGGTCGCGTCCGGTCAGACGCTTGACCGTCTTGACCTGATCGGTCACGGAAGAATCGGTGGGCGTCACGCTGTAGGTGTTGGTGAATGTGAAGGCCGCACCGTCGTCGCCGTTGCGCACGACCCTCAGGTGTCCGGCACCGTCGTCAGTCACGGTGTAGGAAACCTTGCGCGTGGCGCTGGCGTCGTTGGTCACGCCAGGGGCGCTACCGGACTCGGCCACCGTGTAGGTAAAGGTGTGCGAGCGCGGGGCAGCGGGATCTGCGGGCTCGGACTCGTCGCTGGGCTCGTCGGCGTTGGCATCAGCGTCGGCGTCGGCCTCTTCAGCCTCTGCCTCGTCGGCCTCAGCCTCGTCAGCTTCGTCCGCCTCGGCCTTATCGGTCGCATCGTCCGCCACGCCCAGGGCGCGGTTGAGGTCCTCGAGCGTAAAGTGGATCTTGCCAAAGTCCACGTTGCCGGCCGCGTCGTTGGTTGCGGTCGTGCGCTCGGGCATCGGGGCACCAGCCTCGTCGGCGGTCACGGTAAAGGTGAACTTGCCCGTGATGTCAGCCGGGGTCAGGCCCTCGGCAGCTTGGAGCTTCTTAGTGCCGGTGAGCGCGGCATCGACGGCTTCGGCGCCGTAGACGTTCTCGAACAAGGGCTCGACGCCACCGTAGTCGACCGTTGCCGTCAGGGTACCGTCACCGTTGTCGACGACGATAACCTTAAAGCCAAAGCTCCACGTTGTAGCGGAAACGCCATTCGGCAGCCCGAATAAATCTTCGTAGGCCGTGTAGTTAATGGTCCAGGCAAGCTTACCGTCCTTATCGGTACGATAAGCAAGCCCAGCAGCCTCAAGATTAGCAAGCATCTTAGTGTCGTAGTGCAGCGTATCAAAGCTCACGTGCCCGCCGATATTGGGCTTGAGGTTTTCGTATGCCACAAGCTCACCCTGATAGGCGATGCCGAACCAGAACTCGCCGTCGGCCATCGGGCGGCCGGTCAGAGTCTTGGTGGCAACGACCTGAGCGGCGGTGCCGCCAGGCGTGTTGGTCGTAGCGCTGTAACTGTTGTGGAACGGCACCAGGGCCTTCTCGACCTTGTTCTCGCCACTCTTGTGGACCGTCTCATGCGTGCCCTCGGGACCGCCGGAAACGGTCGTCGTAGCAGTGAGCGTGCCGGCGGTGTCGTCGGCGATGGCGATCGTCACCGTACGCACGGCGTCGTCGTAGGTGTAACCGGGCTGGCCGTCGTTCTTCTCGGCCACGGTGTACGTAAAGGTCTTGCCGGCGTCAGCCTGCGTAAATATAACCTCATGACCAGCCAGAATGTCGATCAGTCCGACCGTTGCCTCTGCCGCTGCGGGGGACTTGAAGCTATTAGCCCCGGGCAGCAGACCGAGCGCGCGAGCCGAAGCGTCGTCAGCAGGTGTCACGGTAAAGGTGAACTGACCCTCGGTCATGGGGCGGCCATCCAGATACTTGCTGAGCCACAGACCGCCGGCAGCGGTGTAGTTAAGCTCAGTGCGGTACGTGTTGGTAAAGCGTCCGTTTTCCTTCTTGGTGACGTTGGCGGTCAGGCTGCCATCGCCGTTCTCGGTCACGGTCACTTCGGCGGTTGCGACATGCGCGTCATACGTCATGCCGACCGTGCTGCCCGCGTTCTCGCGAATCTCGTACTTATAGGTTCCGGCGGCAGCGTAGTGAATCTTGCCGAACTTGATGGCGGCAATGCCGTCCTTCGCGTCCTTCTTGCTCACGGTTACGGTTGCGGGATCGGGCAGTGGGGCGTCTTCGGGGGCGGTGATGGTAAAGCTGAACTCGTCCCCATCCGTCCAGTCGCGGCCGCTGATGACCTTGCTCAGGTCAAAGTCGAGGTCTGCATCGGTCGGGGTCACGCTGTAAGTGTTCTCGAAGGTCGCAGGCGTGGCGCTCTTCAGCTCGTGCGTAGCGCTGAGGGTACCGTCACCGTTGTCGGTAATGGTGGTCTCGATGGTGTACTTGGCGTCGCTGTACGTGATGCCCTTGCTGGTGGTTCCGCCGTTGACCTCGCGCAGCGTGTAGGGGTACTTGCCGGGCTTGGCGTACTTCACGGCGCCCATCGTGATGTTGCCGCTGGCGTCGTTGGTGCCGGTGGCGACGACCTTGTCGCCCTCGACGAGCTCGAAGGAGAACTCGCCGGCAGCAAGCTCGCGTCCGGTCAGGACCTTATTCGCGGTGATCTGGTCGGTGACGCTCGTCTCGACAGGCGTCACGTTATAGGTATTGGTGAACGTAAATGCCACATCGCCGTCCGGCTTGTGGGATACTTTCAGATTGCCCTTGCCGTCATCAGTCACGGTGAAGGAAACCTCGCGCGACAGCTTGGCGTCGTTGGTCACGCCAGCGACCTCGCCGGACTCGGTCACGGTGTAGGTAAAGGTGTACTCGCGCTTCTCGGGCTTCTCGCCCAGAGCCTTGTTAAGGTCGTCGAGCGTAAAGGTGATCTTGCCAAAGTCGACCTTGCCCTTGGCATCATTGGTTACGCTCGCGTTCACGGGCATGGGTGCACCCTCTTCACCGGTCACGGTAAAGGTGAACTTGCCGGCAATGTCAGCCGGGGTCAAGCCGTCGGCGACCTGCAGGTTCTTGATGCCCGCAAGCGATGCCTCGGCAGCATTCGTGGTGTAGGCGTTCTTGAACTCGATGTTCTTGACGTCCTTGGCGCCCCTCAGCTCGTGCGTAGCGACCAGCTGGCCCTTGCCGTTATCGGCAATGGTCGTCACGACAGTGTAGACCGTATTGTCGTAGGTGATGCCGCCGGCGTCGCCCTTGACCTCGCGCAGCTTGTAGGTATGCTGGCCGATCTCGGTGTACTTGATGGCGCTGAACGTCACCTTGCCGTCGGCGCCGTTTGCAACGGTCTCGACAGGCTTAACTTCCTTGCCCATGACTTCGAGCAGCTCAAAGCTGAACTCGCCTTCCGCCAAGTCGCGCCCGGTCAGGGACTTGGCCACGGCAATCTGGTCGGTAACGCTGGACTCAACAGGATCCGAAGCGTAGACGTTCTTGAACTCGGTCTCACCCGAGGTCACCTTCACGTCAGCGCTCAGTTCGCCCTTCTTATTGGGCCTCACCGTCACGGTGATCTCCGCGACGTTACCGCTGTAGGCGATGCCGTCAATCGTGGTCCCGGCGTGCTTTTCACTGACCTTGTAGACGTACGTGCCAGGTTCGGTGTATTCGATCGTACCGAAGTCGATGGCAGCCTTGCCCTGGGCGTCCAGGTCGGCCTTGCGCACGATCGCAGTCGTAGTCGTAGGCATCGGGGCGCCGTTCTCGGACGTCAGGCCAAACTCAAACGCGTCAGCATTCGTCCGGTCGCGACCCTCGAGCACCTTGGTTAGACCAAAGCTGGCCTTGGTGTTCACCATTGCCGGCGTCATGTCATACGCAAAGCTGATCTTGCCGTTGTTGCCCAGGTAGGAATTGACATGCGTCGCAGCCGCCTTGGCAGACATGTTGTTCCACTTGGGGTTGAGAACGTCGGTGGCAGTACCAGTGTTGTTGCCGCCCACGCTCTTCTTGGCGGTGTGGAGCTCGTCGATAAAGGCCAGGCGCGCGGTTCCCACGCTAAACGACAGGTTTCCGTCCTTGTCGGCAACTATAGCGCCGTCAAACTTGGCAGCGTCGCGGCCGATAAACTCGATGACGGCGGTGGCAGACTTGGCCTCACCGTTCGCGCCCTGCTCCTCAAACTCATCCTTGTAGTAATAGGTGCCGGTATCTGCCAGCGAATTCTTTGCAGGCTGCGTGCAGTCCTTATCCGCGTAAATGGGAGTCTGCTTCTGGAAGTAGTAGTAGCGGTTGGTGTCGGCCGGCTCAAAGGTCGCAACCGTATCACCCAACGCACCACCGCTCCACTTGTTCGCGTAGAAGCTCACGGTCTTGGCGCCGTTGGCAACAGCCGTATTGCTCTCGATGTAATCCTTGAGCCCCGTTACCTTCTCGGGCGTAAACAGGTTGTCGAGTACGCCCTTCTTCACGCTCGAGGCATACTTCACCTGGATGGGCTTAACGGTATCGACCGAAAGCTTGCCGTCTACGGTCTTAAAGTGACTCAGAGGAATCAACGACGCAGGAATATTAACCGTTACGATATCGCCCTTCTGGGGATTGTCATCGCCGGCACGCTGCACGGTGATGAGCAGGTCTTTTGCCTTGCCGGCGAACTCGTATGTGTCGGTATTGGCTTCTTTGTTGACCGTCTTGCTCGGCTTGGTGAACGACGTGCCGTTGATGACGACTTCGGTAAATCCATCAACCTGCATGAAGTCGCCTAGCTCATCGGTAAACGTGATGTAGCCGGACTTGGTCTCGTCGTATCCCTTATGGATTTCGGTCGGATAAGGCGGCTCCGATGTGATGGCCTGTGAGATGTCGTCAAAGACCTTCTTGAGCTCTTCGGCATTGGTCGCCGACTTGTAGTAGTCGGAGTTTTCCGCGCGTGCACCATGAGCATTCCATGCCGTGGCATTGGGGTAGTTGCTCGATACGGCCTGCATGAACTTGTTCTCTTTTTGGCTTTTTCCCGAATCCTGGATACCAGCGCTGGGGTCCGCGCCATCAAAGATGCCGATAGTATAAACGGTGGCCTGGCTGTCCTTCATGTTCTTGGCAGCCTTCACAGCCTTGTTGGCGACGCCAGAGTCGAACGTGTTGTCACTCGTTGGAGTGCCGTCAGTAAAGAACACAACGACCTTCTTGGCGCCTGCGCGACCAGAAGGAATATCCCTAGCCAGTTCCAAACCATAGTCGGCATGCGTGGCACCGCTGGGCTGAATTCTCTTAATGGTGTTCTGGAGAATGGTCACATTGCCGCCAGAGCAATCGGTCAGGCCCTTCATTACCTGTGTGTAATTGTAGTTGTACCATCTTCCATACGTATCGTTGCCGATATTGTTGGACTTCTCGCCCGCAAACTTAACAATGGCAACCCTATGTTGCCTATCGACACCCTCGATACTCTCGTTTTGTTTGGCGATGGTATCGATAAAGCTGTTCGCAGCGTTCTTCAGTGCATCGATACGCTTGGTGCGATCTCCGCCACCCATAGGATCATCCATCGAGCCAGATGCATCCAGCACCATCACGATGTCGAGCGGCGTAGTAACCGTCACGGTTGAATTAGACGTCGAGGACATGGCCGAAAGCGTGGTCAGAAAATCCGACTCTTCGTTTTCCTCAGTTGCCTCGACCGTCTTGTCGGTCCAGATTCGGCCGATGTTTTGAGTCGTTACTTTATTACCGTTGTGACCGGCCGCCCAGATTTCCCAGCGTCCGCTGGTGTCGGGATCGACGACGACCTTTCCGGTCATTGTCGGTCCGTCCATTCCGGTGCTGGACCTGGCGTTGGCCTCGGGCAGCATGGCAAATGCTGCAGCCGGCAACACCAGCACTACGGCCAGTATCACCGCCAAGAGATCCCTCGTGTACTTACTCATCGCGTCTCCCTTCTCGCGGTTTCAGACCTTGCATCAGCCTAAAGTTACGGAATGAGACACAATTAGGGCAGGTGACACATGTTCCAGATTCGGTTTTAAGCGTGAGACAAATGTCTCATCAAAGTTGAGACACGAGGGTTTTCGCAGGAAAACGGGTGCGACTCAAGATTGACGGGACAAAAGGGCCCGTTTCCCCCATCCCCAAGGGAGCAGTCGATGGCGCTCGCCACGAAATTGGCCCATCTACTACGTTTGACTCGATACCCCCAACCATATCCGCTTTTCATGAAAAACCGCAGACGTTCTACCTGCGATTTTGTTTTGCGTAATTCGCCATAGTTGAGGGTAGCAGCCTAAACGTAGTAGATGGGCCCATTTCGTGGCAGACGGGTCACGCAACGGCCCTCACGAGGCCAAAATGATCCGTTTCCCTCTGTCCATGGGAGATCAAGGGCTGTTACGGATATGGTGCCATTTCAAAACTATGCCGGATTACGGGGCTAAAGTCGGGACCCTCATCCATACCGTCATTTTTTGAAAAACGGCAAGCAATCTACCTGCTGGTTTGTTTTTGCGATTTTCTGTATGGTCGGAGGTTCGCTATCCAGCCCCGTAATCCGGCATAGTTTTGTTCGTGGCGGCCCAACCGCGCGTTCAAGCGCGGGGCCGGTGGGGCATTTTTGCCCCACCGGCCCTATTCCAGCGCTATTCCGGCTTGGTTTCTACCGTGGGAGTCTTATCCGCCGCAACCGGAGTACGGTCGGTGTCCATGCTCAGGCAGTGTTTGGGGCAGCTCTCGATGCACTCGCCGCACACCACACAAGCATACGGATCGATTGACCACGTTCCGCCCTTGCGATCGACCGCAAGCGCGCCCGCCGGGCAGCGACGCGCGCACATGCCGCAGCAGATGCACGCGTCCATATCGTTGACGATATGCCCGCGCAGGCGCTCGGGCGCCGCGAGCTTCTCCTGCGGATAGCACACCGTGACCGGCTGCTTGACCATAGAACCCAAGGCCGTCTTGGCAAATGTCAGCAAACTCATGCCACGCCTACCTTTCCGTGCAGCTAATGCAGGGGTCGATGGTCAGGATAATCATGGGCACGCTGGCAAGGAGCACGCCCTGCAGCGCATGCGTCAGACCCGCCAGGTTTTGCGACGTCGGCGTGCGCACGCGGAAACGGTCCAGGTTCTTGGTACCGTTACCGCGCACATAGTAATACGCCTCGCCACGCGGCTGCTCAATCACAACCTCGCCGCGCGCGCCGTCGGCCGGCGTGAGCTTGGTGCGCCCGCCGATACCGTCGTGCGGAATCTTGCCCACAAGCTCCTTGATGATGTCCATGGCCTGCGCAACCTCGGCACAACGCACCTGGCAGCGGGCATAGCAATCGCCATCGGTAGCAACGATGGGCTCAAACGCAGCCAGATCCGCATAGGCACCGTCGCCAAACATGCGCACGTCGTAGTCCACGCCCGAGGCGCGCCCAAACGGACCGACCATCGAAAGCTCCAGCGCATCCTTCTTGCTGATCACGCCCACGCCACGCAAGCGCTCGCCGCAGCTGTCGTCGTCCAAAAACGTATGCACCAGGGCCTCGTAGTCGGGGCGCATGGCATCGAGCGTCTGAACAATACCCGCCAGCTCGGAGTCCTCGATATCGTGCTTAAGGCCGCCGATCTCGTTAATCGACAGAATCACGCGGCCGCCGCACGTGCTCTCAAAGATCTTGAGAATCTGCTCGCGCAGGGTCCATGACCGATAGAACAGCGCCTCAAAACCAAAGGCGTCGGCGAGCAGGCCCAGCCACAATAGATGCGAGTGAATGCGCGAAAGCTCGTGCAGAATGGTGCGGATATACTGCACGCGGCCGGGCACCTCGATGTCGAGCATGCGCTCGCAGGCGCTGGCATAGCCGCAGCTGTGGCCCACGGCGCAGATGCCGCAGATGCGCTCGGCAATGTAGCCAAACTGGTGCATGTCGCGCTTTTCGGTGAGCTTCTCGAGCCCGCGGTGCACAAAGCCGATCTGCGGAATTGCCTCGATGACGCGGTCGTCCTCGATTACCAGGTCCAGATGAAGCGGCTCGGGCAGCACCGGGTGCTGCGGGCCAAACGGAATAACGGAGCGATGTGCCATGGACCTTACGCCTCCTTTTTCTGCTTGTCGCGGGCGGCCTTGGCGGCAAGCGCCGCGCGGACCTTGGCCGCTTTCTCGGGATCCATGGCGGCGAGCTTTGCCTCCATCTCGGCAGCCTTGAGCGCGGCCTTCGCAGCAGTTTCATCGTGCTGAGCATCGGAGCCG
>CAJMRP010000084.1 GCA_905215765.1 uncultured bacterium
CCTGGGTGCCGCGCGCATCCGCATCCGCTCGCTCATGGCGGCGCTTAAGGACCAGGAGACCGAGCGCTTGGCCGAGGCCACGGCTGCGGGCGAGGCCTACGAGCAGGGCGATGCCGCGCCGGTGGCGCCCTCCACGGATGCCCCCGCGTTCGCGAGCCACAAGTACACGTTTGAGGCCCAGCGCGAGAGCGCATCGACTGCATGGCCTAAGGTGCCCTTTACCGAGCAGATGCGCGACGAGGGCTACACCATTCTGTGCCCGCAGATGGCGCCGATTCACTTTGACCTGGTCAAAGAGGTGTTCCGCGGTGCTGGCTACAACTTGGAGCTGCTGCCCTCGACCGACCACGATGCCGTCGAGGCCGGCCTGCGCTATGTGAACAACGACATTTGCTACCCGTCGATCCTGGTGACGGGCCAGATTATGGAGGCCATCGAGAGCGGTCGGTACGACCTGTCCAAGACGGCCGTTGTTATCAGCCAGACCGGCGGCGGCTGCCGTGCCACCAACTACATCGCGCTCATCCGCAAGGCACTGCGCGAGAGCGGCCACCCCGAGATTCCGGTGATCTCGCTTTCGGCCGTGGCGCTCGGCGAGGACAACCCTGGCTTTAAGATTACGCCGGCGCTGCTTAAGCAGGCAGTCTACGCGGTGCTCTTTGGCGACGTGATGATGCAGATGCTCTATCGTTGCCGCCCGTACGAGGCCACGACCGGCGCCGCCAACGCGCTCTACGAGGAGTACATGGCGCGCGCCCGCAAGCTGGCGCCCAAGTTCAACAGGCACAACTACACCAAGCTTGCGCGTGAGGCCATCCGCGCGTTCGACACCATGCCGCTCGTGGGCGAGGGCACCAAGCCGCGCGTGGGCGTGGTCGGTGAGATCTTGGTCAAGTTCCACCCCACAGCCAACAACCACGTGGTCGATGTGATCGAGCGCGAGGGCTGCGAGGCCGTGGTGCCGGGCCTGCTCGACTTCTTCCTATACTCCATGAGCAACGCCGAGCTGCAGAAGGACGAGTTGGGAAGCTCCGCTACCACGCGCGCTGGTATGCGGGCGCTCATCAAGCTCGTGGACTGGATGCGCACGCCGGTGGAGGAGATGCTCGAGAAGTCCCGCCGCTTCGA
The DNA here is from genome assembly GCA_905215765.1 of uncultured bacterium. Taxonomy (GTDB): domain Bacteria; phylum Actinomycetota; class Coriobacteriia; order Coriobacteriales; family Coriobacteriaceae; genus Collinsella. The sequence goes on from CAJMRP010000084.1 coordinate 1,129, forward strand.
GGCGCCCGAGCGCATCGGCACCATGGCCGACAAGGCCCGCACGGTGCTTTCGGTGTGCAACAACATGGGCGAGGGCTGGCTGCTCACGGCCGAGATGCTCGACCTGATCGATCATGGCGCACCCAATATCATCTGCACGCAGCCCTTCGCGTGCCTGCCCAATCACGTGGTGGGCAAGGCCGTGATTAAGGAGCTGCGCCGCCAGCATCCCGAGAGCAACATCGTTGCGGTGGACTATGATCCTGGTGCGTCCGAGGTCAACCAGCTCAACCGTATTAAGCTCATGATCAGCGTGGCCAAGGAAAACATGCGCGCCGGCAAGGGCTTTAAGCTTGAGAAGGTGGCGCCGCTCGCGATGGACGAGGTCACCGGCCAGATGCGTGCCCACGACGGCTGCGTGAGCTGCGGTTCGGTCGATGAGAGCGCCGTGGCGTCGGTCGCTGAGCGCCTGGGACGCGGCATTAAGAAGTAGCTGGCCTGCTATGGGCTGGATATGAGACAAACGGGTGGTGGCCGTACCGGCTACCACCCGTTTTTGCTTGGACATATGTTGCGTAAACGCCCCGACTATCACCCTTTGCGAACTCAGATTTCGGAAGTATGCGGCAAAATCTGAATAGACCGAGCACACCGAATATGTCCAAGCCCTGTACCTGCGGTTTTATTGGCGGAAAATCGGGGGGTGCTCAAGGGTTCCGGAATTTGCCGCATACTTCCGCAAACGACGTCTCGGTGGCACAAAAAATCGCCCTCGGAACCCTGAGTTAATGAACAGGTGTAGCCGTTCGCCGCAAATTACCGTCCGTTTATAGAACCCACCCCCAGCACGCGTCCTCCTTACGGTTGAATAAATACACATCTATGGAATTACGTAAGAGAGGACTGTTCCTATGAGCTACAAGACCGTTTGCGTTGCCGGTGGCGGCGTGCTGGGAAGCCAGATTGCCTTTCAGGCTGCCTACTGCGGCTTTGATGTGACGATCTGGCTGCGCAGCGAGGGCAGTATCGGCCGCACCCAGCCCAAGATTGACCATGTGCGCGAGGAGTACATCGCTGCCATCGAGGGCATGGCGGACGGCACGGGCGAGTGGTGCGCCGGTATTGCCGATAGCGGCCAGCCCTTCGACAAGGAGGCGGCACTCTCCGCCGTCGAACGTGCCTACTCTACGCTCAAGCTAGAGCTTGATCTTGCCAAGGCCGTGGCCGACGCCGATCTGGTCATCGAGTCTATGGCCGAGGACACCCAGGCAAAGATCGACTTCTACAAGAAACTCGCCCCGGTTCTCCCGCAAAAGACCGTCATCGTGACGAACTCCTCCACGCTGCTGCCGAGCACCTTTGCCAAGTACACTGGCCGTCCCGAGAAGTACCTGTCGCTGCACTTTGCCAACTCTATCTGGAAGAACAACATGACCGAGGTCATGGCACAGGACCAGACCGACAAGCGCTACTTCGATGAACTCGTCGACTTTGCCAACGATATCCGTATGCTGGCGTTGCCCGTCAACAAGGAAAAGAACGGTTATCTGCTCAACTCCATGTTGGTACCGTGGCTGCTTTCGGGCCTTGATCTGTACGTCTCGGGCGTGAGCGATCCCAAGAGCATCGACCTCGCGTGGACGCGTGGCACCGGCGCTTCCAAGGGCCCGTTCCGCGTATTCGACACGGTGGGTATCCAGACGGCCTACAACATCGTCATGCAGTATCAGAAGGTGCCGGGCCTGGTGAGCCCGCTGCTCAAGAAGATGATGATGCCCTACAACTTTAAGGCCATGGCCTCCGTCCTCAAGAAAATGCTCGACGATGGCAGGCTGGGCGAAAGCTCGGGCGAGGGCTTCTTCAAGTACTAAAAATGATTCTTCGGGGTCGGAGGAAAACGGATCATTTTCGGCCGCCAGCAGTGAGAAGATGGACCCAGAAATAGAAAGGAGTGGCAATGGGCTGGCTCGGGCTTTGAAGACAAGTTATTGCAGGCCCAGGGCGATTTCTCGCTCAATGCAGGCCAGCACAGCGTGACGTATCTGCCGAGTTCTGACACGGCAGCGACTGGTCGCTACCAGGTGCTGCTATACGACAACAACTTTGGTGCGGCCGAGAGCTACCCCAAGTTCGACTGGGGCCAGCTGGGCGCCGCGGTGGTGACCGACTACAGCCGCGGCTCGCATTCGTTTGGGCGCATCTTTACGGTAGACGAGACCGCACGCACCTACGAGCTTGTGGACCAGATCGCGGTGCCGTTCTCGGGCTACGTCAGCAGTGCGCAGCGCGTCGGCGATTCGAATAGTATGCTCGTGGCATCGGGCCAGGCCAAGACCTTTGCCGAGTACGATCGCTATGGACTGCCCATCGCCGCCTACGAAATGGAAGCCGAGAAGTACATCTACCGCGTGTACAAGTACGAGCTGTAGCGCTGCGCTTGGCTGCGCCTGTGCCCCGTGGCTGCGCGCGCTCGCGCCGGGCCCGCCTCGCGTCCCGCATTACTCCACATCAAACTCCACACGATCGAGCTCGGGCACATTGAGATCGATGAGCTTCCGGGCGACGTGACGGTCGTGTGCCCCAAGCGTCTCGCCTGTCGTCACATGGGCGACAATCTCGCGCTCGACGATGCCCTCCTCATCGCCTTCGGTGGCCGAGGTCTCGACGGCGACGGTGTAATCCTTAAAGCCTGGCAGCACCGCGGCAAGCTCGCGCGTGGTTTCGGTGACACCGTAGCCGTCCTGCACGCCGGCCTGCGCCGAGCCAATGGAACCCGCGGTCATAACAATGCAGGGGATGGCAAAGATCATCGTGCCCACAATGATGCGGCGGCGCACCTTGCGTGACAGCTCGTTGACCTCGGCGTCTTCTTCGGCGGTCACAACGCCGTCGCCGTTCAGGTCGCGCTTGAGCGGCACGCGCAGAAGAAGTAGTACGGCTTCGGCCGCGAGTGCGATAAAGACTACGTTGATGCCAAACTCGTAGAGCGCCGAGAGGAACAGTGACCCGCTTGCGATGGCGATGCCGTAACCCGCCGCGCACAGGGGCGGCATGAGCGCGGTCGCCACGGCTACGCCGGCAATGAGCGTTGAAGGCTCCTGATCGCGCGAGTTGCCCAGCCCGCCCGCAAAGCCGCCCGCGAGCGCGACGGCAAGGTCCCATATGGTGGGTGTCGAGTTGTCGATGATGGCGGCCGTGGTGGTGCCAAGGGGCGAGAGCTTAAAATACAGCGTGGACGTGACCAGGCAAAAGACCATCTGCAGTGCGAGGCTGGCAATGGCCTCGACGGTGATCTCACGGTCGAGCGTGGCAATGCCGTATGCCATGGCAAGAACCGAGCCCATGAGCGGGCAGATGAGCATGGCGCCCACGATGGCGATGTCCGAGTCGATATCGAGGCCGATGCTTGCGATGAGCATGGCGATGATGAGGATACACAGGTGAGAGCCAGTCAGACGCGCTCCGTTTACAAAACGCTTGCGGATCACGTGATAGGGCGCGCGTCCCTCGCGAATGTTGAACGCGCGCTTGAGGAAGCGGGTGACGTTTTCTATGGCTTCGCTATGAGCAGGGCGGATGCCGTGACGCCGATGATGACGCTCGCGCAGTCGTTCGATCTGTTGCTTATCGAGTTCCATGTCCACCTCGTTCCAGCGCGGTTCGCGCAACGCGCCCGTCGCCCTTACTCTACACCGTGGCGGGCGGGGTGTCTGTTGGATGCGGAATCCGATAGGGCGGATGACGCGGGAGCAAATGCAAATCACAGGCTCAATTCCATCCCGCGAGAATATGATGCACCAGCTCCTTCAAATGTGACGAAACTGTGAAGCACGAGAGCGCGAATTTCAAAAAATTCGCTGGTGACCAATGTTGCGCAACAGAATTCAAAAATCAGCTCCTATATTTTGAAGCGTATGGATACATCCGTGTCAAAGGGAGAAAGCCATGGCAAACTACAGTCCACAACACTTTGAGCCTCGGGCCAAGGCCGTCAACGTCAAGGGCGTTGCCAACCGCGCCGTCGCAACCGTTTTGACGGCGGGCCTCATCGCTCAGCCGCTCATGTCGCCGCTGGCGGCAATCGCCGCACCGTCAACCGATAACGGCGATTCTGTTCAGGGGGGGGTAGTTCTGTAGAGAATACCGTTGCCGCCGGTAACCAAGCGGTCGTAAAGACGGCTGCCCAGCTGGCCGAGGAGTCGGCAAAGCAGCTCAAGGACGCTCAGGCCGCCTACGATGCCGCCCAGAAGAAGGCCGACGCGGCGGGCCAGTCTCAAAAGCAGGCGCAGCAGCAAAAGAATCAGGCCTCGCAGGCTGTGAGCGACAACGAAATCGAGCAGAACGCAGCAGAAGTCGCCGCGCTCCAGGAGAAGATTGACGAGCTCAAAGCCGCCGTCGAAAAGACCGAGCAGCAGCAGAAGAAGCTGGGCGACCTGAACGATCAGCTCGATCAAGCCAACAAGAGTGTCGAGGATAAGACCCAGGCGCTCAAGGACGCCAAGGCAAAGCAGGATGAGGCCAAGAAGGCCCTCGATGATGCCCAGGCCAAGCTCGAGGCCATGGGTATGGACGAGTACGAGGCCGCCAAGAAGGCCGTCGAGGACGCACAGGCAAAGCTCGATGACGCCAATAAGGCCGTTGCTACTGCACAGGCCAATCTGGACCAGGCCAAGGCTGCCGAGGCTAGCGCCCAGCAGGAAAAGAAGGACACTGAGGCCGCTCTGACGACTGCCCAGGCCAAGAAGCAGGAGACTGCCGCTGCTCTCGCAGTCGCAACCACCGCGCGCGATAACGCCCAGCAGAAGTTCAACCAGGCGCAGGCCGCGCTCGATGCTGCCGTCTCGGGTACGGGTGTTGACCTGAGCGCGCTTGAGGCCGCCAAGATCGCTGCTGCTGGTGAGCTCAAGACCGCGCAGGACGCGCTCGAAGCCGCGACGACTGCAGACGCCACCGCACAGGCGAACCTGCAGGCTGCGCAGACTACCGTCACCGCCGCGCAGGAGAAGGCCAACGCCGCCAACGCTGCTGTGGCATCTGCCCAGTCTGCATACGATGCGGCAAACAAGGAGTACAGCGCCGCCGCCAGCAAGCACGACGCCGCCAAGGCCGCATACGAGAAGGCGCAGCAGACCGAAGCAGACAAGAAGACCGCGTACGATAAGCTTGTCGAAGTTCGCAAGCAGAAGCGCAGCGAGTGGGAGGCAGCCTGCGCCGCTTCGAACGCCGCGGAAAAGGCTTATGACGCTGCTAATGCCCAGGTTGAGGCTCTTGAGCAGCAGATTGCAGACCTAAAGTCCAACATGACCGTTGACCAGGAAGTCATCAGTCAGGGTATGTTCGGCTTCATGAACTACATCATCGGCGGCAGCCAGTTCACAGCCACGCAGAAAAAGAACGCAAGCACTGCCGCGTCGATGCTCATGGGGACGACAGAGAAACAGGACTGGTATGATAATTACGTCGATCAGGACATGTCTCGCGACACCAATCCGCTCTCCTTGGAGCAGATGCGTAACGCCCTGACCTACCTCGATACCCAGAACAACCTCCGCAAGGCGAACGGCCAGTCTGAGCTTAGCGTCAGCCTCCGCATGACTGCGGCAGCCGCCCTCAATACATCATATTCATCGAATATCTGGGGACACTCGAACTGCTATTTCGATCAAGGTGAGAATCTTGCAGGCGGCGGCGGGGCATACACCGGAGGCGAGACCGAGGATACGCTTGGCTGGCCATATACCGGTCTCTACACCCAGGAGAAAAAGGCGTTCGATAAGTACGTCGAGCAGTATGGTGACGCACTTGGAAGCCATCGATATGATTCCTACTATATCTACCAGCACTACAACAGCATCTACCATGAGTGCGGGCACTATCTAAACATCATCGATGCCGGCGCGAAGGCTATCGGCATCGCGACCGGTAGCGGTAAGAATACCGATTCCGAGGTAACCGTTTTCGACTATAGCGGGAGCACGGGGCAGAAGGATTTCACTGTTTCCGAGTTCAAGAAGCTCGTCAACGACTACATCGATTCTGCCTATAACGCTGGCGGCACGCAGGCGCAGAAGGCGCAACTCAAGGAGCTCCAGGGCAAGCTCGCCGAGGCGCAGAAGACGCTGGGCACGGCCGATACGGCATATCTCGCTGCTCTCAATAATCAGAAAGACGCACAAGACGTCTATACCGCGGCCGACACGAACGTGAACACCGCCAAGGGCGAGTACGAGAAGGCTAAGTCCGGCACTGCCGCCGCGAAGACGGCATACGACGCCGCGAAGGACGCACTCGGCGGAATTGACATCGAGTCCCTCAAACAGAACCTCGATGCCGCCAAGGGCGAGGCCGCTACTGCCCAGGCAGCTCTCGATAAGGCAAACGCCACGCTTGCTGACAGCAAGACGAAGGCAGCCGAGGCCGCTGCTCACAAGGCGAAGGCTCGCAGCGCCCGCGACGCCGCCAAGGTAAAGTCCGATCAGGCCAACGAGGCGTATGACAACGCTACTGCTTCGGTCAAGGACCTTGCCGCCAAGTGCGATGCCGCCAAGACGGATCTTGCGAACAAGCAGGGCACGCTTAACGATGCCAAGAAGGCCGACGACACTGCCCAGGCTGGCGTTGACAAGGCTCAGGCCGCAGATGTCCAGGCCGCGACCGCTCTTTCGGGCGCCAAGCAGGCAGTTGCCGCCAAGACGCAGACCCTGTCCGATGCGCAGGCGAAGGCCAAGGCCGCCGAGGACGAGCTGGCCGGTGCAAACAAGGCCTTCGAGCGCTTCGCCGGTGCCCAGAAGGCGGTCGACGACGCCAAGGCCGCCTATGACGCTGCCGTCGCCGGTGTCGCCGATGCCCAGAAGCAGCTCGAGGCCGCCAACGAAGCCGTCGTCGATGCGAACCTCGATATCGTCAAGGCCAAGGCCGAGCTTGCCAACGATGAGGCACTCAAGGCCGATCTTGAGGCTGTCGACCACAAGGCATCCCTTGCCGCGGGCACGACGGGCAACGAGAAGCTGGTCAAGCTGAACGCTGCCTACGCTCGCTACAAGGCTGCCGTCGATGCTGCCGCTGGTCTCAAGGCTGCTCTGAGCGATGCCGATGCCAAGCTGTCCGATGCCAACGACGCCTATGCCGTCGCGCTTGCCGAGCTTGGCGATGCCAAGGATGCCCTGGCTGCCGCGCAGGCCGAGTACGACAAGTATCATCCCAAGGCTGAGCCGCAGGCCAAGGCTCAGGTTGCGCAGGCTGCTGCAAAGGCTCCTGTCGCCAAGAAGAAGGCAACGTCGGCCGCGCTCGCCCAGACTGGCGACAATTCCGCTCTTGCGGGCGAGGTGTTCGTCATCGGCGGTATCACCCTCGTGGCCGCTGGTGTGACGCTGAGCGATCGTCGCCGTAAGCAGATGTAGCGTCTCAAACGTTGCCCATGCAACGAGTAGCGCTGCGCTGTAGGCCGCCTCGATAGCCAAATCAACAAGGCCGGCATGCTGCCTTTTGA
>CAJMRP010000085.1 GCA_905215765.1 uncultured bacterium
AAACAGCTGGGGCGCCAACATCGGCTCCACCCTCCTTCAGCGCAGCGACGATATCGAGACCCAGGCCCGTGCATGGGCCGCCGCCGGGTCTGACGCCCGCATGAACGGCTGCGCGCTGCCGGTCGCCATTGTGTGCGGCTCGGGCAACCAGGGCATTACCTGTGCATTGCCCGTTATGGAGTACGCCGAGTACCTGCGCTGCGACCATGAGCGCCTGGTACGCGCCGTGATGCTGTCCGACCTTATTGCCGTGCATATCAAGAGCTATATCGGTGCGCTCTCGGCGTTTTGCGGTGCTATTTGCGCCGCTTGCGGCGCCGGCGCCGCGATTACCTGGCTGTGCGGTGGCACGCGCGAGCAGATTGGCGCGACGGTCTCGAATACGCTTGGCAACGTGGGCGGCATCGTGTGCGACGGCGCCAAGGCGAGCTGTGCCGCCAAAATTTCCGCAGCCGTTGATGCGGCGATTCTTGGCCATGATATGGCCATGCAGGGTCGCGGCTTCCGCGCCGGCGAGGGCCTGATCCAAGATACCGTTGAGCAGACAATCGCCAGTATGGGCTACGTAGGCCGCGTGGGCATGAAGGACACCGACGTCGAGATCCTCAACATCATGATCGGCAAGACTCGAGTTTGCTAGTTACGCGGTTTTACCAAACCGCGTAACCAGTCGACGCTGCAAACGCCCCTAAGCGGCAATCTGCCTTTCAATCGTCGTGCATGGCCAGAAGGCCTATGCCCTCCTCTTTCAAGGCACATTGCTCGCTTAGGGGCGTTTTCGCTGACTTATGCTCAACCTGCGGCGTTATTTTGTTTGGAGCGAGGGGTCCTACGACAGTTCGTCGGCTATTTGGTGTTCGTAGAAGGCTTCTACTACGGCGTTAAAGTCGCGGGCGAAGTCTTCCATGGTTCCGCGCCAGGTGGCTCGGCTGGGCTTGCCCTGGCCCACAAAGGCGGTTTGGATGCCGCAATCGGGGGACGGGAAGTCGCGTTTGGGATCGTTGCCCACCATAAGGACCTCGTGTGGCTCGAGCCCCATCACCTGAAGCTGTTCAAGATAATAGGTGGCATCGGGCTTGCAGCGGGTGGTGTTTCCCATGTGCGTGACAAGCTCAAAGGGGGCGTCGGCCAGGTCGCCCCAGCCCATGCGGCACTCGATGGCCCCCTGCGGAAAGCTGGGGTTGGTAAAGAGCGCGCAGCGCAGCCCTGCGTCCTGTACGGCCTGAAGCGCGGCGTGTGCGCCCGGCATGGCGTGGGCGTTAATGACATCGTCGTTCTTGTGCGGAAGAACTTCGCGGTCGTAGTAGGTAAACGCCTCGTAGATGAGGGGATCGGAGAGGCAGATCCCGCATCGGCGCTCGACCTCTTCTTGGTAAAACTCAAGATTGGTGCGGTTGTCCGTGCCGCTGCGGCGATTGGCGTTGAGGTCGACCAGGATGGTGCCGAGGCGTGCCATCGTGCCACCGCGGCTGCGGCGCCCGATATCCGCGAGCATCGAAGAGACATCCTTAAAATAGCGAAGGATGAACGCGTTGAGGTTGATGCTGAGAAGCGTCTCGTCCATATCGAAAACGACTGCTTTGAGCACGCGGGCACCTTTCTCGAAAAATCGATCTAGAATCGTTGGCTCCGGATACTTTACCCCAAAGCCGAATGCCTAGCTGGTTATCGTCAAGTTGCGGAGACGTGTGTTCATAAGATTACGAAAAAGTCTCCACACGAGTAAAAAATCGCAGTTCACGCTTGAAATCGAACTCATTTCCCCGTAACCTATACGAACGTGATTGCATAAGCGTCACATTAGTATCTGTCGGCTCCCGAGTGTTCCTAAACGTTGTGTGCTTGTCGCACCCTTCTGTAGGTCCTAGCAATCGGGGCCCCGTAGTTCGAAAGGGGTCCACCTTTGAGTGAGATTCAGAACTCGTCCATTTTCTCTCTTGACGATGTCAACGAGGAGGAGATGAACAACCTCATCGACGGTACGATTACCGACTTTGATGAGGGCGATCTCGTTAACGGCACTGTCGTTAAGATCGAGCATGACGAGGTGCTCGTTGACATCGGATTCAAGTCCGAGGGCGTTATCCCGGTCCGCGAGCTGTCCATCCGCAAGGACGCTAACCCTGCAGACATCGTTGCACTCGGTGATCCCATCGAGGCTCTGGTTCTCCAGAAGGAGGACAAGGACGGTCGTCTGGTCCTGTCCAAGAAGCGTGCCGAGTACGAGCGTGCTTGGAACCGCATCGAGGAGAAGTTCAACTCCGGCGAGAACGTCGAGGGCGAGGTTATCGAGGTTGTCAAGGGCGGCCTGATCCTCGACATCGGCCTGCGTGGCTTCCTGCCCGCTTCCCTCGTCGACCTCCGTCGCGTCAAGGACCTCACCTCCTACATGGGCACCCGCATCGAGGCTCGCGTCATCGAGATGGACCGCAACCGCAACAACGTCGTCCTCTCCCGTCGCGTCGTTCTCGAGGAGTCCCGTAAGGCCGAGCGCTCCGAGATCCTGTCCAAGCTCAAGTCTGGTATGCGTCTCCAGGGCACCGTTTCCTCCATCGTCGACTTCGGCGCCTTCGTTGACCTCGGCGGTATCGACGGCCTCATCCACATCTCCGAGCTTTCCTGGAACCACGTCAACCATCCTTCCGAGGTTGTCAAGGTCGGCCAGGAGGTCGAGGTCGAGGTTCTCGACGTCGACCTCAACCGCGAGCGCATCTCCCTGGGTCTCAAGCAGACCACCGAGGATCCGTGGCGCGCACTGGTCAAGAAGTACCCCGTCGGCGCTATCGTCGAGGGCACTGTGACCAAGCTTGTCCCGTTCGGCGCTTTCGTCGATCTGGGCGAGGGCATCGAGGGCCTGGTGCACATCTCCGAGATGGCCAACAAGCACGTCGATCAGCCTTCTCAGGTCACCCACGTGGGCGACAAGGTTCAGGTCAAGGTCATGGAGATCGACCTCGACCGTCGTCGTATCTCCCTGTCCATGAAGTCTGCTGCTGAGACTCTGGGCGTCGAGATCGAGGTTACCCCGCTTCCTTCCGAGAAGAAGGACGAGGAGACCGACTCCGAGTAAATCGGTTTGACGATCACTTGTTTTAAGGGACCCGTCCGTAATGGACGGGTCCCTTTTTGCATTTGGTGCCGAGATGCACGATGCTGCCCATGCCATCCACAGGCTATTTGGTTGTCGGTGCATGAAAAAAATGCCGACATCCCGCCTCGGGGAGGAGGCGGGAGCGCACCGAGTAGACGGAGGGGTGCGGAGCGCGGTCGCGTCTCGACTGACGACGTTGCCCATCGACAACCCTATTGTACTGCATGGCGTGGTTCTTGGTTTATCGTGTCGAACGCTTGTGTTGTGCCATTGCCTGCGGCAACGGTGTGCTACACTCTTGCACTGCTGAGTGGGCCAGACGGTCGCGCGATGTGCTGCTTGCAGCACGCGTGAGGAAAGTCCGGGCTCCAGAGGGCGGGATGCCGGCTAACGGCCGGGCGGAGTGATCCGACGGAAAGCGCCGCAGAAAAGAAGACTCCCACCTGCGCCGCAAGGCGTAAAGGGAAAAGCTGAAACGGTGGTGTAAGAGACCACCAGCGCCGTGGCAACACGGCGGCTTGGCAAGCCCCATCCGGAGCAAGCGCGAATAGGAACGCTATGGGCCGGCCCGGTCCGCGTTCGGGTAGCGTGCGTGGAGCTGCATGGTAACGTGCAGACAAGATAAATGACCGTTCACGACAGAACCCGGCTTATAGGCCCACTCAGCACTTTGTTGACGCTGCGAACCCGTCAGCGCGGCAATCTGCCTTTCAAGCCTTCGGGCATGACCATAAGGTCAATGCCCTCGTCTTTCAAGGCACCTTGCTCGCGCTGACGGGTTCTCGCTGTTGGTGACGGCATCATGGGCGTTTCCGTTCTTGTTGGCGAGGTCAACGGTGCTGTCTTTGCCGTATTATTGAGGCTGTTTGTTGCTTTGCTTGTTGTTGAGGGGCTTTGTTGGACAGCTATTTTACTCTGCAATCGAATATTGAGGCTTCGGGCGAGTTTGTGGACCGCAAGAGTCGGTTTATTGCCCAGCTGGTCCATATTGAGTCCGAGGATGAGGCGAATGCCTTTATCGAGATGGTTCGCAAGCGTCATTACGACGCTCGACACAATGTTCCCGCGTGGATTTTGGTCGATGGACGCGAGCGCCAGAGCGATGATGGTGAGCCGAGCCGCACGAGCGGTATGCCGACGCTCGAGGTGTTGCGCGGCGCGGGGCTCAAAAATGTTTGCTGCGTAGTGACGCGCTATTTTGGTGGCACGCTGTTGGGGCCTGGTGGCTTGGTGCGCGCCTATACCGCGGCGACGCAAGCGGCGGTGGCCGCGGCTCAGGAGGCCGGGCAGATTGTCGAGATGACGAGTGTCGTGCCTGTTGACGTGCATGTGGCCTATCCGCAGTATGAGCAGGTGCTTCGTTTGGCGCAGGATTCGGGCGCCAAGGTTTCGGATACCGATTACGCGGATGCCGTGACACTTCACCTGGTATTCAAAGCGGGGGAGCAGGAGCAATTTTGCGCCAAGATGCGCGAGCTTATGGCGGGGCGCGAAGAGATCGAGGTCGGCGCTCCCAAATTTGCCGAGTTCTAACGGCGACGGCCGGCGTGCTTTTGGATGGATCCCAAGCGCGCCGGCCGTCGTTTTTCTGTTGCTGCCGTTTACTCGGCGAGCTGCTTTAGCACATCGCAGGCGATCTCGACGGCATCGTCGATGCAGCCGGGGCAGCTGCGGAGCGGACCTTTATCCGATCCGATGCCCTTGAGCGTGCCGCAGACGGTCGTCGTGTTCTTCTCGCCAAATCGCTTGGCGATCTCGCGCGACAGTTTGTAGGTCTGGCCCTTGGTCTTGGGGTTTTCCATGCCGTCGCTCATCACAAAGCCCATGATGGCCACGGCGCCCGAGATGGCGCCGCAGGTTTCGGTCATGCCGCCCATGCCGGCGCCAAAGCCCTCGGTGAGGGTAAAGGCGACCTGGGGGTCGAGTCCGACGGCAGGCGCGAGCGTACAGGCGACGGCCTGGGCGCAGTTAAAGCCACGGGCGTGGTATTCGGCAGCTTGAGCCTGACAGGCGGTGATGTCGAGCTGGGCCGTATCGATTTGCTTCATTGTTGTCTCCTTGGTCACGGTGTACCCGCCTATGGTACCCGTGACGGGGCATGTAATCATCGAGAGCTTCATGTATGCCTCATTTTTATCTATCGAGCAAATGCCCAAGGCTTGAGATAAATACCCCTAATCAATTTTTCCCATAACCTACCTTGGGGATGGGTTGAGAGGGGTGCAGGGTAGCGGTATCGTGAACCGAATAAAACGTAACCCAGGCAAGGGAGCTAGATATGAGCGAGCAGACTATCGGTACTACATGTGTTCAGGGCGGCTATCACCCGGGAGATGCGGAGCCGCGCCAGGTGCCCATCTACCAGTCCACCACGTGGAAGTACGACACGTCGGAGCACATGGGCAAGCTGTTTGACCTGGAGGAGTCTGGCTACTTCTACAGCCGTCTGCAGAACCCCACGTGCGATTTGGTTGCCGCCAAGATCTGCGAGATGGAGGGCGGCACCGCAGCGATGCTCACGAGTTCGGGCATGGCAGCGAACTTCCTCGCGATCTTTAACGTTGCCGGTGCCGGCGATCACGTGGTCGCAAGCTCTGCCATTTACGGCGGTACGTATAACCTGTTCGCCCACACCATGGGCCGCATGGGCGTGACCTGCACGTTCGTCGCCCCCGACTGCACCGATGAGGAGCTGGAGGCTGCCTTTCAGCCCAACACAAAGCTCGTCTTTGGCGAGACGATCGCAAACCCCGCCCTTGCCGTGCTCGATATTGAGCGCTTTGCCAAGGCCGCACATGACCACGGCGTGCCGCTGATGGTCGACAACACCTTCCCGACTCCCGTGATGTGCCGTCCCTTTGAGTGGGGCGCCGATATCGTTACGCACTCCACCACCAAGTACATGGATGGACATGCTGCCTACCTGGGCGGCGTGATCGTCGACCATGGCCAGTTTGACTGGATGGCCCATGCGGACAAGTTCCCGGGTCTCACCACGCCCGACGAGAGCTATCACGGCGTGACCTATGCCGAGAAGTTCGGTCGTGAGGGCGCCTTCATTACTAAGGCCACCGCGCAGCTCATGCGCGATCTTGGCCCCATGCAGAACCCGCAGGCGGCGTTTTTCTTGAACAGCTCGCTCGAGAGCCTGCATGTGCGCATGCCGCGTCATTGCGAGAACGGCCTGGCCGTTGCCAAGTTCCTGCAGAGCCATCCCAAGGTGCGCTTCGTGAGCTACCCGGGCCTTGAGGGAGATCCTTATTACGAGACCGCGAAGAAGTACATGCCCAACGGCACCTGCGGTGTTGTGAGCTTTGGCTTTGAGGGTGGCCGCGCCGCAGCAGAGACTTTCATGAAGAATCTCTCGCTGTGCCAAATCGCCACGCACGTGGCCGATGCTCGTACCTGCTGCCTGCATCCCGCAAATGCAACGCATCGCCAGATGAACGATGCCGAGCTTGAGGCCTGTGGCATCAGCCCCGATATGGTGCGCCTGTCCTGCGGCCTCGAGTCCTCGCAGGATCTGATTGCCGATATCGAGCACGCCCTTTCGCTTGTTTAGAAAAGCGAGTCATGCACGAGGCGCGGGTGTCGTGTTCTTGCCATGCTTTCGGGGTATGAATCGGCCTGCGTAGTAGAATAAAACGGAACATTCGGTGCCTTCGGCGCGCGTGGTTGTCCCTCGCGCGCCGAGACCGTAAAGAGGAGCATATATGGCAAAGAACACCGTTTTGACGCTCAAGAAGAAAGTTGACGAGGGCGGTAAGGTCACCATGGTGACCAGCTATGACTACACGATGGCGGAGCTTGTCGAAGAAGCCGGTATCGATATGATCCTCGTGGGCGATTCTCTGGGCATGACCATGATGGGCTACGATTCGACCCTGCCTGTGACTATGGACGACATGGTTCATCATACGCGTTGCGTTACGCGCGCTTGCAATGACACCTTTGTGGTGGGCGACATGCCTTTTGGCTCTTACCAAACCGACATTCCCACTGCTGTGGCAAACGCTGCGCGTCTTATGAAGGAGGGCCGTTGCCAGGCCGTTAAGCTCGAAGGCGGCGTGACCGTTTGCGAACAGATCCGCGCGATGACGCAGGCAGGTATTCCCGTGGTGGGGCATATCGGCCTCACGCCGCAGTCTGTCAACACCTTTGGCGGCTTTAAGGTGCAAGGCAAGTCTGTGGAGGCAGCCAAGCAGCTCGTCGAGGATGCCTTGGCCATCGAGGCCGCGGGCGCTTTCTCGATTGTGCTCGAGTGCGTGCCGGCAGACCTTGCCACCTATGTGACCGAGCAGTTGAGTTCGGCATTCACGATCGGCATCGGTGCCGGTAGCGGCACGGACGGCCAGGTGCTTGTCGCGCAAGACCTGCTCGGTATGACCACGGGCGGATTCAAGCCCAAGATGGTACGTCAGTTTGGACAGATCGGCGAGGCCATGAAGCAGGCCTATCGCGCCTATGATGAAGCTGTCCAGTCGGGAGATTTCCCCGCTGCCGCCGAGAGCTATAAGATCGATCCCGCCGTGATGGAGGAGCTTCGCGCCGCCAAATAATGAGGTCGGCTGATCATCTATCGTTACCGTTATCGAGGAGTTAATGATGCAAACAGCAGCTACCGTCGCCGAGGTCCGCGAGCAGGTGCGCGCATGGAAGCGTGAAGGCCTGACGATCGGACTCGTTCCCACCATGGGATTTTTGCACGAGGGTCACAAGAGCCTGATCGTGCGCGCTGCGGCCGAGAACGATCGCGTTGTCGTGTCCGACTTCGTGAACCCCACGCAGTTTGGTCCTACCGAGGATCTGGAGAGCTACCCGCGCGATTTCGATCGCGACTGCAAGCTCTGCGAGGAGGCCGGCGCCGCACTGGTCTTTCACCCCGAACCCTCCGAGATGTACGCGCCCAACGCCTGTACCTATGTGAACATGGACGAGCTCACGCATGAGCTTTGTGGCCTGACGCGCCCGATCCACTTCCGTGGCGTGTGCACTGTCGTCTCCAAGCTTTTTAATATCGTGTGTCCCGACCGCGCCTACTTTGGCCAGAAGGACGCCCAGCAGCTCGCCGTCATCCGCCGCATGGTGCGCGACCTCAACTTTGGCATCCAGATTGTGGGCTGCCCGATTATCCGCGAGGAGGATGGCCTGGCCAAGAGCTCGCGCAATACGTATCTTTCCGCCGAGGAACGCGTGGCGGCGCTGTGTCTTTCGCGCGCCGTGTTTGCCGGCCAGAAGATGGTCCAGGACGGCGAGCGCGACGCCAAGGTCGTGCTCGAGAAACGACCGGAGCATGCGATGGCAGCGCCACAGGTCGGCGCCGTAGACGCGGCCCTTCTCGGTAAGCGTCACGCGGCCATAGCGGTTTTGCTCGACCAGGTCGGACTCCTTGAGGGTCGTCATGGCCTTGTTGA
>CAJMRP010000086.1 GCA_905215765.1 uncultured bacterium
CGCGCGCCGCCGCCTCATGGGTGCGGGCGCGCTCTGCCGCCTCGGCCTCGCGCTGACGAGCGCGGTCCTCGTTCTCAAACTCGATATCGTCCTCAATCTCATCGCTCGGATTGAGCAGCTCGTCCAGACTCACACCATAGAGCTTGGCGAGCGAGATCAGGTTCTCGGTATCGGGCGAGCTCTCCGCACGCTCCCATTTACTAACCGCCTGGCGCGACAGCCCCAGCTTTCGCGCCAGCCCTTCTTGGCTAAAGCCCTTGCTGCGGCGAAGGTCGGCGAGCCGCTGCGCAGTTTCTACATTCATGGTTCCTCCTATGTGATGCCAGCCGTGCCGCCGGACCGTTTTTGTTCTTAAGGCGCCTTGCACAGTTAAAAATCTATCCGCCACCGCCAAAAGCATGCCACCTATTCTAGTGAGTTTTTTGACAACTGGCGGTTGCGGGCACATATGAGCTGCGGAAATGTGTCCAAACAAAGCAATGAGCCGCAGCTCGGTTGTCCCCGTTGCGGCGTTAACGGTAGTATGGTCATACTGTTTATTCCACACCGCCAACGGAGGGAGTTCCGCGCCGTGAACCGCGATTTCGCCTCATCGCTCATCCAGCTCAACAACACGTTCTATCGCGAGCACTCCGCCTCCTTTTCCGATACGCGCCAGGCCCCGTGGCCCGGCTGGGTGCGCACCATGGACATCGCGCTCGAACAGCTCGACGTCGCCACGATCGAGCATCCCGTCCGCGTCTTCGATCTCGCCTGCGGCAATATGCGATTCGAAAACTTTGCCGCCGGCGGCGCACTTGCCGCCAAGGGCGTCGACGGCGCAAACCCCTCGGCAGATGCCAGCTGCCCGTTTGAGTTCTATGGCGTCGACTCGTGTCAAGACCTGGCCATCGATGCACATGGCCACGCGCTGCGCATTCCCAACCTGCACTTCCAGGAACTCGACGTGCTCGACGCCCTCATGAAGCTCAACCCCGCCGAGACACCCGACGTGCTTTTCGACGCCCCGCTCGCCGACATCTCAGTCTGCTTTGGCTTTATGCACCACGTGCCGTCGTGCGAGTACCGCGTACGCGTGCTCGACGCCCTGGTGCGTCAGACGCGCCCAGGTGGCATCATCGCCATCAGCTTTTGGGAGTTTATGAACGACGAGCGCATGGCGCGCAAGGCCGTTCGCGCCGAGGCCCGCGCCGAGCTCACCCCGCCGTTTGAGGGTTACGATTCCGCGCAGTTTGAAGCCGGCGACCACCTCATTGGCTGGCAAAACGACCGCCACGCCTACCGCTATTGCCATCACTTTGACGATCAGCAGATCACCGACCTGGTGCGCGGCGTCCGTACGTTCTACAAGAGCGGCGAGGTCCCCGTGCGCGAGCTTGAGCGCTTCCATGCCGACGGTCGTAGCGGCGAGCTCAACCGCTATGTGATTCTCAAGCGCCTGTAGGCACCGACGACTCGCCGTCGAGCCGCACAGCGTCTTTCGGGCAAACTATGCCTACCCTTTTTTCAACCCATTGACGGAACGCGCAGCTATGCGTTCCATACTTATGACCAAGGAGCCTCATGGGAGCCGTCCACGTTCGCACGCCTAAGAACTTTGTGCTCGAGGAGCGCCTGGAGCGCTACGCCGATGCGATTGAGACGAACCCCGAGGCCTATGTCGGAGATTGGCGCAAGGCCTGTGCGCCCGCAGGCAGCAAGCCCTTCGAACACCTTCATCTGGATCTGGGCTGTGGCAAGGGAACCTATCTGGTCGAGCGCGCCCACCGCGAGCCCGACACCCTCTTTATCGGCATGGACCAGGAGCCCATCTGCATCGCCTATGCCGCGCAGAAAATCTGCGAACAGGGGCTATCCAACGCACTCGTCCTGCCCCGAGGCGCCGCATCGCTGCCACAGCTGTTTGCCGCAGGCGAGCTCGATGCCATCACCATTAACTTTCCCACGCCGCAGCCCAAGGCCAAGTACGCTAAAAAACGACTCGTCCATGTCGACCATCTGATGCTCTATCGCCCGCTCTTTTCAGCCGGCGCCACCGTCACGCTGCGCACCGACAGCAAGCCATTGCGCGATTACGCCCTGGGACAGTTTGCCGCGGCCGGCTACGACACGCTTTGGGTAAGTGACGACGTACGCCGCGACCATCCCGAGCATCCCGAGACCGAATATGAGCGCCGCACGCGCGAGATGGGTGCCGCCGTCTATGGCATTTGCGCCACACCCGACGAGAAGCCTACTGAAGAGCAACTCGCAGCAGGCCGAGCGCAGGAGCAAAGCCTTGCCTGCTACCTGCCCGATAACCTCGATGAGCTCACCTATGTACCTCTGGGCATGGAAGAAGCCGTCGAGAACTTTAAAAACCGCGCCCGCAAAGGCAAAAAACGCCTGCCGCAGGAGTCCTAGGGGCTTCTGATGGTCGCGGCGTCGGCAAACAAGTGAAAATAGGCGCCAGCGAACGACCCTCAAACCTAAGTGAGTAGACTTTTTTGCAATAGCCAAGCACAACCCGCATAACGAAAACTAAAACCGCAGATAGAGCCCTTGCGCAAAAGCCATGTGCTCGCGACATCGCAAAAAGTCTACTCACTTAGCCGACAACTGCACCAAACGGCTGGGCAGAACGCCCATTTCCTGCATTTTCTCGCGCGCTGGCACCCCGCGCCTCCGCTACGCCATAATAGTTGGCGGACAAACGCGAGAGAAAGCAACCACATGGCACAGACCACGACAGATACTTCCGCCAGCACCGTTTCCGGCACCGGCGCCGCCAGCTCGTTCTCGGGCGGCACGGGAACCGAAGCCGAATTCGGCTCACTCGGTGCGCTCTCCCCCACCTGGTGGGAGCCCGAGGATGGCAGTGAGCCCGAACCATGGCTCACGCCCGATCAGGCCTTCGAACGCTTCTTTGAATGGACGAGCGACCGTGGCATTGAGCTGTGGGATCACCAAGAAGAGGCCCTCATGGACCTGGCCGCCGGCGATCACGTCATTTTGGGCACACCGACCGGATCGGGTAAATCGCTCGTCGCGCTGGGCATGCTCTTTATGGGCATGGCGCAGGGCAAGCGCTGCTATTACACGGCCCCCATCAAGGCCCTGGTCAGCGAAAAGTTCTTCGACCTGGTACAAGTACTCGGCCGCGATAACGTCGGCATGATCACCGGCGATACGCATATCAATACCAAGGCACCCGTCATCTGCTGCACGGCCGAAATCCTTGCCAACGATGCGCTACGCGAGGGCGAGGACGCCGATGTGGGCTGCGTAGCCATGGATGAGTTCCACTACTTTGCCGACCCCGACCGCGGCTGGGCATGGCAGGTGCCGCTGCTCACCCTGCCCCACACGCAGTTTATGCTCATGAGTGCCACGCTCGGCGATGTCACCGCCATCGCCGCCTCGCTCGAGGAGCACACCGGCGCTGCTTGCGACCTGGTTGTCGACGCCCCGCGCCCTGTTCCGCTGAGCTACGACTATGTGACGACCTCCCTCGAGGGCACCGTCGAGCTCGCCATGCGCCGCGGAGAGGCCCCACTCTACATCGTGCACTTTAGTCAGGACGCCGCGCTTGCCACGGCACAGTCGCTTGCCAACTTTGGCATCGCTAGCAAGGAGCAGCGCGAGGCCATTAAGGAAGCTGCCAAAGACACGAGTTTCTCCACCGCCTTCGGCAAGATTCTCAAGCGCCTGCTCGGCTGCGGCGTCGGCGTGCACCACGCCGGTATGCTGCCGCGCTATCGCCTACTGGTTGAGCGCCTGGCGCAGCAGGGCCTGCTGCCCGTCATCTGCGGCACCGACACGCTCGGCGTCGGCATCAACGTGCCCATCCACACCGTGGTGCTCACCGCGCTCACCAAGTTCGACGGTTACAAGATGCGTCGTCTGCGCGCCCGCGAGTTCCACCAGATTGCCGGTCGCGCCGGCCGCTCGGGCTTTGACACCGAGGGTATGGTAATTGCCGAGGCGCCGGAGCACGAGATCGAAAACGCCAAGCTTATGGCCAAAGCGGGCGACGACCCCAAAAAACTCCGTAAGATTAAAAAGAAAAAGGCCCCCGAGGGCTTTGTCACCTGGAACAAGCAGACCTTTGAGCGCCTGATCGAGACGCAGCCCGAAACGCTCAAGCCGCGCCTGCGCATCACACACTCCATGGTGATTAGCGTGGTCGAGCAGGGCGGCGATGCCCGAGCCCGCGTACACGACCTCATCGAGACGAGCCTGCAGACTCCCGAGGAAAAGGCCAAGCTCGAGGTTCGCGCCGACGAAATCTTCGCCACACTCATCGATTCCGGCGTCGTCGTTCGCACCGAGGTGCCGCCCGCGCCCGACGCTCCGGCTGACGCCGCGCCGGACATCGACTACGCGCTGACGGTCGATCTGCCCGAGGACTTCGCACTCGATCAGCCGCTCTCGCCGTTCTTGCTTGCCGCGTTGGAGCTGCTCGACCCCGAGAGCGAGACCTATACCATGGATCTGATCTCGATGGTCGAGGCAACGCTCGAGGATCCCAAGCAGGTGCTGCGCGCACAGGAGCGCGCCGCGCGCGACCGCGCGATGGCCGAAATGAAGGCTGACGGCGTCGAGTATGAGGAGCGCTTGGAGCGCATTCAGGACGTCACGTACGAAAAGCCGCTCGAGGATTTGCTCGACGCCGCCTTTGACAAGTACTGCCAGGAAGTGCCCTGGGCAAACGACTACCAGCTCTCGCCCAAGAGCGTCCTGCGCGATATGCTGGAAAGCGCGAGCGATTTTAAGGGCTACATTCAAAAGCTCGGCATCGCCCGCTCCGAGGGCATTTTGCTGCGCTACCTAGCAGAGGCCTATCGTTCGCTCGACCGCACCGTGCCCATCGAGAAGCGCGACGAGCGCCTGCGCGACATTATCTCGTGGCTGGGCTTTGTGGTGCGCTCGGTGGACTCGAGCCTGGTGGACGAGTGGGAGAACGCCGGCAACCCGGCAGCCCTCGATGCTGCGCCGCCGCAGGGCATCGACGAGGTCGTGGCGGACCGTCGCGGCTGCACGCTATTGGTGCGCAACGCGCTCTTCCGCCGCGTGACCCTTGCCGCCCGCGAGCACGTTCGCGACCTGGGCGAACTCGACGAGGACTGGGGCATGAGCGAGATCCGCTGGCAAAAAACACTCGACGCTTACCACGAGCAGCACGAGGAAATCCTCACCGACGGAGATGCCCGCAGCGCCGCGATGTTTTCCATTGACGAGTCCGACGAGAAGACCGCACACGTATGGCACGTGCACCAGATCTTTGCCGACGAGGATGGCGACCACGATTTTGGCATCATGGGCGATGTCGATCTGGACGCCACCCAAGACGGCGGCGAGGTCATCTTCAAAAACTACCGCGTCGGCTTTATCGAGGACCTGCTCGAGGACTAGCCGAACATGCTGGAACGAAACAAGCGGGGCCGTTGGCAATATCGCCAGCGGCCCCGTTTTTTGCGCGATACGCTATCCCCTACTCGGTATCCTCGACCTCATACGAATCCGCCTCGGCTGGCTCATCGTTTGTCTCTGTCGCAGCCCCGCGCGCCTCGTCAAACGCGGCCTTCATGGTCTTGTTGCCCCACGTGAGCTTGCGAATGGTAAGATCGTCGGCCTTCTTGTTGGCTAGGCGCAGATTGTTCTCGGAGGACAGCAACGCCTCCTTGGTTTTCTGCAGATGGCTAATCGTCTTGTCGATCTCATCAATCGCCGTTTGGAACTTGCGGCTCGCGATCTCGTAGTTGCGACCGAAATCATTCTTGAACTTTTCCATCTTGGCTTCGAAGTTCGTGACGTCGATATTCTGCTGTTTGTACTCAGCCAGTTCCTGCTTATAGCGCAGCGAACCCATGGCGGCGTTGCGAAGAAGCGTGATCATGGGAATAAAGAACTGTGGGCGAATCACGTACATCTTCTCGTAGCGATAGCTCACGTCCACGATGCCGGCGTTGTAAAGCTCGCTCTCGGGTTCGAGCAACGTGCAGAGCACCGCGTACTCGCAGCCTTTTTGGCGGCGATCGTGATCGAGCTTCTTAAAGAAGTCCTCGTTTTTGTGCTTGGTCGCAGTCTCGTCGTTCTCGTTTTTCATCTCGAACATAATCGAAATGACCTCGTTGCCGCTCGCGTCGCACTCGCGGAAGATAAAGTCGCCCTTGCTACCCTCGGACGCATCGTTATCCTTCTCGAAGTACGCGTTAGGAAACGCCGTCATGCGCAGACGGTTAAACTCGGTCTCGCAGTGCTGCTCGAGCGACTCGCCCACCATCTTGGTGGACAGGCGGACCTTCATGTCCTTAAGGCGCTCGATCTCTTCATCCTTGTAGCGAATCAGGTCATCGCTCGCACGCTTGGCCTGCGCAAGCTCGAGCTCGTGTGCCGCCTTGGCCTGCTCCTCGCGAGAATCGCGCACTGCCAGCTCGCTCGTCAGTTTGGCACGTGCCTCATCGCGCTCACGCTCCGCCGCGGCGACCGCCTCTGACAGGTTCATTTTTGCCATCAGTTCCTGCTCGCGCAGCTGGGCACGCAGGCCCTCGGCCTCTTGCTCGGACTGAGCCTTTGCGGCGGAGAACTTCTCTTGCACCTTCGCGCGATAGTCAGTAAGCGCGCGCTCGGCCTCGCTGCGAGCGGCATCGAGCTCACGCTGCGACTCTGCCGCGGCAGCGGCAAGCGCCATCTCCTGGGCTTTGTCCGCCGCGGCGAGCCTGGCCTGCAGCTCGGCAATCTGAGCGTCGCGCGCAGCTAAATCGTTTTGAGCAGCGTTGCGCGCCGCCGACTCGGCAAGCTTTGCTTCGTCATCTTTGCGCCCAAGCTGCGCACGCAGGCTATCAATCTCACGCTGGAGCTCGGCATTCTCCTTTTGAGCATCGGCGCGGGCCTCAACCGCCGCGCGCTGGCTTGCACTCTCGCGCTCTGCGGCAGCGCCCTCGAGCTTAGCGCGCAACTCGGCAAGCTCGGCATCGCGCTTGGCAACCTCTTGTGCCAGCTGCTGAGCTGCAGCATTCTTCTGCTCGACAAGCTGAGCGTTGCGCTGAGACTCTGCCTTTTGCAAGGCGGCCGTCGAACGCGAGCGTTCAAGCTCCAGCGCCTGCTCGCCCTCGCGCTGGACAGCCTTCACACGCTCATCCAGGTCGCGCGAAAACTCGGCATCGCGCACTTGCTTGACGATATCCGCATAGCCGGACGCATCGACCTTAAAAACTTCGCCGCAATGCGGGCACTTGATCTCGTTCATGGAGCTCCCCTTCGCTGGCTTGCTTTGAAAGACAGCATACCGCCCCAAGGGGACACAGCCGCGCACGATGACCCAAATGGAGGCGGCAACATTACCGTGATATCGGACCCATGTGGCCTCGAAGTCCTCGTGGCGCCAATCGTGATCGTGCCCGCTGCGGCGACGTCAGGCGCGGTCGCGATGGATGCAACCAGCGGCGGAAAATCGCGCATTTCCGAGCCCAAATTCAACGAGCGGCGGAAAATCGCACGTCCCGGGTCCCAAAACGCCCTCAAAACGTTTCAACAACCGCTACTCATTTCAAAATGCACGTTTTACCGTCACAGGATGACGCTGCCGAAGGAACCGCCAGTAACTCCACTTGGGCTCGCCGGACGCCGCACCGTGCCGACTTCAGCACACCAGCGGCGCCGCGTTAACCCGGCCACACTGACCCCGTCACTTCACTATGCCAGCTGCGCCGGCTTTGGCTCAACACCATCAAAGAAGGTCAGGATGTCATCGCGGCTCACGGGGCAATACTCGTTGGCATCAACACCCACGTCGTAGCGCAAAATGCCGTGCTCGCGATTGCGCTCGTTATAATCGGGTCCCTCGGTATGAATGTGCCCATGAAGATGAATAGCCCCGCGCCATTTGCCGTTCCAGCTCAACATGGGGTAATGGAGCAGGTCCAGGCGGACGCCCTTGGCAAACCCTGGCTTGATTTCCAGATAGTCTTGCTCGGATTCAAAGGCGTCTGGGAAGGGGCTATCAATCCAGTGCTTGTCGTGATTACCGCGAATGAGATGCACATGCTGACAAACGATCTTTTTGCGAATGGCGTATGCCTCTTCGACCGTCGTGCGAAACGAGAAGTCGCCCAGGATGTAGAGGGAATCGCGCGCGCTCACACGGTCGTTGATATTCGCAATAAGGCGGCGATCCATCTCTTGGACCGACGAGAACGGACGGTGCGTGAGCTCGATAATATTCGAGTGACCAAAGTGCGTATCTGCCGTGAACCACATCATGACGCGTCTCCTCCGCCCTGCCGTCGCATACAAAAGCCGCGGCCCCAACCCTACCCCATGGGCAGAGCCGGAACCCGGCGAATCCCTTGCCTATGCATGATAGAGCAAGCTGAGGTTTGCTCTGCGGCGCTCATCTAGCGAGCATCGGTTACATACAGGCCAATGCGCACCTGCTCCCATGGCTTTTGATCGGGAGAAACCTGCA